>JBFXFO010000049.1:0-23106 GCA_050178915.1 Rhizobiaceae bacterium | reverse complement strand
GCCCGACCCGAGAGCGAGGATCGTCCGTGACAGCTCCGCGCGGTCAGGCGTGGGTAGGTCGGCCGTAGCACATGGCCGCAGCATCGCCGGCAGTTCGTCCGCGCTCAGATCCCGCGCGCGCGCCTGCCTGCCACGAGAGGCAATGGTCTCCAGCAACGACACGGCAGCAATGACAGCGTCATTCGCTTTCGCCCACCCAAGAACCCTGGCCGAGCGACCATCTCCGGCGATGGCCAGCAGCCAGCCGTCAGCCACCGCCGTGAGGCGGATATCAGCAAGCATGTCGGAAAGGTCGATGGCGCCAAGCGCGTCGACGACGACGGAAACCTTCGGCCCGAGCCGGGCGGAAAGTCCGGCGGCCGCGATCGCCGACCGGATCGCCTGCGCGACCGGCTCCGGGTCGGTGCGCTCCGCCGCATCGAGCCCGGCGAGCGGCGAGATGTCGACGGGCACGCCCTCGCGCACCTCGATGCCGAGCGCACCCACCTCGGCGGCGAGCAAAGCGCTGGATCGTGGTGTCAGTCCACGGATCTGAAGGCTGCCGCGCGCCGTGACCTCGATCAATCCGTTGCCGTGGCGCAGCGCGGCTTCGCCAATTCCGACAAGGCTTTGGCGGGTGAGGCCGGCTGCCACCGGATTGAGACGCGCGAGCAGGCCGTCACCCGTCTGGATCGGATCCGCCAGCGTCGGACACTGGTTGCGGCGCAGCGGCGCGTTCATGCGGCGACCTCGCGCGCCTCGGCCATCAGCGCCGTCAGATCGTCGTCGATCGAATTGCGCAGCGGATGCCACAGCCCGCGGCGCCGCGCATCGGCGAAGCGTCGCGCGATCACATGCGCGGCTGCAGGATTCTCACGCAGCAGGAAGGCGCGCACGGTGGCATCGCCGAGATAGGAATCGTAAAGCGCCTCGATCAGACCGCCGGGAATGGCGTGCGTCGTTTCAGCAAAGCCGACGAGGCGATCGACGGTCTCGGCAAACTCCGACGCACCGCGCGGCCCATGCCGCAACTGGCCCTCGATGAAGCGGGGATTGGTCGCGCGCGCCCGCACCACACGCCCGACCGCCTGCCCGACCGAACGAGCCTTCGGCCGTTTCGGGTCGGTCGTATCCAGCACCACGACATCGGCCTTGCCGCCGAGGGCGGCAACGGCGGCGGAGAAGCCGCCGATAAAGGCCATGTCGGCAGATCCTTCGAGCAGGTCGCGACCGGGGTCGTCGCCGGAATGCACCAGCAGATCGGCGCGCGCCACCTGTTCACCGAAGGCGCCGGGTGCATGCCGTTCCTCGCCATCCGGACCGCCGTAAGCGTGCGAGGCGGCGTCGAGATAGGCGCGGCCAACATCCTCGCGCACGTCCCAGCTGCCGTCTCGGACCATCTCCTCGACGCCGGAGCCGTAGGTGCCGGGCGACGAGCCGAACACGCGGGCAGGGGTTTCGCCCGTGCCCTTGGCGAGTTCTGCCAGCGGATTCTCGCCGGGATTTTCGTCGCGCGCCGCGACTGCCTGCGCCGCCGCCGACAACAGCGCGATCTGCACCGGGAACATGTCGCGGAACAGGCCGGAGATGCGGAAAGTCACATCCACTCGCGACCGTCCGAGACTGGCGACCGGCAGCACCTCAACTCCGCTGACGCGACCGGTGGCGGCGTCCCATTGCGGGGCGCAGCCCATCAGCGCCAGCCCCTGCGCGATCTCCTCTCCGCCAGTGCGCAGGCTGGCACTGCCCCACAGGTCGATGATCAGCGAGCGCGGCCAGTCGCCATGTTCCTGCGCATACTGCCTGACCACCTCGTCGGCAGCCATCTTGCCCAGCGCGAAGGCGGTGGGCGTCGGCATCGTGCGCGGATCGGCGGCGAACAGGTTGCGGCCGGTCGGCAGCACGTCGGTTCGGCCGCGTCCGGGCGCGCCGGACGGTCCGGCCGGAATGTGGCGGCCATCGAGCGCGGCCAGAACCGCCGCGCGCTCGCGCCCGGCGCTCTCGGCGCGGGCAGGATCGCCCTCGCCAGATCGGCCGAAGACGTGCAGGCCATCCTTGATCGACAGATCCTTCAGATCGCAGAGCCACGCGTCGATGGTGCGCAGCGCCGTGTCGGTATCGTCGTCGGGCGAGACGCCGGCGCGCGGCCCGAGACCGGTGCGCGAGGCCGTTTCGACGATCAGCTTCGCCAGCCGGTCGCGGCGGCGGCGGTCCAGCCCGTCGGCCTGCGCGTATTCGTCGACGAGGCGTTCCAGCGCCTGCTGGTCGGGATCGAGCCCGGCGAGAACCGGCGGCGGCAGATGCCCGAGGGTGACGGCGGCGATGCGGCGCTTGGCCTGCGCGGCCTCGCCGGGATTGCTGACGATGAACGGATAGATGACGGGCAGGGCACCCGTGACAATCTCGGGGAAGCAGGTGGCGCTGAGTGCCACTGTCTTGCCCGGCAGCCATTCCAGCGTGCCATGTGCACCGACATGCACGAGCGCGTGCGAGCGCGCCTGCATCCAGAGGCCGAAGGCGACCAACGCATGGCGCGGCGGCAGCGCCGGATCGTGGTAATCCTTACGCCGGTCGGCGGAACGGCCGCGCTCCGGCGCCAGCGCGATGGTGACATTGCCGCAGACGATGTGACGGAAATGGAAGCGCCCGTCCGCAACGCCGGGGTCTGTCGATGCATCGCCCCATGCGGCTTCGACGGCGGTCCGCGCGTCCTCGGGTAATGTCGCCGTGGCTTCCACATACTCCGTCAGCGCGATCGCAGGGCGCGCCTCCTGCAACAGCCGCACGAGATCCCGCGCCGTCTCGGGCATATGCTCAACGTGGTAACCGGCGCCCCTCAGGTCGGCGAGCATGGCGAGAACCGACTCCTGCACGTCGAGCCCGACCGCATAGCCCGTACGGCCTTCAGCACCGGGATAGTCCGGCAGGATGATGGTCACCTTGCGCTCGGCGGCCGGCGTTCGCGCCAGCCGCACAAGCGCCGCGGCACGGCGCGCGACCTGCTCGACGCGATCAGCCTCCGGCCGGTTATCCTGTCCGCTGAAGCCAAGCTCGGCATCGGGCTCGCCCGCCTGCTTGAACGAGATGGCTCCGGCGAGCACGCGACCGTCCAGCTCCGGCAGGATCACGTGCATCGCGAGATCGGCGGCGGTCAGCCCACGCGCCCCGTCCGCCCACGCCTCGCGCCGCGTGGTGGCGACGACCGCCTGCAATACCGGCACGCCGGCGCGGTCGAACATCGATTCCGCTCCGGCCTCGGCGCCTGCCGCAAAGGCCGTGGTCGAGACGATCACCGTCGGCTGCAGAATGGAGAAGGCGTGCTCGACAAGCGCGAGAGATTCCGCGTCCTTCAGACTCGAGACGAAGATCGGCACTGCCTGCATGCCATGCGCCGACAGCGCGTGTGCGAGCGCTTCGATCGGCGCGGCGTCGGAGGCCAGCAGCATCGAGCGATAGAAGAGGATGGGAACGACAGGCTTGTCCGGCGCAATGCGCGCGACTTTGGTGGAAAGGCGTCCGGTCACGGGATCGTAGAACCCGGCCTTCGGAACAGGCGAGGGCTCGATCTGCGCGACGTCGAAAGCAGCAAGCGCCGCCAGCCGGCGCAGCAGCGCGCGCATGTTCTCAGGCCCGCCCTCGCGAAAACTGGCCAGCAGCGTGTCGATCTCAGCGGGAGGCACGGTCGAAAGCGCGACAAGACGTTCGTCGCGCTCGCGGCATTCGCCCGGCAGAAGAGCCAGAGCGATACCGCGCTCGCGCGCCACAGTGGCCAGCCGGTCGGCCCCGTAGCGCCACCAGTCATAGCCGCCGAGAACGCGCACCAGGATCACCTTTGAGTGCCGTGCGACGCTGTCGATCCAAAGGTCGATCGACATGGGATGGCGAAGATCACGCAGCGCCGCCAGCCGCATGGCGGGCAGGGCGTCGCGCTCCCGCTTCCAGGCTGCCGCCAGCGCAGACAGGTCGCTGTCGCTGAACGACAGGGCAGCGACATCCGCGGCGGCCTGACCGAGATCGACCGGCTCGGCGAGCTCGTCCAGCGAGGCTGATGTCGTGTTGAGGAGGTGCATCTCTATCCTTGCAGGATGCCCTCGATCGCTGCGCGGTCGAGGCCCTTGAGGCCGATCACGACGAGCCTGCTGCGGCGATCCTCACCTGGTTCCCAAGCCCGGTCATACTGGTGCGAAACACGCGGTCCGACACCTTGCACCAGCAGCCGCATGGGCTTTCCGGCGACCTCCACAAAGCCTTTCACACGCAGCACGTTTTCGGCTTCCGCCGCCTGCTCGACCCGCTTCGCCAGCGTTTCCGGGCTCGTGGTGGCAGGGATCTCGACGACAAAGCTGTCGAACTCGTCATGCTCGTGATCGAGTTCGTCGTCGTGATGTGTCTTGCGGTTCTCGATGTCATCCTCGACGGCAAGGCCAAGGCCGAGCAGCACCGACGGGTCGACCTTGCCATGCGTGGCAGGCACAATCTTGACGGCGCGCGCCGCATGCTCGCCGACCAGCGTGGTTGCGCGTGCAGCGCCTTCGGCGTCGAGCAGGTCGCTCTTGGACAGGATGATCAGGTCGGCGCAGGCCACCTGATCCTCGAACACCTCCTCGACCGGGTCGTCATGATCGAGGCTCTCGTCGGCCGCGCGCTGCGCCGCGAGCGCGTCCATATCCGAGGCCACGCGTCCTTCCGCGAGCGCCGCGCCATCGACGACAGCGACAACGCCGTCCACGGTCACGCGACCCTTCACGCTCGGCCACTGGAAGGCCTGCACCAGCGGCTTCGGCAGGGCCAGTCCGGAGGTCTCGATCAGGATGTGATCGACCTTCGGACTGCGCGACAGGATGGCGTCGAGCGCCGGCACGAAATCGTCCGCGACGGTGCAGCAGATGCAGCCATTGGCCAGCTCGACCACGTTCTCTTCGGGGCAGACGTCGATGCCGCAGCCTTTCAGGATGGAGCCGTCGATGCCGACATCGCCAAACTCGTTGACGATGATGGCGAGGCGCTTGCCCTCCAGATTTTCCAGCAAATTGCGGATCAGGGTCGTCTTGCCGGCGCCGAGAAAGCCGGTGATCACGGTGCACGGCACGCGTGAGAGGGAAGCGGTCATTCCTGTCTCCTTGCCCACGTCACCCGCCGGGCAGTTGGATTCTCTTGCATTGACGGCAGGTCTCCTGGCTCGCGGGTCCGCGCTTCGAGCCGCCTTCCCGGGAACGCTCCCAGTGGCATTGGCCCATACTCGCCGCTTACAGTTGCGGGGACAGCCACGGCATTGGGTATTACCCGCACCGCATTCCCTCTTAGCCCTGTCATTTGCACGACAGGGACCGTCGCAGGGGATTTAGGGCCTCTCGCAAGCGGGTGTCAACGCGTCGGAAATTGCGTTTGCCGCTCTCGCCAAATCCGCCTATGACTCGTTTTGTCGACGGTTCCCGCACGGGAAGAAGAGGGAATACGGTACGGACGATGTCCAAAGCCGTGGCTGCCCCCGCAACTGTAAGCGACGCGTCCAGCCCCGAAGAGCCACTGAGGGAAACCTTGGGAAGGCGGGTCCGGACACCAAGTCGTGAGCCAGGAGACCTGCCGCCGGCGAAACTCATGGCCCTCGGGTGGAGGGCGAAAGGATAGGACCATGGCTACCTCGACAACCGTCTCGGCCGCATCCGCTTCATCGCGTGTGATGCAGCTCGTGCTCGCCGCCATCTGCGGCATCTTCATCACCGGCTTCGTCGGCTTCTCGCATATCGAGGCCGTCCACAATGCCGGACACGACTACCGCCATTCGATGGCGTTCCCCTGCCACTGACCCGGTAGGCCCCCAATCCCATGACCTTGTTCCGCAACGTCTTTTTCGTCGCGGTGCTCTCCGGCCTGTTCGGCGGAGTGGTGCTGGCGGCATTGCAGAGCTTCACCACCGTCCCGCTGATCCTGCAGGCGGAGACATTCGAGAACGCCGGCGGCGGCGGTCACCACGCCGTCGTTTCCGCCGAGGAAGCGCAGCCGGCCAGCCCGGCCGAGGCTGCTCCCGCCGCCGAGGAAGAGGAAGGCTGGGGACCCGCAGACGGCTTCGAGCGCTTCGCCTTCAATGTGATGGCGAATGTCGCGAGCGGCATCGGCTTTGCGCTGCTGCTGGTCGCCGGCTCCGAACTGCTGGGCGGCATCGCCGGCTGGCGCCGAGGCCTGTTCTGGGGTTTTGCCGGTTTTGCCATCTTCACGCTGGCGCCGGGTCTCGGCCTGCCGCCGGAACTCCCGGCCATGCCGGCCGCGGACCTGATGGACCGACAGATCTGGTGGGTCGGCACGGTGATCGCCACGGCGATTGGCCTTGCACTGGTGGTCTTCCGCCGCGACCCGGTTTCGGCGGTCATCGGCGTGGCGTTGATCGCGGCACCGCACATCATCGGCGCGCCGCAGCCGGTTTCGCACGACTCGCCCATTCCGCCAGACCTGCACCAACGGTTCGTGGTGCTGGTGACACTGACCAACCTCGCCTTCTGGCTTTCGCTCGGCGCCGCAGTTGGCTCGCTGCGCCAGCGTTTCCTCGCCGCGCCGGACGAGAAGCTGTCGGCCCGGCTTGCCTGAGCACCTGACTCTGCTCATTGGCGGTGCGCGCTCCGGCAAGAGCGCGCACGCCGAACGCCTGTCCACGGCGCTGCCTGCGCCGTGGACCTATATCGCGACGGCACAGGCCTTCGATGCGGAGATGCAGGAGCGCATTGCGCTGCACCGCCAGCGCCGCGACGCCGGCTGGCAGACGGTCGAGGCCCCGCACGATCTCGTCGCGGCGATCGAGGCCGTGCCGAGCGGGGCGCCGGTGCTGGTCGATTGCCTGACCCTCTGGCTTTCCAACCGCATGCTGGCCGATGCCGATCTCGATCGTGAAACCGCCCAGCTCGTCGACGTGCTGGCAAAGCCGCGCGGCCACTGGTTCGTCGTCTCCAACGAAGTCGGCATGGGTATTGTGCCCGACACGCCGCTGGGCCGGCGCTTCCGCGATGCGCAGGGGCGCCTGAATGCGCAGGTCGCAGCGATTGCAGGCCGCGTGCTGCTCATGGTCGCCGGTCTTCCTCTGCAGGTGAAATGAATGACGCAAGCTGCCCAGGATGCAGAAAAGCACCGCGCCAAGATGGCCAAGCGCAAGGCCGTGCAGGACGCCGAGGTCGCCTCGAAGACGATCGAGAAGGGCCTGCTGATCGTCAACACGGGTCCGGGCAAGGGCAAGTCGACCGCCGCCTTCGGGCTCGCGCTGCGCATGCTCGGCCACGGCCGCAAGGTCGGCGTCGTGCAGTTTGTCAAAGGCGCGTGGCACACCGGTGAAAAGGACGCGATGCAGGCCTTCGGCGACCGCGTCGAATGGCATGCCATGGGCGAAGGGTTCACCTGGGAGACACAGGACCGCGAACGCGATGTCGCCGCCGCAACCCGCGCCTGGGAGAAGGCGCTGGCGCTGATGGCCGATCCCGAGATGGGACTGGTCATCCTCGACGAACTGAACATCGCGCTGCGCTACGACTATCTCGACCTCGATCAGGTCGTCGCTGCGTTGCGGGCACGCCGCCCCGATCTGCATGTGGTCGTCACCGGCCGCAACGCCAAACCGGCCCTGATCGAAGCTGCCGACCTCGTCAGCGAGATGACGCTGGTGAAGCACCACTTCGCAGCCGGAGTGAAGGCGCAGAAGGGCATCGAGTTCTAGGCGCTAGGGCAGCGCGACCAGCAGGATGCCCGCCACGACGCCGATGAGCCCGATCAGCAGTGCATCCGCCACCCAGTAGAGCTTGAGCGCGCGGCGGATGTCGCGCGAGGTCAGGATCACGCGACCGCCTTCGCCCATGAAGCCGTCATTGACCATCACCCCGTGGTAGTGGCGGGGACCGGCCAGCGCGATACCGAGCGCGCCGGCCATCGCAGCCTCAGGCCAGCCGGCATTCGGGGATTTGTGCTTCGCCGCGTCGCGGCGGATGGCGCGCCACGCGTCTCCCGACGAGGCACCCTCGACGAAACGCGAGGCGGCGACGATCAGCAGCCCGGACAGGCGTGAGGCCGGCAGGTTGACGAGATCGTCAAAGCGCGCCGACGCCCACCCGAACGCCGCATGGCGCTCTGTCGTGTGACCGATCATCGAGTCGGCGGTGTTGACGGCCTTGTAGGCGACGCCTCCCGCCAGACCACCGACGGCCGTCCAGATCGCCGGAGCGACAACGCCGTCCGAAAAATTCTCGGCAAGGCTTTCGATCGCGGCGCGCGCCACACCGGCCTCGTCGAGCCGCTCGGGATCACGCCCCACGATGCGCGATACCGCGGTGCGGCCCTCGGCCAGCCCTCCGCGATCCAGCGCATCGGCAACGTCGCGCACATGGCTGCCAAGGCTCTTCTGGGCCGGCAGCGTGCTGGCCAGGATGACGGCGACGGCAATGCCATAGGGTCCCCAACCGACGAGCCATACGAGGGCAGCACTGATGCCGATCGCGAGCACGAGCATGATCAGCAGGGCGGCGACGCCGGCGATCCGCCGCGTCATGTCGCTCCATGACGGGCGATTGATTGTGCGGTCGAGATAGGCAATGACGGCGCCGATCCAGGTGACCGGGTGCCCGATCAGGCGATAGAGCGTATCCGGGTATCCGGTGACCCGTTCGACAAGCAGCGCGAGAAAGGCGACGAGAACGGTCATGCGTGGCCAGCAGGCGAGGGCGGTGGATCACGGCGGCAGCCTGGCGCGGGCGCGGGCGCTGTTCCCGCAAGCCCCGGAGCCGTGGGTTGACCTGTCCACCGGGATAAGCCCGCACGCATATCCGTTTTCAACGCTTCCCGCCAAGGCGTTTCAGCGCCTGCCCGAGCCGGCGCGTGCACAAGAGCTTCTGGCAGCGGCCAGCGAGGCGTATGGCGCGCCGTCGCCGGCGTGCATCGTCGCGGCGCCCGGCACGCAGATGCTGCTGCCCCACCTCGCGAGGCTGATTGAACCGGGCAGGACGGCAGTGCTCGCTCCGACCTACGCCGAGCATGCACGTGCCGCGGCGCTGGCGGGGCATGAGGTGGTCGACGTTGCCAACGTCGAGGCGCTCGGCGAGGCACATCTCGCCGTTGTGGTAAACCCGAACAATCCCGACGGCCGCATCGTTGCGCGCAACGATCTGCTCAAGCTGCGCGACAGGCTGGCGGCGAATGGCGGCCTGCTCGTCGTCGACGAGGCGTTCATGGATGTTGGTTCTGACAGCGTGAGCGGCGATGTCGAGGACGGCGGCCTTGTCGTGCTTCGCTCGTTCGGCAAGTTCTACGGGATGGCAGGCGTGCGGCTCGGCTTCGCACTCGCTGCGCCCGCAACGGCGGCAGTGCTCGCCGCGCAACTTGGCCCGTGGGCCGTCTCCGGGCCTGCGCTCGAGATCGGCATCGAAGCCCTGCGTGACCGCGAGTGGCGCAGCATGCATAGGCAACGGCTCACGGCGGCCGCGGCGCGGCTCGACGCGCTGCTTGCGCGCCATGGCGTGGCCGTCTCAGGCGGCACGAGCCTCTATCGTTTCGCTCGCATGCCTGCGGCATCGCGGCTGTTTCGCGGCCTTGGCGATGCGGGCATCATCGTCCGGCATTTCGCCGAGCGGCCCCACGATCTGCGGATCGGCCTGCCGGGCGACGACACCGAATGGGAACGCCTCGATGCCGCTTTGGGCGGCTGGCAGGCGAGGGCAGCCTGATGAGCACGATCCACGTCTGTTCCATGGCCCGCGTGCCCGAGACGATCGATGCGGTCGGCGCAAGCCATCTGCTGACGCTGCTGTCCCCCAATTCGGGCTTCGTGCGGCCCGGGTCGATCGTGGCGCAGAACCATCTGCATCTCGTGATGCACGACATCGCCGAGGCGATGGACGGCCACACGCCGCCCGGCCGCGAGCACGTCGCGAGGCTGATCGAGTTCGGCCGCCGCTGGGACCGCGCCGCCCCCCTGGTGGTGAATTGCTACGCCGGCATCAGCCGCTCGACGGCCGCCGCCTTCATCGTTGCGGCATCGCTCGATCCCCGGCGCGACGAGAATGCACTGGCGGCCGAGATGCGGCGGCTATCCCCCTCCGCCACGCCGAACCGACGGCTGGTCGGTTTCGCCGACGACATTCTGGGCCGCTCCGGGCGCATGGTGGCGGCCATCGACGCGATCGGGCGGGGGGTGGACGCCTTCGAGGGCGTGCCGTTCTCGCTCAGGCTCTAGCTGCGTTTGCGCAAGAGGTAGGTGTCGAACATCCACCCCTTGCGTTCCCGCGCCTCCGCGCGGGTGCGCAGGATCTCGTCGGCGACTTCGCTGAGCCTGCCGGAGATCAGGATCTCGTCTGGCGTGCCGAGATAGGCGCCCCAGAAGATGTCGAGATCGTCGCGGTCGAGCCCTGCAAAAGCCGTGCGGCCATCGAGCATGACCACAACGCTGGCTCTATCCTCCGGATATTGCTCGGAAATCCGCCGGCCGGTTGTAATTTCGACAGCCTCACCGATTGTGTTGAGCGGAATGCGATGAGCGGCTGTCAGCTGCTGCACGCTGGTGATGCCCGGAATGATCTCGCAGGTGAAATCGACGCGTCCGCGAGCCTTCACCGCGTCGAGAATGCGGATCGTGCTGTCATAGAGCGACGGGTCGCCCCAGACGAGGAAGGCGCCGGTCTGCCCATCGGAAAGATGCTCCGTGAAGAGGCGCTCGTAGGCTTCCCCGATCTCGTCGTGCCAGGCATGCACGCCGTCGCGATAGGGCGCTGCGGCGTCGCGCACCGGAACGTCAAACGGAACGACACGGTGGCGGCCGCCCGGCAGGTGCCGGTCCAGCATGGCGTGCCGGATTGCTGCCAGTTCGATTTTCTCTTCGCCCTTGCCGGGGATGAAGAACACGTCGGCGCGGCGGATGGCGTCTATCGCCTGCAGCGTGATCTGGTCGGGATGCCCCGGGCCGATGCCGATGAGAAGGATGTGTCGCACGACCGATGCCAATGAATTGGACGCCGCTGGTGTCGCCGGCGCATAGCCTCCCTATATGCAAGGCGGCGCACTGCGCCACCTCTTTCCGCGACGGTTCACGCCGCCTCCCGCCAGATTCTCGAAGGGAAAATTGCCATGTCCAGACCTGATGCAGCCCAATCGGGCCAGTTCGCCATCGGCGGTGACATCACCGTCAACCGCCTCGGTTTTGGCGCGATGCGGGTGACCGGGAAGGGGATATGGGGCGAGCCCGCCGACCGCGCTGAAAGCCTGCGCACGCTGAAGCGCCTGCCGGAAATTGGCGTCAACTTCATCGATACGGCCGATTCTTACGGCCCCGACGTGTCGGAGAAGCTGATCCGCGAAGCCCTGCATCCCTATCCGGCCGACATGCTGGTCGCCACCAAAGGCGGCATGACCCGCAGCGGCCCCAATGTGTGGACGTCGAACGGCCGTCCCGACTATCTGATCGAGCAGGCCAAGAAGAGCCTGCAGAAGCTCGGGATAGAGCAGATCGGGCTGTGGCAGTTGCACCGCATCGATACAAAGGTCGATCGCAGCGAGCAGTTCGGCGCCATCCGCAAGCTGCTGGACGACGGCATCATCCGGCACGCCGGCCTCAGCGAAGTGTCGGTGGACGACATCAAGGCGGCCTCGAGGGTGTTCAAGGTCGCAACTGTCCAGAACCGCTACAACCTCGTCGATCGCGGCAGCGAGGACGTGCTCGACTATTGCGAGCAGAACGGCATCGGTTTCATACCGTGGTATCCGCTGGCCGCCGGCGATCTGGCGCGCGACGGTTCGGTGCTGGACAAGGTCGCACGCAAGCACGGCGCAGCACCGAGTCAGGTCGCGCTGGCCTGGGTGCTGAAGCGCAGCCCGGTCATGCTGCCGATCCCGGGCACATCGAAGGTCGCACATCTGGACGAGAACACCGCCGCCGCCGGGATCAAGCTCAGCGATGAAGACTTCGCCGCACTGGACGCGGCCGGGCGCCGCGCCTGACGGCGTCGACCGGGCAGGGGCACCGCACGCTGCTGTCGTGAAACCGAGGCTCTGGCCGGCTATCTTGCGGTGCCCGTGATTCACGACGGGCGCCGTCGAAGCTGAGTCAACGCCTGGAATCATCGAGCACGTGAGCCAGACCGAGCCACTAACCACAGCGCGGGGCAGCGCAACCGACGTCTTTCTGACGTTCCTGATGCTCGGGCTGACCTCCTTCGGCGGCCCGGTCGCGCATCTTGGTTTCTTTCGCGATGCGCTGGTCACGCGTCGGAAATGGCTGAGCGAAGCGGCCTTTGCCGATCTGGTCGCGCTTTGCCAGTTCCTGCCAGGGCCGGCTTCAAGCCAGGTCGGCATGGCGATCGGCCTCGGCCGTGCCGGCTACGCTGGCATGTTCGCGGCCTGGCTGGCTTTCACGCTGCCGTCGGCGATCCTGCTCGTCGGCTTCGCCTACGCAGTTTCCGCCGCTGGCCTGGAGCAGGGCGGCTGGCTGCACGGCCTCAAGGCCGCCGCCGTCGCGGTTGTCGCGAATGCCGTGCTCGGCATGGCGACGACGCTGACGCCCGACCGACAGCGCGCCACGATCGCGCTCGCCGGGATGCTGCTCGCCTTGCTGGCGCCGAATGCATTCGGGCAGCTCGCCGCGATCGCAGCCGGCGCGCTGATCGGGCTTGTCTGGCTGCGCATGGACGAAACCGCATCTGAACCACATGAGCCGATCAGCGTCGGTGTCAGCCGCCCCATTGCAGTCGCCTGCCTGATCGCATTCGTTGCCCTGCTCGCGCTGTTGCCGCTGGCCGCGTCGATCAATGGCGATGGGTGGTTGCGCATGGCGGACAGCTTCTATCGTGCCGGCGCGCTGGTGTTTGGAGGAGGCCACGTCGTGCTTCCGCTGCTCGACGCCGAAACCGTCGGAGCAGGGCTCGTCACCCGCGACGCCTTCCTCGCCGGTTATGGCGCGGCGCAGGCTGTCCCGGGTCCACTCTTCACTTTCGCCGGCTATCTCGGCGCGGTGCAGGTTGCGTCGCCGAATGGCGCTGCCGGTGCGACGCTCGCGCTGGTCGCGATCTTCCTGCCATCGGCGCTGCTGGTGATCGGCGCGCTGCCTTTCTGGGAACGGCTCAGAGCCTCCCGAACCGCGCGGCGCGCCTTGATGGGCACGAACGCAGCCGTCGTAGGCCTGCTGGCCGCCGCGCTCTACGATCCCGTTTTCACGCAGGGCGTCACGTCACCATCGACAATGGCGATCGCGGCCGCATCGTTTGTGGCGCTCGCGGTCTGGCGGCTGCCTGCGTGGGCCGTGGTCATCGCTTGCGGGCTGCTGGGCTACGCAGCGCTCTGACACGATCGCTTCCGGCTGGCTGCGGATGCCGGGGGTGTCCAGCACGCAGTGCGCAGTAACTACCACACAAAAGTCACATAAGATAGATTATGGAACTACCACATGGACAGAGCCGTGGCTACTTGGCGATGTCGGCAACGATAGCGCCGGCTGCCTCGCACAAGGCCTGCGGCTCGGACGCAAAGACCGCATCGTGTGCACCGGCCGCCGCCCAGACCAGATCGTAGCGAAGCAGCGTCTGGTCGGCATAGGTCGGCAGCGCGATGCGATGCCCAAGTGGCGACACCCCACCGATGGCAAAGCCCGTTTCCTCGCGCACATGCCGTGGATCGGCACGCTCCAGCGTCTCGCCGGTGAGCGTCGCCGCCTTCGTGAGGTCGAGCTGGCGTGAGCCCGACACCAGGAACAGATAGAGCCGGCCGCTAAGCTTGCCCTGGAACACGAGCGACTTGACGATCTGATCGACGGCACAGCCACACTGGTCGGCAGCTTCCTGCGCCGTGCGGGTGGAGGCACCCATGCGGCGCACCTCGATCGTCAGGCCGGTAGCGGCTGCGGCTTCCCGCACACGTTCGATGCTGCTCATGAAGATTGAACCGCTTCTATTTGATTACAATGGCAATTCGATCGTCAGCCCGTCATGGGCCGGCATCACATGGTTCGGCGTCTCGCGCGCCACAGTCTCGTAGTCGAGCGGAATGTGCATGTGGGTCAGGAATGCCTGTTTCGGCTGCAGCCGTTCGATCCAGTCGAGCGCCTGGCCAAGCGACAGATGGCTTGGGTGCGGCCGGTACTGAAGCGCGTCGATGATCAGCACGTCCAGCCCTGCAAGCCGCTCGGCCGTTCCTTCCGGAAAATGGCTGACGTCCGGACAATAGGCGAGCTTGCCAAGCCGGAAGCCGAGCGAAACGATATCGCCGTGGATCTGAAGCAGCGGCTCTAAGGTGAGGGCACCCCCCTCTCCTTCGACCACGAGCGGCCGGTCGTGGTGAAGCGGCCACGCCTGCAGGATCGGCGGATAGGAGCTGCCCGGGGGTGTTTCGAAGCAGTAGCCGAAACCCTCCTTCAGCCGTTGCATTGTCGGCCTGTCGGCATACACGTCCATCAACCGGCGCTGCTCCAGCGCATAGCCGCGCAGATCGTCGATCCCATGGATGTGGTCTGCGTGGGCATGGGTGTAGACCGCAGCGTCCAGCCGCCTGACCTTGGCGGCAAGCATCTGCTCGCGGAAGTCAGGTCCGGTGTCGATGACAACACGCGTCGTGCCGTTGGCGCCGATGCGTTCGACCAGCGCAGCCGAGCGTGTCCGCCGGTTCTTCGGGTTCGTCGGATCGCACGCCCCCCAATCGCCGGTGATGCGCGGCGTGCCCGGCGATGAACCGCAGCCGAGGATCGTGAAGCGCAGCAGGTCGTTCACGTCAGACACCGTCCGGCCGAGGCATCTTGGAGAACAGCCGGAAGAAATTGTCGGTGGTCAGTGCTGCGATGGCCGCCGCATCAAGCCCGATCGTCTCGCCAAGGACGGCAGCCGTATTCGCGACGAAGGCCGGCTCGTTGCGCTTGCCGCGATGCGGCACGGGCGCAAGGTAGGGCGCGTCGGTCTCCACCAGCAGACGGTCGCGCGGCAGAGCGGCAGCGATGGCGCGAAGCTCGGGCGAATTCTTGAAGGTCACGATGCCGGAGAATGAGACGTAGCCGCCCAGCTCGACGCCTTTCTCGGCAAGCGCGCGGCCGGACGAAAAGCAGTGCAGAACGAACGGGAAGGCACCCTTCCCCGTCTCTTCCTCGAGGATCGCCGCGATGTCCGCATCTGCGTCGCGGGCGTGGATGACCAGCGGCAGGCTGGTCTCGCGCGCTGCCGCGATATGGGTGCGGAACCCTTGCGCCTGCGCATCCCGCGGGGCCTTGTCATAGAAGTAGTCGAGCCCGGCCTCGCCGATCGCGACGACCTTCGGGTGCGCCGACAGCCGCACCAGCTCGTCGGCGGTGATGTGCAGTTCCTCGTCGGCGTTATGCGGGTGCGTGCCGACGGAACAATACACTTCCTCATGCGCCTCGGCGATCGCCACGAGGCCCGGAAAACGGCTTACCCGCGTCGAGATCGTCACCATACGGCCGACACCGGCGCCGACAGCGCGGGCGATCACTTCCGCGCGCTCGGCCTCGAAATCGGGAAAGTCCAGATGGCAGTGGCTGTCGACGAGCATGCTCTATTCCCGCAGGTCGCGTGCTGCGAACACGACATTGTCGGTGCGCTCGCGCACCGACAGATCGGCCGCTTCGAGCATGGCGATGAAGCCTGCCTCGGATGTGCCGCGCGCGGCGAACACATCCGCGTGCATCTCCACCATCGCGCTCCGGCATGGCTGCAGCGCGTCGCGGTCATGGATCAGCATATCCAGCTCGCCGCCTTCGATGTCGCACACCAGCTGATAGTCCTGCCCGGGCACGTGCTGCGCGAGCAGTGCCGAGAGTTGCAGGGCCGGCACGCGTATCGTGCCGCTGTCGCCCTCGCGCGCCAGCCGGCTGCCGAGAAACCCGCCGCTCTGCAGGAATGAAACCTCCGCGCCCACGCCGTAGGCGATCGCCGCGTTGATGACGGTCACCGGCGCTCCAGACCCGCGCGGCGCCGTGGCATTGGCCCGGCAATAGTCGATGAGCAACGGATTGGCCTCCACAATGATGTGCGGCGTCATCGGCGCGAGACGTCTGGCAATCACGCCGCTGACGATGCCGAACGAACCACCGAGTTCGACCACCGGAAGATCGGGTCGAAGGTGTTGCAAGACGAGGCGGCGCTCTGCCGCCTCGTAATGCCCGCGCTTGATGTTGCGCTTGATGTCATCCGCCCACGACGGCAGCGCGAAGCGCGCACCGTCGAGTTCGTACGTCGCGCCAAACGCCTCCTGCACGCCCTGCCGCAAGCGCCGGTACTGACGGCTGAGCTTCGACATGGGCGCCGGCGCCTACGCGTCGTCGGTCTTGTCGACGTAGCGCGGGAAGACGCCTTCCGGTACAGGCAGCGTCACCCCTGCCTGCAGCGCGCCGCCCTCACCCACATCGGCGAAGTTGCGGCGGTCGGCCGGCACGGCGAGCAGGTCGAGCAGCTTCGCCGCCGAGCCTGGAATGTAGGGCTGGCACATGATTGCGACGCGCCGGATCGTTTCGGCCGTCGTGTGCAGCACCGTCTCCATGCGCGCCGGGTCGTTCTTCTTCAGCGCCCAGGGCTCCTGCCCGGCGAAGTAGCGGTTGGCGTCAGCCACCACAGCGAAGATCGCGGCCAGCGCCTGGTGGATCGCCTGCTCGCCCATCGCCTTGCGCGCCGTCACGAGCGCCGCATCGGCCTGCGCCAGGATCGCCGTGTCGGCTTCGGCCAGCGCGCCGCGGGTCGGCACCTTGCCGCCGCAGTTCTTGGCGATCATCGACAGCGAGCGCTGCGCCAGATTGCCGAGATCATTCGCTAGGTCGGCGTTGACGCGGTTGACGATCGCTTCGTGGCTGTAGCTGCCGTCCTGTCCGAACGGCACCTCGCGCAGGAAGAAATAGCGCACCGGATCGAGCCCGTAATGCTCGACCATGGCGAATGGGTCGACAACATTGCCGACCGACTTCGACATCTTCTCCCCGCGATTGAACAGGAAGCCATGTGCGTAAACGCGCTTCGGCAACGGCAGGCCGGCAGACATCAGGAACGCCGGCCAGTAGACTGCGTGGAAGCGCACGATGTCCTTGCCGATGATATGGATTGCCGGCCAGTACGACCACCTCTCCCCATCCACATCCGGGTAGCCTGCGGCCGTGATGTAGTTGGTCAGGGCATCGACCCAGACATACATCACATGCTTCTTGTCGCCCGGAACCGGCACGCCCCAGTTGAAGGTCGAGCGCGAGATCGACAGGTCCTTCAACCCCGACTTCACGAAGCTCATCACCTCGTTGCGGCGCTCGGACGGCCCTACGAAATCGGGCTGTGACGCGTAGAGTTCGAGCAGCTTGTCCTGGTATTTCGAGAGGCGGAAGAAGTAGCTCTCCTCCTCGTTCCACTCGACCGGCGAGCCGAGCGGCTCGCGCCGCACGCCGTCCTCGCCGACGGTGGTTTCCTTCTCGTCGAAATAGGCTTCCTGACGCACCGAATACCAGCCGCCGTAGCGGTCGAGGTAGATGTCGCCATTCTCCTGCATGCGCGTCCAGATCGCCTGGCAGGCGCGGTAGTGGCGCTGTTCGGTGGTGCGGATGAACTCGTCGTTCGACGCCCCGACGACGCGCTCCATCTCCTGGAAGACGGCTGAGTTGCGGTCGGCAAGCGCCAGCGGCGTGACGCCTTCCTTGTCTGCCGTCTGCTGCATCTTCAACCCGTGCTCGTCGGTGCCGGAAAGGAAGAAGACATCCTTTCCGTCCAGCCGCTGGAAGCGCGACAGCGCATCGCTGGCGATGACCGTATAGGCATGGCCGATATGCGGCTTGCCGTTCGGGTAGAAGATCGGGGTGGTCAGGTAGAACTTGTCGCGTGACATGATGGCGCCGTCCATAGTTCGAATGCCGATGAATGACGAGGCGTTTGCGCGCGCTGCTGCTCAGAGCGCGAGCCGGTCGTCACATTCGCATCGCGGCATTCAGGCGTTCGATCATCGTCAGGGCGTGCTGTTTGCGGTCGAGGTTGTATTCCTCGGCCTCCGTTATCGCGTTTAGCGCAGCCTGCCAAGTCTCGGCCAGTGAATTCGCCCGGACGATGTCGTTGCCGCGCGCCGCCGCTGCGGCTTCGCCCGTCAGCATGTCGAGCGCGTGCCGGTTGAACAGTTCGAAGTGCACCGCGCCGTCACGCGCTGCGACCGCATCGGCGAGCTTGTGCCAGGCACCGATGTCGCGTTCGCGCGCCGCCTTGTCGAGCGCCTCGGCGATTTCGATGCCGCCATACTGGGTGAGCAGGATGCCCGCACGCGGGCTGCCGTTCGCGCGCTCGGCAAGCGCCGCCCTGCCCGCCTCGGACTGCGGCAGATCCATGCCCAGCTCTTGCAGCACGCGCAGCGTTTCATCGGTTGCGAGCGGTTGCAGGCGCACGACCTGGCAGCGCGAGCGGATGGTCGGCAACAGCCTGCCGAGCGAATGCGCGATCAGGATGAAGACCGTCCGCGTCGGCGGTTCCTCGAGGTTTTTCAGTAGTGCGTTGGCGGCCGCGCGGTTCATGTCGTCGGCCGGATCCACGATCACCACACGCCAGCCTCCATCATGCGCGGTGAGTGACAGAAACTGCCCGACCTTGCGCACCTCACCGACCGAGATGACCGTCTTGAAGCCCTTGCCATTGTCCGTCGGCGGCCGCATCAGATGCAGCAGCGAGGGATGCGCGGCGTTTGCGACAAGACGAAACGGCGTCGAGTCGGGGTTGATCACGCTCAGTCCGGCCGGCGCGTTCGCCGGCTCGGGATGGCGGAAAAGATGGTGCGCCAGATGGAACGCGAAAGTCGCCTTCCCGATGCCGGCAGGCCCTGCGAGCAGCAACGCATGCGGCAGCTTGCCCGCACGGTGCGCGGCAGCGAGCATGGCGCCGGCTTCGGCATGGCCGACGAGCGACGGATTCTCGGCGGGCGCCGGAATGCCCTCAAGCGTGTCGTGCTGCTCGGGATAGTCGTTCATGCCCGCACGGGCTCCGGTGTCGCCGCCGCGATGCGTTGCATCGCAGCGCTGACGGCGGCTTCGACGGAAAGTTCAACCTGCGATGCCATCAGGCTGGCGTCGATGACGACGCAGCGCTCCGGCTCGGCTGCGGCGATCGCCAGAAAGGCCTCGCGGCGGCGGCGATGAACATCGACCGTTTCCTTCTCGTAGCGGTCGGCGGTTTCGCTCTCACCGCGGCGGGCGGCAGCGCGGCGCAGTCCCTCCTCCGGGTCGAGGTCGAGGATCAGTGTCAGGTCAGGCATCATGCCGTCAATTGCCACCCGCTCCAGCGACGCCATCAGTTCGGGGTCGAGCCCGCCGGTCACTCCCTGATAGACACGCGAGGAATCGAGGAAGCGGTCGACAAGCACGACCGCACCGCGCTCCACCGCCGGGCGAATAACCTGCGCGACGTGATCGGAGCGCGCCGCGGCGAACAGGATCGCTTCCATCATCGGCCCGAACGGCTCGGCGGCGCCGGACAGCAGTACATGCCGCACCGCTTCCGCACCGGGCGAGCCGCCGGGCTCGCGGCTCACCACGACCTCATGGCCTCGTTGGCGCAGACGCTCGGCCAGCCGCTGGATCTGGGTGGACTTGCCCGCCCCCTCCCCGCCTTCGAATGTGATGAAAAAGCCGCGTGACAAGCTGGTTTCCGT
Organism: Rhizobiaceae bacterium; assembly: GCA_050178915.1. GTDB lineage: Bacteria > Pseudomonadota > Alphaproteobacteria > Rhizobiales > Rhizobiaceae > JBFXAF01. Next base: position 3,516 of record JBFXFO010000049.1, on the reverse strand, counting down.
TCCGGTCGCGGGCCGTATCTAGAGACGGTGGCCGTCAGCGTCCATGCGCTATTCGTCGCCGACCGGCTTGCGCAGCCAGCCGACCATGAGTTCGCCGATGGCGTCGAAGACGCGATCCGTCATCGAGCCTAGCCCAACCGCTTCGGCCGTGAACAGCGGCGTTTCCTGCGTCAGCGCCTCGCCGACCCAGATCTTCAGCGCGCCGACAGGGACGCCGGCTTCCACCGGCGCAACCAGCGGGCCTTCGTAGACGATGCGCCCGATCAGTCGCTCGCGGTTGGTCACCGGGATCATGATCGCGACGGGCCCCTTCGCCTTCAGCGCCACGCCGGCCTTTTCGCCGCCATAGACGGAAGCCTCGCCGATCACCTCGTCTGGCGCGAAGATCGACTGCTTCTCGAATGAGCGGATCGCCCACTCGAGCACGCGCTTGGCCTCGTCGGCGCGCTCCTTGTCGGTCGCCATGCCGGAGAGTGCTGCGAACACGCGCCTGCTGTCACGCGCCACCGAGCCGAGGATGGCGTAGCCGGAAGCCTCGGTGAAGCCGGTCTTCATTCCGTCCGCGCCGATGCCCATCGTCAGCAGCGGGTTGCGGTTGCGCTGCGTGATGCCGTTCCAGGTGAACTCCTGGATCGAGTAGTATTTGTAGAACTCCGGATACTCGCGGAAGATGTGCAGTCCGAGCTGCGCCAGTTCGCGCATCGTGACCACCTGCCCGTCCGCCGGCAGTCCGTTCGAATTCTTGAAGATCGAGCGCTTCAGGCCGATCTCGCGCGCCCGCTCCGTCATCATCTCGGCGAACTTGTCTTCCGTGCCCGCCATGCCCTCGGCAATGACGATGCACCCGTCATTGGCTGAATGGACGATGACACCCTTGATCAGATCCTCCAGCCGGATATCCGACTTGAGCTCCGCGAACATGGTCGAGCCGCCGGACATCGCGCCGCCCTTGCGCCAGGCGTTCTCACTGACCCTGAACGTCGTGTCGAGTGTCAGCTTGCCGGTCTTGATGGCATGGAACACGACCTCCATCGTCATCAGCTTTGCCAGCGATGCGGGCGGTATCAGGTCGTCGGGATTCTTGGAGAAAAGCGTCGTACCGGTATCGGCATCGACGACGAACGCCTGCTTCGCCTTGGTTTCGAGCGTCTGCGCCATGGCGCCGCTGGCGAGGGTCAGCGTCACAAAGAGGCCGGCCAAAACGCGCGGCAGAGAGCGAAGAAATGCAGCCATCAGCCTGTCCCGTCTGCGCTTTTCCGGCCATCAGGCTACCAGCCCCGACCGTGCGGTCAAAGCCATAAGCGCCCGTGCTGGCAAGAAAATGACGCCGGCGTCAGTCGCGGACGGTCAAGGCGTCGGGCGCACCGTTCTGCCAGGCAGCCTCGAGCAGGTCGTCGATCGAGGCGCGCCCGTCGGGCATGATGGTGAGTTCGTACCAGGTGCCGCCATCATGCGCCGAAGGGGCAATCGCCGGCCGCCCCATGGACGCCAGAGCGGCGGCGACCTTCTCGGCCTCGGCCCGCGATCCAAAAGCACCCGCCGCGATATAGTCGGCGTCATTGTCACCGCCCTCGGTGGAGGCGGTCGACATTTCGTCAGGCGTCAGCGGCGCCGCCACCCGATCGAACGAGGCGAATGCATTGCTGGCGCGCTTCACGCGCTCATCGGCATACGACGTCACCATCGCCAACTGCGTCTGCTGCATCTGGAAGCCATCGAACGGACGCTCCGGCACGATCGGACCGGCATCCGGCAATAGCACGCTGGCAACGCCCATCGGCTCGACCGCCTGGAAGGTCGTCTGCGCGACGAGACCGCCGCCGCCAGCCGCATCGCCAAAGGCGAACGCGCCACCACCGACATCGCCGCTCGGCGTCGGGCCGTTCATGGCGATCATCACGCCGGACGGCAGGCCGTCAGACAGGGGATCGGGCGCACGCCCCTGCCCCTTGCCGGGACGGTATGACGCCATCAGGTAGCGGTCGTCCTGACCGTCGAGCGGGGCGCGGCCGACATATTCGACCTTAACCTTGGCGACGCCGGCATGACTGTAGTCCAGCATCTCGGCGGCACGCTTCGACAGGTCGATGATGCGGCCGTTCGCATAAGGCCCGCGATCGTTGACGCGCACGATGACCGAGGAGCCGTTCTTCATGTTCGTAACACGCGCATAGCTGGGCAGCGGCATCGTCGGATGCGCTGCGGTCAGATGCGTCATGTCGTAGATCTCGCCATTGGCGGTCAGGCGGCCGTGGAAGGCGTCGCCGTACCAGGAGGCAGCGCCGACCTTCCGGTACGCCCTGTCTTCCTTGGGATAGTACCACTTGCCCTTGACCTGATACGGCTTGCCCGTCTGATCGCGTCCGCCGCCACGCGGAAGCCGCGTGCGCTGGTTGGTGACCCGCGGGCTGGCCTTCACGCCATACTCGGCCTCGGAGAAATACTCGCTCGAACGCTTCTTGCCGTGCGACGTCTTCGTCGGTGCGGACGACCCGCAACCGGCGAGCGCAGCGGCACCCGCCAGCATGGCGAGCAGTCCGAATGCCTTCGCGAGACCACGGCGTGGCGAAGAATATCTAGACAGGTTGTCCCCCGACGATCGCAAACGCGGCACTCACAAACAGAACGCTGGCACGAACCGGCGCATCGAAACCGCAATTCCTGCCATGCCCATCCGATCTAGATGCAGGAATTGTTTTAAGAGCCTGTAAAGCGACTATGGCGGCATGCGGGCAACATTGTGGCGCATTCCGCCATCAAACCGGCGTGGTGCAGGTCAGTGCTGATGCTTGCGCCGTGCCTTGCGCGATCCGACCCGCTTGCTGCCAAGGCCCGTGGCCCGGGCGTGTTCAGACCGCATCGCGGCATAGTTCGGTGCCGTCATCGGATACGTTGCGGGCAGCCCCCACTTCTGGCGGTACTCCTTCGGAGTCATTGAATGCTGCGCCGAGAGGTGCCGCTTGATCGCCTTGAAGCGTTTCCCGTCCTCCAGGCAGACTATGTAGTCCGGAAGGACGGATCGCTTGGGATTTACAGCCGGCTCCTGCGTTGCTTCGACCTCTTCTTCCCTGTGTTCGCCGAGCCGCAGAAGGCTCTGGTAAACCTCGGCGATCAAAGCAGGAAGCTGGTCGGCCGGCAAAGTGTGTGACTCGACATAGGAAGTGACGATGGACGCTACATGCTTGAGAAGTGTTTGGGCATCTGTCTCCATGGAATCCTCCAAGTTGAACGCTTGATGCATACACTAAGAACGAAGCTACTGCATCAACCTTGAATGTTGACGCAAAGTAACGCGCCACCATCGCAGCCACTTTTAGAACTCATCTGCGCCGACGTCGGACCTCCATAGGTGCAAACTCGACAGAACTCCTGTTGTATGCTGTGCAAGACTAAAAGACGGACGCGAATGTCGCATCTTCGCGACACATTGCCAATGCGATACACATTTTCTGCCTGTGCTTTTGTTGACTTCCGCCACCGGATTTACCTCCGCAGCAACAAAAGATCACATAGTGG
>JBFXFO010000048.1:0-23503 GCA_050178915.1 Rhizobiaceae bacterium | reverse complement strand
CTGATACTGTTCAACGGAAGATGAAGGATATTGGTGAAGCAACGGTTAAGTGGACCCCCGCGCACCGAGGATGACGCAGGCCGGCCGTTGACAAGGAACGTCCGCGCGCGCGTGGGGAAGCGGGTTATTCGCGACAGATGTGGGACGGCGGAGGCTTAGTCCATGGTTAACCACGGAGGGCGGTTCGACCGCTTAACGTTCTGGTAAGGCTGTTCGTTAAGGGCGCTGAAACAGCTTCGTCCTAGATTGCCAGCATCCGATCGACCAACGCAGAAAAGTTGACGGAAGTGCTGTAACACGGAGTAAGGAGTTCTCCCATGTCCAAGCTTTTCTCTCGCTTCATGAAGGACGAGTCCGGCGCGACCGCCATCGAGTATGGTCTGATCGCTGCTCTGATCGCCCTTGCCATCATGGTCGGCGCTGGCGCGCTCGGCAACTCGATCAACGACCAGTTCGATCGCATTGCAAACGAGCTCGACGGCACCGCAAGCTAATATCCCGCGGCGAAAGCCACGAGGCATGGTTGAAGGGCCGCCCTCGGGTGGCCCTTTTGCTTTGGCAAAGGGCGCTCGCGCTTCATGAATGCTTAAGGCCGGCGCGCTAGTGAGAGCGTGCACGGGGTGTCGTGCGGAGCCAGGCCAATGCTCGAAGCCGCAATTTTCGTGGTATTTCCTTTCTGCATGGCGTTCGCCGCCGTCTCCGACATGCTGTCGATGACCATCGCGAACCGCACCTCGCTGCTGCTGGTCGTCACCTTCGCGATGGTTGCCCCGTTCACCGGCATGGATTGGGCGCAATACGGCATGCACTTCGCCGCCGCCGCTCTCGTTCTCGCCGTGACCTTCGGCCTGTTCGCCATCGGCGGCATGGGTGGCGGCGACGCCAAGCTGATGACGGCGACCGCGCTGTGGATCGGCTTCGACATCCTGCTCGTCCAGTATCTGGTGGCGACCGCAATGGTCGGCGGCGTGCTCGCCATCGCGATCATGAGCTACCGCAAATCGGCGCTGGCGGTCTTCACCGGCGGCAATGTCTTCCTGCGCAACTTCGCCGACCCGAAGGTCGGCGTGCCTTATGCGATCGCGCTCGGCATCGCCGGCCTGATCGTGTTTCCGCAGACGCCGCTGATGCAATGGGCGCTGGAGCAGCTCAGCGTTCGCTGACAGTTTTCCGTTTCTCATATGGATGTGCTTGCGGCCCCGGCGCACACGCGCCGGGGCCGCCGGCTTTTGGGCCAGAACAGTCTGAATCAACTTTAGATTAATCATGTCCGTAAGGAGAGCATTAACCGTAATTTGACGATTGGCGGCCCAATGTCCGGCTCTGACAGTTGAGCTTGACCGAGTCCAAGGGCCTTCGAAATGGCAGCATCCAGACTGATCATTCTGGGCGTCGCGGTCGCCGCCGCCGGCGGCGCGGGCTATGTCGCCAAGAACATGGGCGGCAAGGCACCACCGCCGCAGGTCGTGGTCGAATCCGCCCCGCAGCAGCCGCAGATCGAACTGGAGGACGTGCTCGTCCTCGCCGGCGACGTTCCTATGGGTGGAGCCGTCGCCGACCAGTTGAAGTGGCAGGCCTGGCCGGCTGACGGCGTCAACGAGAATTTCATCACCAGGCAGGCGGAGCCGGAAGCGCTCGAGCAGCTGAAGGGCGCCATCGCCCGCGTCGCCATGTTCTCCGGCGAGCCGCTGCGGCGCGCCAAGCTGATCGACGGCGGCAAGAGCTTCATGTCGTCGATCCTGCCGTCGGGCAAGCGCGCCATCGCGGTGCAGGTCTCGGCCGATACTTCGGCCGGCGGCTTCATCCTGCCCAACGACTATGTCGACATCATCATGACCCGCCGCTCCGGCGACGCGGCCGCCGGCGCTGCCGGCTCCGGCTTCATCACCGAGACGATCCTGCAGAACATCCGCGTGCTCGCCATCGACCAGGCGATCCAGGAGGACGAGGACGGCCGCAAGGTGAAGGTCGGCGAAACGGCGACGCTCGAACTCTCGCCGCAGCAGGCCGAGATCATCACCGTCGCACAGCAGATGGCCGACCGCCTGACGCTGGCGCTGCGTGCCGTCGTCGACACCAACGTGCCGCCGCAGGAAGAGGCCGACTACCTCGTTTCCGGCAACGGCCGCCGCGGCACCGTCCGCCTGATCAAGTCCGGCGAAGTGACCGAAGTGGGAGCCAACAAATGACGAGCCATTCGATGCCGAGGCACGCCATGCTGCTCTCCACCGCTGCCCGCCTGACCCTCACCGTGGCGATCTCCGTCGGCCTCGTCGCAGGCGCGGTCGAGCTGCCGGGTGCGTCCGGCAAGGCCGCCGCTGCCAGCCGCACCAAGGTCAACTCGCCGCAGGACAGCCAGCGCATCAAGCTCGGCCTCAACAAGTCGATCGTCATCGACCTGCCGCAGGACGCCTATGACATCCTCGTCGCCAACCCGTCGGTCGCCGACGCGGTGACGCGCACCGCGCGCCGCATCTACCTGTTCGGCAAGGCGGTCGGCGAAACCAACATCTTCGTGTTCGGGCCGAACGGCGAGCAGATCGCCAGCCTCGACCTCGCGATCGAGCGCGACGTGTCGGGCCTGGAAGCCTATCTCAAGCGCTTCATTCCGAACTCCGCCATCGTGGTCGAACTGCTGAACGACAACGTCGTGCTCTCCGGCACGGTGGAGACGCCACTCGACGCCAAGCGCGCCGCCGACCTCGCCAACATCTTCGTCACCGGCGGTGAAGCGACGACCGGCCAGTATTCGCAGACGGCAGCTGGCGGCGACGCGGCGGGCGGCGTCGACATCAACAATCCGGACCAGGAGCGCCGCACCAGCCGCATCGTCAACCTGCTGCAGATCATCGGCGAGGACCAGGTGACGCTGAAGGTCACCGTCGCCGAAGTGACGCGCTCCGTGATGAAGCAGCTCGGCGTCAACATGATCGGGCAGGGCAGCAGCGACGGCCTGAACTGGGGCGCTCTCAGCGACAACTTCGCCGGCCTCGGCAAGCCGCTGTCGCCGTCGTCGCTGTCGCTCGGCACCGCGATGCTCGACGCCTACGTCAACGCGATGGAACAGGCCGGCGTGATGAAGACGCTGGCCGAGCCGACGCTGACCGCCATTTCCGGTGAGAAGGCGACGTTCCGCGTCGGCGGCGAATTCAACCTCGTCACCGGCCAGGACGTCGACCCGGACAACGGGTCGCTGAGCTACGATATCCAGAAGATCGAGTATGGCATCGGCCTCGAATTCCAGCCGGTCGTGCTCTCGCCGGGCCGCATCAGCCTGAAGATCAGGACCCAGGTCTCCGAACCGACGACCGAAGGTTCGGTCGCACTCTCGGGCGGCGGTCGTCGCTCCGGCGCCAACATGCTTTCGATCCGCAAGCGCCTCGCGGACACCACCGTCGAATTGCCCTCCGGCGGCTCGATGATGATCGCCGGTCTCGTCCGCGACGACGTCCGCCAGGCGGTCAATGGTCTGCCGGGTCTTTCCAAGCTGCCGGTGCTTGGCGCGCTGTTCCGCAGCCGCGACTTCGTTCGCAACGAAACCGAGCTGGTCATCATCGTGACGCCGTACCTGGCACGCCCGGTGGCCCGCAACGAGCTTGCCCGGCCGGACGACAATTTCAATCCCGCCGGCGACGGCGCAGGCATGTTCCTCGGTCGCGTCAACCGCGTCTACGGGACCATGCAGACCGACAGACCGCCGGGCCGCTACCACGGCGTGGTCGGCTTCATCTACAAGTGACGGGGCGCGCGATGTTCCAGTTCAACTCACGATCGGCCCGGCGCGTGCGCACTGCCTCGATGCTGACAGCGGTCCTCGCCGCCGCGCTGCTCGCCGGCTGCGCCAAGCGCGACTCGATCACGGTCGGCGCCGTCCCGGACGACTACCGCACCAACCATCCGATCGTGGTGGCCGAGAAGGAAGAGGTCATCGACCTCCCGGTCGCCAGTTCCGAGCGGGGGATGACCAAGCTGCACCGCGTGGCGCTTGACGGTTTCTTCTCGCGTTACGACCGCAGCGCCGGAGCATTGGTGACGATCCTGGTGCCGGTGGGTTCGATGAACGCCGCCGCTGCCCAGTATGCCGCTGCCGAATTCGCGCAGTTCGCCTACTCGCGTGGCGTCCACCAGGGCCGCCTCATCGTGAATTCCTACCAGGCGAACTCGGAAGAGGTTTCGGCGCCGGTCCGCGTTTCCTACACCAATTTGCGCGCACAGACCGACAAGTGTGGCCGCTGGCCGGAGGATCTCTTGCAGACCTCGGACAACAAGCACTACGCCAATTTCGGCTGCGCCTCGCAGAACAATCTGGCGGCGCAGATCGCCAACCCGGCCGACCTGCTCGGGCCGCGCAAGTCGACCGAAGTGGACGCCGAGAATCGCAGCGAGGTCATCGATGTGTATCGCGGACGCGGCATCTCCGGCGAATTCATCGACAGATCCGAAATTCTCTACTGATCCGGTGGTGGTGTGAGCATGAGCAATCTGGCCTACGACATCGACGCGGAAGCAGGTGCCGACGACACGGCCAATCTGCAGGCGCTGCGCCCCGTGCCGCGCATCTCGATCCAGGCTTTCTGCGAGACGGAAGGCGTGGCCGGACCGATCGAGCGGGCCGGCGAGGATCGCCGCATGGCGAAGGCCCACCTCAAGGTCTTCATGGGGGGTATTCCCACCGCGATCGAGTTCTATCAGTCGGCGCCGACGCCAAACCTGATCGTGCTGGAATCGCGGCGCGAGCCGAAGGAAATGATCGCGCAGCTGCACCAGCTGTCGGGATACGTCGATCCGAGTTCCAAGGTGGTTGTCATCGGCCACTACAATGACGTCTGGCTGTACCGCGAACTGATCCGCTCGGGAATTTCGGAATATGTAGTCGCGCCGATCTCGATGGCCGACATCGTCGGCGTCATCTCCTCGATCTTCGTCGATCCGGAAGCCGAGCCGATCGGCCGCTCCGTCGCCTTCATCGGCGCCAAGGGCGGCGTCGGTTCCTCGACGCTGGCGCACAACGTCGCCTGGGCCATGTCGACCCTGTTCAAGTCGGAAGTCGTGGTGGCCGACCTCGACCTGCCGTTCGGCACCGCCAACATCAATTTCGACCAGGATCCGGCGCAGGGCATCGCCGAGGCGGTGTTCGCTCCCGAGCGCATCGACGAGGTCTATCTCGACCGCCTTCTGGCGCAGTGCGCGGAGCACCTGTCGCTGCTGGCGGCACCGTCCAGCCTCGACCGCGTCTACGATTTCGACCCGGAAGCGTTCCAGCAGATCATCGAGACGGCGCAGCGCACCGCGCCTCTGCTGGTGCTCGACGTTCCGCATGTCTGGAACGGCTGGACCAAGCAGACGCTGATGCAGGCCGACGACGTGGTGATCACCGCCACGCCGGAACTGGCCAATCTGCGCAACACCAAGAACCTCGTGGACATGCTGAAGAAGCTGCGGCCGAACGATTCCGCGCCGAAGCTGATCATCAACCAGGCCGGCGTGCCGAAGCGCCCGGAGATCACGGCGGCCGACTTCGCCGATCCGCTGGGGCTGAGCCCGATGGCGGTGATCCCGTTCGACGCGCAGTTCTTCGGCAATGCCGCCAACAACGGCCGCATGCTCGGCGAGATGGACGCGCAGAACGCCATTGTGGCGACGGTCAACGAGATCGCGCACGTGCTGACCGGACGCGCCGAGATCAAGACCAAGAAGAAGAAGCCTGGCATCGGCAGCATGCTGGGCAGGCTGAAGCTGGGCAAGAAATAGCCTTTGGGCGGGGTGTAAGGCGTCATGTTTGGCAAGCGAGGCAACGACGACGCAGGGCGCAAGCCGGCTCCCGAATTCCGGGCGCCGGCACCGGCGTCTGCGCCCGCCAGTCGGGACGAGCCGGCGCGCCCGGCCATGGATGCCGGCGTTGACGTAGCCGTGCGCCCCTCCACGCCGCAGCCGCGCAAGGCCGACATTGCTCCTCCGCCGCCGAAGCCGCAGGCGCGCGCGACACGCGAGCGTTCCGAGAGCTACTACGACACCAAGAGCCAGGTCTTTTCCGCGCTCATCGACACGATCGACCTTTCGCAGCTGGCGAAGCTCGATCCCGACAGCGCGCGCGAGGAAATCCGCGACATCGTCAACGACATCATCGCGATCAAGAACTTCGCGATGTCGATCTCCGAGCAGGAAGAGCTGCTCGAGGACATCTGCAACGACGTGCTCGGCTACGGCCCGCTGGAGCCCTTGCTGGCGCGCGACGACATCGCCGACATCATGGTCAACGGTGCCAAGCAGGTCTACATCGAGGTGAACGGCAAGGTCGAGCAGACCGGCATCCGCTTCCGCGACAACCAGCAGCTGCTCAACATCTGCCAGCGCATCGTCAGCCAGGTCGGCCGTCGCGTCGATGAAAGCTCGCCCATCTGCGATGCGCGCCTCCCCGACGGTTCGCGCGTCAACGTCATTGCGCCGCCGCTCGCCATCGATGGCGCCGCGCTCACCATCCGCAAGTTCAAGAAGGACAAGCTGACGCTCGACCAGCTGGTCAAGTTCGGCGCCATTTCGCCGGCCGGCGCCGATGTGCTGAAGGTCATCGGCCGCGTCCGCTGCAACGTCATCATCTCCGGCGGCACCGGTTCGGGCAAGACGACGCTGCTCAACTGCCTTACCAACTATGTCGATCGCGACGAGCGCGTCATCACCTGCGAGGACTCGGCGGAACTGCAGCTGCAGCAGCCGCACGTGGTGCGTCTCGAAACCCGCCCGCCCAACCTCGAAGGCGAGGGCGAGGTGACCATGCGCGACCTGGTCAAGAACTGCCTGCGTATGCGGCCGGAGCGGATCATCGTGGGCGAGGTGCGCGGATCGGAAGTGTTCGACCTGCTGTCGGCCATGAACACCGGCCATGACGGCTCGATGGGCACGATCCACGCCAACAGCCCGCGCGAGTGCCTGAACCGTATCGAATCCATGATCGCCATGGGCGGCTTCTCGCTGCCGCAGAAGACCGTTCGCGAGATCATCGTCGGCTCGATCGACGTCGTGATCCAGGCGGCCCGCCTGCGCGACGGCTCGCGTCGCATCACGCACGTGACCGAGGTGATCGGCATGGAAGGCGACGTGATCATCACGCAGGACCTGATCCTCTACAACATCAAGGGCGAGGACCAGAGCGGCAAGCTGATCGGCAACCACGTCTCGACCGGCATCGGCCGCCCCCATTTCTGGGATCGCGCCCGCTACTTCGGCGAGGAGGCGCGGCTCGCCGCGGCGCTGGAATCCATGGAGAAGCAGACGGCCTGATGTTCGGCTTCGATCAACCCACGCTGATCTTCATCGTGCTGGCGGCGGCGTCGGCGGGCGCTGTCGCCTATGCCTTTCTCTTCAATCGCATGGCGAACGAGAAGAAGGCGGAGAGGCGTCTCGAGACGATCAAGCGGGCCGAAACCGACCGTGGTGCCGTCAAGGCGTCGCGCGACCGGCTGGCGGAGGCTGCCAAACGCCGCAAGTCGGTGCAGGATTCGCTGAAGGAACTGGACGACAAGCAGAAGGCGCGCGAGCGCAACTCCAAGAAGGCTCCGCTCAAGGTCCAGATCAAGCAGGCTGGCATGAACGTGACCATGGAGCGCTTCTACCTCTATTCGGCGATCGCTGGCGTGGTGGCGACGATTGCGGCCTATATGGGCGGGCTGCCGTTGATCGCGCTGCCGGGCGCCGCGCTCGCCGGCGGCCTCGGCCTGCCGCGCTGGTTCGTCATGTTCAAGCGCGCGCGCCGCGTGAAGGCTTTCCTCAACGAGTTCCCGAACGCGCTCGACGTGATCGTGCGCGCGGTGAAGTCGGGTCTGCCGCTGAACGACGGCATCCGCCTGATCGCGACGGAGTCGCAGGAGCCGGTGCGCACCGAGTTCCGCCGCATCGTGGAGTCGCAGCAGATCGGCCTGTCGATCCCGGAGGCCGCCATGCGCATGGGCGAGACCATGCCCTGCCCCGAGGCGAGCTTCTTCGGCATCGTCATCCAGATCCAGAGCCAGGCCGGCGGCAATCTGTCGGAAGCGCTGGGCAACCTCTCGCGCGTCCTGCGCGACCGCAAGAAGATGAAGGCCAAGGTGCAGGCGCTGTCGATGGAGGCCAAGGCCTCCGCCGCCATCATCGGCGCGCTGCCTTTCATTGTCGCCATCCTCGTCTACCTGTCGTCGCCCAACTACATCATGCCGCTGTTCACCACGAGCTCCGGCCACATGATCATGGGCGTCGCCGGCGTGTGGATGGCGATCGGCATCTTCGTCATGCGCCGCATGATCAACTTCGAGGTCTAGCCGGCAATGGAAGCGATCTACAACGCCTTCTCCAACCCGTCCTTCGTGATCGCGATGCTGGTCGGCATTGCCGTCTTCGCGACACTGTTCACACTCATGCCGGCACTCGGCAGCAACCCGCTGAAGTCGCGCATGAGGTCGGTGGCGCTGGAGCGCGACGAACTGCGCGCCAAGCAGCGCGCGCGCCTTGCCGCCGAGGCCGACCGCCGCCGCAAGGGCCTGCGCGAAGAGCAGTCGATCGGCATGCGCAACATCGTCGAGCGGCTCGACCTGCGCCGCGCGCTCGCCGACGAGGCGACGCTCGCCAAGCTCAAGATGGCCGGCTTCCGCGGCCAGAACCCGCTGACGCGCTTCCTCTTTTTCCGGCTCGTGCTGCCCTTCGTCTTCTTCGGCGCGGCGCTTGTCTACCTCTTCATCCTTGGCGGCCTGCCGGAGCAGCCGACGCTTGTGCGCCTGTTCGTGGCGATCGTCGCCGGCTACGCCGGCTTCTACGCGCCGGTGCTCTACGTCTCCAACCGCGCCACCAAGCGCAAGCAGTCGATCACGCAGGCCTGGCCCGACGCGCTCGACCTGATGCTCATCTGCGTCGAATCGGGCATGTCGGTGGAAGCCGCGTTCCGTCGCGTGGCCGAGGAAATCGGCGTCCAGTCGGTCGAACTGGCCGAAGAGTTCGTGCTCACCAATGCCGAGCTGTCGTTCCTGCAGGAGCGGCGCCAGGCCTACGAGAACCTCGCCAACCGTACCGGTCTCGACTCGGTCAAGTCGGTGGCGCAGGCGCTGATCCAGGCGGAGCGCTACGGCACGCCGGTCGCGCATGCGCTGCGCGTGCTGTCGAGCGAAAGCCGCGATGCGCGCATGAACGCCGCCGAGAAGAAGGCCGCCGCGCTGCCGCCGAAGCTGACCGTGCCGATGATCCTGTTCTTCCTGCCGGTTCTCTTCGCGGTGATCCTCGGGCCGGCCGGCATCCAGGTCAGCGAGCGCGGCATCTTCCAGTAAGCTTATCCGCGCGCATCGCCGGAAAAGAGAAAGGGCGCCCTGCGGCGCCCTTTTCGCTGTCGGACCGAGCTGGAAAAGCTCAGTTCGTGTTCTTCTCTTCGCCGTCCTTCAGATCCTTCCAGGCATTCTGCTGCGCGAGCATCGAACGCAGGTATTTCACGTTCGCCTGCGCCTGCTGGGGCGAGAGCTCGTGGCTGGCGATCTTCTCGGCCTCGTCGAAGCGGCCCTGCAGTCCGACCACCAGCGCCAGGTTCTGGCGCACGCGGCTGTCTGCGCCGTCGGCGTCGACGGCTGAGCGCATATAGGTCTCGGCGGTCTTGAGATCGCCTTCCAGCAGATACGACATGCCGAGGTTGGACAGCACGGAAGGCTCGTTCGGCTTGAGTTCCAGCGCGCGGCGATAGATGTCGCGCGCATCCTTGGCCTGACCCATCTGGTCGAGGATCGCGCCTTCCGCCGACAGCAGCTTCCAGTCGGGATACTCAGGCGTCTGCGCGCGGCGCACCGCATCGAGCGCCGGCTGCAACTGGCCGGCGGCGGCGAGCGCCTTGCCGTAGGCGGCGAGCACGTCGCGGTCGTTTGAATGCGAGATGGCGAGCTTGCGCATGACGGCCAACGCCTGTTCGTTGTTGCCGTTCATCTGCAGGACACTCGCGTAGCGCATCGCGGTGGCCTTGTTCGAAGGATCGCGCGTGTAGGCGGCTCCGAGCGAGTTCGACTCGGCCGCAAGTTCGTTGCCGGACATGGATTCGACCGGCTGTCCACGCGAGATCGAGCCGGTGGTCAGCTCCTTCTTGGCGCAGCCGGCTGCGCCCAGCGCCAGCATGAGCGCGGCGGAAGCGAGAAGAATCCGGCGTCGGTTGCGGTCTGTCGGCATCGCGATGGCCTCCCGAAATGCGGCGCGCGGTCGCCGCCCTGCATCAGGCCAGCAATATTCCGTTAACCCTAACGAGGAGTTAATACATGCCGGGCTACGTGAGGGCGGGAAGCCCTGGAAGCCGAGGAGATGACCGAGCATGCCGTTCGAGTTCGTGGACCGAAAGGCCCGCCGCAGCCGCCCCGTGCACCTCGTCCGGCGGGGCGCATTGAAGGAGGTGCCGCTCGACCCGGCGGCGCGCGCATGGGCGGAGGCGAACGGCTTCGACGGCGAGGTCGGCAAGCTGCTGCTGATGCCGGGCGAGGGCGGTGCGATCGGCTCGGCGCTGTTCGGCGTCGGCAAGCCGGAGGGCGGTTTCGACGCGCTCGGCGCCGGTTCGCTGGCGCGCGGCCTGCCTGAAGGGGAGTGGCATTTCGCCAACGCCCCGGCCGATCCCTTTGCCGCTGCGCTCGGAATGGCGCTCGGCACCTACATGTTCACGCGCTACGGCAAGAAGCCTGCGCGCGACGTGCGTTTCGCGCTGCCGGCGGGCGCCGATGGCGAGCGGGTGCGGCGCGTGGCCGACGGCGTCTACCTCACGCGCGATCTCATCAACACACCGACCAATGACATGGGTCCGGGCGACCTCGAGAAGGCCGTGCGCGCACTGGCGCGCAGGTACAAGGCGAAGGTCACGGTCACCGCTGGCGACGCGCTTCTGGCGAAGAATTTTCCGATGATCCACGCGGTCGGCCGCGCCTCGACCGAGGCGCCGCGTCTGATCGATATGGTCTGGGGCGCGGCGGATGCGCCGAAGGTGACGTTGGTGGGCAAGGGTGTCTGCTTCGACACCGGCGGTCTCGACATCAAGCCGTCCTCCGGCATGCTGCTGATGAAGAAGGACATGGGTGGCGCGGCCAATGCGCTCGGGCTTGCCTCGATGATCATGGCGGCCGGGCTGAAGGTCCGCCTGCGGCTGCTCATTCCAGCGGTCGAGAACGCGATTGCCGGCAACGCCTTCCGGCCCGGCGACGTGCTGCAAAGCCGCAAGGGCATTACTGTCGAGATCGGCAACACCGATGCCGAAGGCCGCCTCGTGCTTGCCGACGCGCTGTCGCTGGCCGACGAGGAAGAGCCGCATCTGCTGCTCGACCTCGCCACGCTGACGGGTGCTGCGCGTGTTGCGCTCGGACCCGACCTCCCGCCTTTCTACACGCCGAGCGACGATCTGGCCGACGTGCTGGCGGAAGCGGCAGCCGAAGCCGCCGACCCGCTGTGGCGGATGCCGCTCTGGAAGGCCTATGACAGCAAGCTGGCTTCGAAGATCGCCGACATCAACAACGTGACGACGGACGGCTTCGCCGGCTCGATCACCGCCGCGCTGTTCCTCAAGCGTTTCGTGGAGAAGACGCGGCAATGGGCGCATTTCGACATTTTCGGCTGGAGCCCGGTCGACCGGCCGCATTGCCCGGTGGGTGGCGAGGCGCAGGCGATCCGCGCGCTGGAACACATGCTCACCAAGCGCTTCGCCTGATGCTTGCGCCGGACGCCGGGCGAAGGTTGAATGGAACGCATGCGAAACGATCTCGGTCCCATGTGATGAGCGTGCGGCTGCGCGCCAGCGAGGCGTTGCGGCTCTGGCAGCAGGTGGCGCTGTCGGAGGTGCGCGCGGAGCAGCCCGACCTGTCGATGCGGCAGGCCGCGATCCTGCTCTCGATCTATCTCGACCCGCCGCCGCACACGGTGCGCGGACTGGCCGAGCGGCTTGGCGTGACCAAGCCGGTCATCACGCGCGCGCTCGACACGATGGGCGAATTGAAGCTCGTGACGCGTCACCGTGACGAGCGCGATCGCCGCAACGTGCTGGTGCGCCGCACCGTCGACGGCGCGCTCTATGTCGAACGCTTCGGCGACATCATCATTGCTCGCGCGGGGGAACTGCCGCTGTGACACTCGACCGTCGCCTGCATGCCTATCGCCCGGACCTTGCCGACGCCCGGCTCGAGGGCCGGGTCGAGGCGACACGGTTCGTCGCCGGTCGTCCGGCCGTCGTGACGGCGCCGGTTGCGGACATGCGCCGCGCCCCGCGTCCCGATGCCGGGCTCGACACGCAGCTGCTGCTTGGCGACGCGGTCGATGTGTTCGACGAAATGGAAGGGTGGGCATGGGTGCAGTCGCGCCGCGACGGCTATGTCGGGCATGTGCCGATGGCCGCGATCGGCGCGCCGGCAGCGCCGGCGACGCATGTCGTTTCGGTGCCGCGCACCTTCACCTATCCCGGCCCGGACATGAAGCTTCCGCACGGCGGCGTATTGTCGATGGGCTCGGCGGTCACCGTGTCGACGCAGGCGGAAACGCGCGGCACGCTCTACGCGCAGCTGGCGACTGGCGAGCATGTGGTGCTGTCGCATCTGATCGCCATTGGCGATCATGCCGTGGACTACGTTTCGGTCGCCGAGACGCTGGAGAACACGCCCTATCTCTGGGGCGGCGTCTCCGGTTTCGGCGTCGATTGCTCCGGCCTGGTGCAGATCGCGATGCACATGGCCGGGATGAAAGCTCCGCGTGATTCCGACATGCAGGCGACGGGTCTCGGCACGCCGGTCGAGCCGGGCGCGGACTTCGCCGAGTTGCGGCGCGGCGACCTCGTCTTCTGGAAGGGACATGTGGCGATCGTCACCGATCCGGCGACGATCCTGCATGCCAACGGCCACACCATGCTGGTGTCGCGTGAGTGGCTCGCCGACGCGGTTGCACGCATCGGCTACCTCTACGGTCAGCCGACCGGGTTCAGACGTCCTTAGTACCCCGCGTCGCGGTCGACGACGTTCTGCAAAGGCTCGCCGCGCTCGAACGCCGCCATCTGCGCAAGCATGGGCTTGACCAGATGGTTGGGATCGGACGCCGCCGCCGCATGCGGGGTGACGAAGACGCGCGGATGCTCCCACAGCGGGCTGGCCTCCGGCAGCGGCTCCACCTCGAACACGTCGAGGCTGGCTTCCTTGAGCGTCCCGTCATCGAGCGCGCGCAGGATGTCGGCATCCTTCTGCAGGCGGCCGCGGCCGGCATTGATAAGCACCGCGCCGCCGAGCGTCTCGCGCCGCAGTTCGCGCAGCAGGCCGTAATTCACCACCCCCGTCGTCGCCGGCGTCAGCGGCAGCAGCACGACCAGAATGTCGGTGGCGTTGAGGAAAGGAACCAGCCCGTCCTGCCCGGCATAGGTGGTGATGCCCGGCACCTCCTGCATGCGGCGGCTCCAGCCGTTGACGTGGAAGCCGAGCGCCTTGAGCGCCTCTGCGGCCACGCCGCCGAGATTGCCGAGCCCCATGATCCCGACGGAAACCTCGCTGGCCACCTTCTGCCACGGCTCGTGCCACAGCTTCTTCGGCTGCTGCGCTCGATAGAGGAAGCCCTGCCGGTGATGATCGAGCACGCGCCAGACGACGTATTCGGTCATGTATTGCGTCAGGTTCTCAGCCACGATGCGCACGATCGGCACCTGCGGGACGCCGGGATCGTTGAAGATGTGGTCGACGCCGGCGCCGATCGAGAAGATCGCCTTCAGGTTGGGCAGCGTGGCAAGGATGTTCGGCCGCTGCTTCCAGACGACGGCGTACTCGATGCTCGGGTCGTTCGGGCCGTCGGGCTCGAGCGTGACCGTACGTTCGGCTGAAAGCAGGTCGTACCATTGCTTCGGGTTGAAGCCGGTTACCGACAGCAGGATGCGTCCGTCTTGCGGCATGGAAAACCTCGTTGCTGCTGCGGTTACTGGCTGACGACGCCTTCCGGCGCGGTCTCGATGCGGAAGGCCGCGGAAATGAGCGCCTTCGTATAGTCGGTCTCGGGGCGCTCGAAAATCTGTGCGGTCGGACCCTGCTCCACGATCTTGCCGTTGCGCATGACGATCACGTGGTTGGCGAGCGCGCGGATGACCTTCAGATCGTGGCTGATGAACAGGTAGGCGAGGCGATGGCGCGCCTGCAGGTCGCGCAAGAGGTCGACCACCTGCGCCTGCACGCTCATGTCGAGCGCCGAGGTCGGCTCGTCGAGCATGACGAACTTCGGCTTCAGCACCATGGCGCGCGCGATCGCCACGCGCTGCCGCTGGCCGCCGGAGAATTCGTGCGGATAGCGGTGGCGCGTTTCGGGATTGAGTCCGACTTCCTGCATGACGGCGACGACGCGCTCGTCGCGCTGGTCGGCGTCGAGCGATGGCTCGTGGATGCGCAGGCCTTCCTCGATGATCTCCGACACCGACATGCGCGGGCTGAGCGAACCGTAGGGATCCTGAAAGACGATCTGCAGCTCGCGCCGCAGCGGACGCATGGCGGAGAAGGACAGCTTCGCGATGTCGCGGCCGGTGAAGCGGATCGAGCCCTGCGAGGAGATCATGCGCGCCAGGGCCAGGCCGAGCGTGGTCTTGCCCGAGCCGGACTCGCCGACGATGCCGAGCGTCTGCCCCTCGCGCACCACCACATCGACGTCATCGACCGCCTTCACGTGATCGACGGTGCGGCGCATGAAGCCGCGCTTGATCGGGAACCAGACACGCACCTGATCGCCGACCATGATGGCGGGCGCGGTGTCGTCCGAAGCAGGCGGCTTGCCCTTCGGCTCGGCGGCAAGCAGGTGCCTCGTGTATTCGTGCTGCGGCGCGCTGAAAATCTGCTCGGTCGGGCCGCTCTCCACGATCTTGCCGTTGGTCATCACGCAGACGCGGTCGGCGACCTTGCGCACGACGCCGAGGTCGTGGGTGATGAACAGCATCGACATGCCGTTCTTCTTCTTCAGCCGCCGCAGCAGTTCGAGGATCTGCGCCTGCACGGTCACGTCGAGCGCCGTGGTCGGCTCGTCGGCGATCAGCAACTGCGGCTCGTTGGCGAGCGCCATGGCGATCATGACGCGCTGGCGCTGTCCGCCGGAGAGCTGGTGCGGATAGGCGTCGAGACGCTTTTCCGGGTCGCGGATGCCGACCTCACGCAGCAGTTCGAGCGTGCGCACCCGCGCCTGATCGCCGCGCATTCCCTGATGTAGTTCGAGCACCTCGCCGATCTGCCGCTCGATCGGATGCAGCGGATTGAGCGAGGTCATCGGCTCCTGGAAGATCATCGTGATCTTGTTGCCCCGGACGCTGCGCAGGGCCTTTTCGCTCTTGCCCAGCAGGTCAGCGCCGTCGAACAGGATCTGCCCGCTCGGATGGCTGGCCGGCGGATAAGGCAGCAGCTTCAGCACGGACAGCGCCGAGACCGACTTGCCGGAGCCGGATTCGCCCACCAGCGCGACCGTCTCGCCCTTGCCGATGTCGAAGGAGACGTGGTCGACGGCGGTGAGCGTGCGCCCGCCCTGCGTGAAGGCGACGGAGAGATCGCGGACGGAGAGGAGCGGGGCGTCCGTCACGAACGGTTCTCCGGAATGAGATCTGCCAGCATCTCGGTCGTGGGCGCTGCAGGAACGGGGTACGCGACGCGCGACGGCCTTTCCAGAGCTGCGGCCAGCCGCTTGTCGGCGGTAAGTATGAACTTGCAATCGGCCGAAATCGCACGGGCGACGTGAATTGCGTCCGGCAGCCGCAGGCTGGTGTCGAATGCGCGCAGTTCGCCGGCGCGGAGAAGGATCTTGCGATCAACCGGGACGACCTCAAGCGCCTCGCTTGATGCCACGGTTCGTTCGTAGCTCGCCAATTCGGCGGCATTCCCTTCGCGGATCGGGGCCACGATTGTTTCAGCCAACGTCAGTTCGCTCGTCACCAGCCGGGGCATGTCTGTATGCGGTGCGCTAGCAAAGAGCTGAAGGAGATGGCGCGACACGGCGTCGTTCTGTTCGAGCATGGCGATGAAAATATTGGCATCGAGGTAGATGCGCTCCGGCGACATCAGTCGTCCCATTCATCACGCAGCGATCGGACACGCGCGACAGCTTCCTCCAGCGTTGTGCCTCTCGCGTTCGCCTGGGCCTTGCGAATGGTTTCGAGCAACTGCTCGCGGCTCAGGGGACGCCGCTCCACCTCCACCGTGACGCGCACCGATGCGCCCGCGGCGATGCCCTCGCGCAGCTCCTGCGGCAGCTTTTCTGCCGGGTAGTGTTCGCGAACGACCTTGTTCATGGCCCGTTACCTCTGGGTCCCAACATAGTCTGCGCGGACGGTTGCATCAAACCGCTCATCGGAACGTCTTTCGCGGGTCAAACGCGTCGCGCGTTGCCTCGCCGATGAAGATCAGCAGCGACAGCATGAGCGAGATGACGACGAAGCCGGAGATGCCGAGCCACGGCGCGTTGAGGCTCGCCTGCGCCTGACGAAGCAGTTCGCCGAGCGAGGGCGAGCTCGGCGGCAGGCCGACGCCGAGGAAGTCGAGCGAGGTCAGCGTGGTGATCGAGCCGTTGAGGATGAAGGGCAGGAAGGTGAGCGTCGCGACCATCGCGTTCGGCAGCAGGTGGCGGAACATGATGGTGCGGTTGGAGACGCCGAGCGCACGCGCGGCGTTGACGTACTCGAAGTTTCGCGCTCGCAGGAATTCGGCGCGCACCACGCCCACGAACCCCACCCATGAGAACAGCAGCATAATCCCTAACAGCGTGAAGAATCCTTGCGACAGCACCGCCGCGATGATGAGGATAAGGTAGAGAACCGGGATCGACGACCAGACCTCGATGAAGCGCTGGAAGATCAGGTCGGTCCAGCCGCCGAAATAGCCCTGGATGGCGCCGGCGGACACGCCGATGAGCGCCGAGAACCCCGTCAGGATGAGGCCGAACAGCACCGAGATGCGGAAGCCGTAGATGACGCGCGCCAGCACGTCTCGTCCCTGATTGTCGGTTCCCAGCCAGTTCCAGTTGCCCACGGTGCAGTTGCGGTCATTGACGCCGTCCGGGTAGCGCTCGCAGCGCTTCTCGGCGTCGTACATCCAAGACGGCTTCGACGGGAACGGCTCCGGCGTATCGTTGTTGGGCAGCTGGTAGCCGTAGCGGATCGGCGGCCAGAGCAGCCAGCCATTGGCGCTGATCTCGTCCTGGATCACCGGGTCGCGATAGTCGGTGATGGCATAGAATCCGCCGAATTTCTCTTCCGGATAGGTGACGACCGAGGGGAACAGCAACTCGCCCTTGTACATCGCCAGGATGGGCCGGTCGTTGGCGATGAACTCCGCCGCCAGCGACAGGATGAAGAGGACGAGGAAGATCCACAGCGACCAGTAGCCGCGACGGTTTGCCTTGAAGTTCTGCCAGCGCCGCTGGTTGAGCGGCGACAGGCGCGGGCGCTTGACGTTGCGTGTCACTTCGACGGCGGTGCTGGTCTGGATGTCCGGCATCAGACGTCCCTCCGGTCGAAGTCGATGCGCGGATCGATCCAGGTGTAGGTGAGATCGGAGACGAGGCTGATGAACAGGCCGATGAGCGAGAAGATGTAGAGGTTGGCGAACACGACGGCATAGTCGCGGTCGATCACCGAACGGAAGCCGAGCTGCCCGAGCCCGTCGAGGGTGAAGATGTTCTCGATCAGCAGCGAACCGGTGAAGAAGGCGGAAATGAAGGCGCCCGGCATGCCGGCGACGATGATCAGCATGGCGTTGCGGAAGACGTGGCCGTACAGGACGCGATGCTCCGACAGGCCCTTGGCGCGCGCTGTCACGACGTACTGCTTGCGGATCTCGTCGAGGAACGAGTTCTTGGTCAGCAGCGTGGTGGTGGCGAAGGCGGACAGCACCATAGCGGTCAGCGGCAGCGCCAGGTGCCAGAAATAGTCGAGGACCTTGCCGCCCAGCGAGAGCTGGTCCCAGTTCTCCGAGGTCAGGCCGCGCAGCGGGAACCAGTCGAAGAACGAGCCGCCGGCGAACAGCACCATCAGCAGGATGGCGAAGAGGAACCCGGGAATGGCGTAGCCGACGACCACCACCGCGCTCGTCCACACGTCGAAGGTGGAGCCGTCCTTGATCGCCTTGCGGATGCCGAGCGGGATGGAGATCAGGTAGGAGAGCAGCGTGATCCACAGGCCGAGCGAGATCGACACGGGCATCTTCTCGATGATGAGGTCGAGCACGCCGATATCGCGGAAGTAGCTCTGGCCGAAATCGAAGCGGGCGTAGTCCCACAGCATCTTGAAGAAGCGCTCGACCGGCGGCCGGTCGAAGCCGAACTGCTTCTCCAGCATGGCGATGAATTCGGGATCGAGCCCCTGGGCGCCGCGGTACTTGAACGAGTCGCCGCCACCCCCGTCGATGCCGACATTGCCGCCGCCGCCGTCGTCACCCCCGCCGCCGCCAATCATGTCGCCGGAATTGCCCTGGCCGGTCATGTCGGCGATGATCTTCTCGATCGGGCCGCCCGGTGCGAACTGGATGACGACGAACGACACCAGCATGATTCCGAACAGCGTCGGAATCATCAGCAGGATGCGCCGCAGAATATAAGCGCCCATCAGGCCGTCGGCTCCCTTGCCCCGTCACCGGCGGACGTTTCAGGCCTTGCCAATGGCCTTCGCCCTGTCCGCGTCGAACCACCAGATCGCCTCGACCGGGAAGCCGTAGTCCGGCTTGGGTTCCTTGTATCCGAACATGTCCCAGTGAGCGACGCGGTGATTCGGCGAATGCCAACTTGGAATCCAGTCCTGCCGCGCGCGCAAGAGGCGGTCGAGCGCTCGCATGGCGATTTCGAACGTGCGGCGGTCCTGCATCGTGCCGATCGTCTCGATCAGCGCATCGATGGCGGGGTCGGCCGTGCCCGGCAGGTTGCGCGAACCTGCCATCGATGCGGCGCGCGAACTGAAGCAGCGTTCCAGTTCCTCGCGCGTCGGCGTGGCGCCGAACGACTGCGCCATCGACAGCACGTCGAAGTCGAACTCGGCCTCGCGCGCCTGGTACTGCGCGGCATCCACCATACGGATCGATGCATCGATGCCGATGGCGCGCATGTTGTCGACCCAAGGCGAATCGACACGCACGAACACCTCGTCGTCGACGAGGATTTCCAGCGTCAGCGTCTCGCCCTTGTCGTTCTGGACGAAACTGCCGGCGCGTTTCCAGCCCGCGTCGGCCAGCAGCTTCACAGCCTCGCCGAGCAGCTTGCGGTCACGCCCCGAGCCATTCGAGACCGGCTGGGTCACGGCCTCGCCGAAGGTCTCGTCGGGAACCTGGCCGCGGAACGGCTCCAGCAGCGCCAGTTCCTCCGGCGGCGGCAGCCCTTGCGCCTTGTACGGCGACCGCTCGAAACAGGAGTCCGAGCGGTCGTAGGAATCGTAGAACATGTTGCGCTTCGTCCACTCGAAGTCGAAGCACATGCCGATCGCCCGGCGGACCCGAACGTCCTTGAGTTTGTCTCGCCGCACGTTCAGTGCATGCGCCTGCATCGACGGCCGGCGCTCTGCCGGCACCTCGCGCTTGACGACCTTGCCCTCCAGCAGCGCCGGGAAATCGTAGCCGGTGGCCCAGGTTCGCGACGTGAATTCCTGCCGGTAGGTCACGTCCCCCTTCTTGAAGGCTTCGAAGCCGGCCTGACGGTCGCGGTAGAACTCGATGCGGATGCGGTCGAAATTGTTGACGCCCCGGTTCACGCCGAGATCGCGGCCCCAGTAGTCCGGCACGCGATCATACTCGATCGTCTGCCCGGCGACGACGAGGCCGACCTTGTACGGGCCGGAGCCCAGCGCCGGCGTCATGCGCGACGAATCGAACGGATTCGCGTCGAAATAGGCTTTAGACACGATCGGGAAGACGGCGACATCGAGGATCGTGCGCGCCGACTGCGTGCCGTCGAAGCTGATGCGGACGGTGCGCGGATCAGGCGCGACGACCTCCGTCATCTTGAGCAGCGGCAGCAGCAGCTGCGGATGCGCCTTTTCCTTGAACAGGGTGAGCGTGAAGACCACGTCGTCCGCCGTCAGCGGCGTGCCGTCATGCCAGCGCGCTTCCGGGCGCAGGCTGAAGGTGAAGCTGTTGCGGTCCGCCGAGAGCGTCACCGTCTCCGCCACCAGCCCATAGATGGTGTCGGGCTCGTCCAGCGCCGGCGTCATCAGCGAGTCGAAACACATCTCCATGCGCGGCGGAGCGTCGCCTCGCGCGACGAAACAGTTGAGCGTGTTGAAGGTCTGCGGGTTCTGGTTGTAGGCCCAGTTGGGCGGCGAAAAATTGAACGTCCCGCCTTTCGGCGCGTCCGGGTTCACATAGTCGAAATGCTGGAACCCCGGCGCGTAGCGAAGGTCGCCGAAGGCCGAGAGGCCGTAGAGCGGCTCGCCCGTGGCGACATTGGCGAAGGCGCGGCCGGGAAGCAGTGCCGCGGTCGCGGCTGCCGCGCCGAGGCGGAGAAAGTCGCGGCGCGTCGTTGCCGCGCTCAATTCGCGCTGCCCGTCTTTGCGGTGAGCGCGGCTTCCTTTGCCGTGTCGATCCACCAGGATTCGAGATCGAATCCGATGTAGCTCGGCTGCTCGGCCGGGAGGCCGAACTTGTTCCAGTAGGCGACCCAGCGCTTCGGATTGTGCCACTGCGGAACCACGTAGTAGTTCCACAGCAGCACGCGGTCGAGCGCGTGCGTCGCGGCGAGCAGGTCGTCGCGGTCGGTGGCGAAGATGACGCGCTCGGTGAGCTGGTCGACCACCGGATCGCTGATGCCCATCAGATTGCGCGAGCCGGGCGTCTTCGCCGCTGTCGAGCTCCAGAAGTCGCGCTGCTCGTTGCCGGGCGACTGCGACTGCGAGAAGTTCGCGGTCACCATGTCGAAGTCGAAGCCGTTCAGCCGGTTCACGTACTGGCTCGGATCGACGATGCGCAGTGACGCTGCGATGCCGATCTTCTTCAGATTGGCGATGTACGGGTTGGAGATGACCTCGTCGGTCGCGTTGTTGCCGAGGATCTCGATCGTGAACTGTTTGCCTTCCGCGTTGAGCATGCGGCCGCCGCTGATCTTCCAGCCGGCCTGTGCGAACAGCTTGACGGCGTCGCCCAGATAACGCCGTTCGGCCTGCGGCGAGTCATAGACGGGCAGCCTGAACTCCTGCGTGAAGAGTTCGGGCGGCAGCTTGTCCTTCAGGGGCTCGAGGATTTCCAGCTCCTTGCCGGTAGGCACGCCGCTTGAGGCCAGTTCGCCGCCTTCGAAGTAGCTGTCGGTGCGCGCGTAGAGACCGAAGAACGTCTTCTGGCTCATCGTCTCGAAATCCATGGCGAGCGTCAGCGCCTGCCGCACGTTGCGATCCTGGAACTGCGCCCGCCGCTGGTTCATGACGAAGCCCTGCATCGGCGAGCCGCTTGTCAGCTTGAACTCCGCCTTGATGACGTCGCCGGCCGCCATCGCCGGGAAGGTGTATTCGGTTGCCCAGCGGCGCGATCGATTCTCGATCCGCAAATCCTGGTAGCCGCCCTTGGTGAAGGCCTGCCACGCCGCCGTATCGTCCTCGATGTAGACGTAGCGGCGGCGGTCGAAGTTGAAGCGCCCGACATTGACGGGAAGATCGGCGGCCCAATAGTCGGGAACGCGCGACCACACGATGCTGTCGCCGGCCTTGAAGCTCTCGATCCGGTATGGCCCGGAGCCGAGGGGCGGCTCCAGTGTCGGCGCGCCGACATCGCGTTTCCGGCCGGCGGCGTCGGTACCCTCCCACCAGTGGCGCGGCAGGACGGCGAGGTCGCCGAGGATGTGCGGCAGTTCGCGGTTGCCCTTCTGGTCGAAGCGGAACTCGACCTCGCGCTCGCCGGCGGCGACCGCTTCGGTCACGTTGGCGAAGTAGCGGTTGTAGAACGGGCTGTTGGCCTTCAGCGTGTTGAACGACCAGATGACGTCGTCGACCGTGATCGGCTGGCCGTCGTGCCAGCGCGCCTTCGGATTGAGCCTGTAGGTCGCCGAGGAATAGTCGGCAGGGTACTTGAACGCTTCCGCGATGAGCGGGTGGCTCGTGCCCCCTTCGTCGGACGCCTGCTGCATGAGCGTGTCGAAGAGCAGGCCGCCGGTTGCCGACAGGCCGTCGCCGGGATTGCCGCGCACGACGAACGGGTTGAAGCTGTCGAAGCCACCGCTGGCGACGAGGTTCAGCGTGCCTCCCTTGGGCGCCTGCGGGTTCACATAATCGTAGTGGGGAAAGCCGGCAGCTTCGTATTTCGAGGAGCCGATCAGCGACGATATCGTCCGCCATTCGTCCTGGGCGGACACTTCGGTGACGGTCAGCGTGAGCGCGGAGCCGAGCATGGCCAGTGCCAACAAAGCGGGCTTGCGTCTCATGTCGCTCCTCTCGAATGATTTCTGCACAAGTTAGAGCACAAGCGCCGGGCGGGAACCACGGGTGCCTGCCGGCAGACATGAAAAAAGCCGGGCTGAACCCGGCTTTTTCGTGTCTGGTCGATGACGATGGCGTTACTGCGCGGGGGTCGTCTCGCCCTCGGCCGGCGGGGTGGTTTCAGCCGGAGCCGTCGCTCCTTCCGCAGGCGCGGCCGGGGCGGCTTCGCCGTTCGCCGGAGGAGTTGCGGGCTCGGCCGGAGCCTCGGCCGGAGTTGCCGGCTCGGCAGGAGCAGCTTCGCCGGTAGCGGGAGGCGTGGCAGCCTCGCCGGGAGCGGAGGCATTTTCCGGAGCGGGCGCTGCGCCGGCTTCCGGCAGCGGAACCGGAGCGTCTGCCATGGTGCGCATATAGGCGACGAGATTGGCGCGCTCGTCGGTCTTCTTGACGCCGGCATAGCCCATCGCCGTGCCCTTCACATAGGCCTTGGGCGCGAACAGGAAATGGTCGAGGTGGTTGTAGTCCCAGTGCTCGTTGCCGGCGGCGACGAAGTCCTTCATGCCCTTCGAATAGCCGAAGCCTTCATGCGAGGCGATCGGGCGATCGACGATGCCCCAGAGGTTCGGGCCGGTCTTGTTGGCGCCGCCCTTGTCGATCGTGTGGCAGCTGACGCAGCGCTTGAAGATGTCGGCGCCCTTCGTCGGGTCGGCCGAAGCCAGCAGCGGGATGATCGATTCGGGACCAGCGGGCTGCTGGCCGCCGGCGTTATCGCCGCCATGCGCATCGCCCTCTGCCGCCTCGATGATGAAACCGGGTTTCTCGGGAACCGGCGCCGCGAACAGGGCCTCGGAAACGAGGCTGATCGAGAAGACGACGAAGACCGTCGCCAGCAGGCCGCCGATGACTTTGTTAATTTCGAAAGAATCCATCCGCCGTGGCCCCAGCTGGCACTTTGCTTGCAGTCCCGGGTCGAAGCCGGCGACGTGCGACGCCACGGCTGACCGGGCCGGTCGAAACCGCGCGGAAACTAGGTCTTTTGCTCGCCCGTTGCAACACATATAAGGGCGCGTCCCGTGAGACTTTTTGCCACCCGGCGCCCGAGCGTTCCTGCCGTTTCCAACAGATGTCGAACCTGGTCCTGATCCCCGCCCGAATGGCCTCGACCCGGCT
>JBFXFO010000047.1:0-23576 GCA_050178915.1 Rhizobiaceae bacterium | reverse complement strand
CACTCGATCTCGAGTGCGACCACGCCGTAAGACCCCTCTCGCTGCAGAACCCGGCGAACGTGATCCATCTTGTGTGAGATTGCCTCGCGCGGGACGCCGTTGATACGCTTCACGATCGTGAATGTGGTCGTTTCCCAACCAACGGCAACCAACCCGCGCCGAAGCCTCTGGGTGTTCTTCGTCTCTCCGCCGCCCCCAGCGATAATCTCTTCGATAGGAATGGAAGCTGCTAGGAGCACCTCCTCCAGCTCCGCGACAGTCTGCGGAAAATCGGACGCGAGAATCGCTTCTGCGTGAGAATGAAACTCTACCTGGAAGCCTCTCGAAATCAGCGCATCGAAAAGTGGCATGCACTCATGAATCCATGAGTACAATCTCAAAGCAAGTCAGTCGGGATAGCCCTACCTCGTCAGGCGCTTGTGCGTCATGCGGTGCGGCGTCAGCGCTTCCGGGCCGAGGCGGCGGACCTTGTCCTTCTCGTAATCCTCGAAATTGCCCTCGAACCACTCGACATGCGCATCGCCCTCGAAGGCGAGCATGTGCGTCGCGAGGCGGTCGAGGAACATGCGGTCGTGGCTGATGATAACCGCACAGCCGGCATAGCTTTCGAGCGCGTCTTCGAGCGCGGCGAGCGTTTCGGTGTCGAGATCGTTGGTCGGCTCGTCGAGCAGCAGCACATTGCCGCCATTCTTCAGCATCTTGGCCAGGTGCACGCGGTTGCGCTGGCCGCCGGAGAGATTTCCGACCTTCTGCTGCTGATCGCCGCCCCGGAAGTTGAAGGACGAACAGTAGGCGCGGCTGTTGACCTCATGCTTGCCGAGCTTGATCACTTCGGCGCCGCCGGAGATCTCTTCCCAGACGGTCTTGTTCGGGTCGAGCGCGTCGCGGCTCTGGTCGACGTAGCCGAGCTTGACGGAGTCGCCGATCCGCATCGTTCCGGCGTCGAGTTTTTCGGCGCCGGTGATCATCTTGAACAGCGTCGTCTTGCCGGCGCCG
The DNA here is from genome assembly GCA_050178915.1 of Rhizobiaceae bacterium. Taxonomy (GTDB): domain Bacteria; phylum Pseudomonadota; class Alphaproteobacteria; order Rhizobiales; family Rhizobiaceae; genus JBFXAF01. The sequence continues at coordinate 22,580 of JBFXFO010000047.1, read as the reverse complement.
TTCGGGCCGATGACGCCGACGATGCCGCCGGGCGGCAGCTTGAATGACAGGTTCTCGATCAGCAGCTCGTCGCCATAGCCCTTGTTCATGCCTTCGACCTCGATCACCACATTGCCGAGGCGTTCGGAGGACGGGATGACGATCTGCGTATCGCTCGGCTTGCGGTTCTGCGCCTGTTCGAGCAGTTCCTCGTAGGCGCTGATACGCGCCTTCGACTTGGTCTGGCGCGCTTTCGGCGAGGAGGCAATCCACTCGCGCTCACGCCAGATCGCCTTCTGGCGGGCGTCGTCCTCGCGGCCTTCCTGGATGAGGCGCTTGGCCTTGGCGTCGAGGTACTTCGTGTAGTTGCCCTCGTACGGGATGCCACGGCCGCGATCGAGCTCGAGAATCCAGCCCGTCACGTTGTCGAGGAAGTAGCGGTCGTGGGTGATGATCAGCACGGAGCCGGGATAGTCGCGCAGGTGCTTTTCCAGCCACGCCGTCGTCTCGGCGTCGAGATGGTTGGTCGGCTCGTCGAGCAGCAGCAGGTCGGGCTGTTCGAGCAGCAGCCGGCAGAGTGCCACGCGGCGGCGCTCGCCGCCCGACAGATTATCGACACCGGATTCCTTCGGCGGGCAGGCGAGCGCATCCATCGCCATCTCGACCTGCTGCTCCAGATCCCACAGGTTGAGACGATCCATCTCGTCCTGCAGCCGCGCAGCCTCGTCGGCCACCTCGTCCGAGTAGTTCGCCATCAGCTCGTTGTAGCGGTCGATGATGGCGGTCTTCTTGGCAACGCCTTCCATGACGTTGCCGAAGACGTTGAGCTGCGGGTCGAGCTGCGGCTCCTGCGCGAGGTAGCCGACCGTGGCGCCCTCGGCGAGCCAGGCTTCGCCCTGCCACTCCTTGTCGAGGCCGGCCATGATCTTGAGGATCGTCGACTTGCCCGAGCCGTTCGGCCCGAGGATGCCGATCTTGGCGTCCGGGTAGAAGGACAGATTGATGTTCTCCAGCACCTTCTTGGTGCCGTAGGCCTTGGTCAGGCCGGACATGTGATAAATGAACTGGCGTGCCACGCTTGGCTTTCCCGTCTTCGAAGCTTTCGGAAGTCGGGCGCTATGTAGGCGAAGACGCGTGGCGGGGCAATGCGGCAGACAAGTGAACGGCGGAGCATTGCGCAGCCGCCTGCCGCCAGCATCCAGAGCGATCTGCACGACAGCCGTCACAGCATCGCTGATGCACCGGCGCACGCCTGTTCCGGCTCGCTCCAATCTAAATTGCAAGTTGCATTGAATGTGATACCATAATCATTGATTGCATCCGAGGAGGAGCAGTTGGCGCGAGCGGTCAATGTGAAGGAGAGCCGCTTTTGGGCCTCTTCGCGCGCCAACGTGGTTCACGGGAGAGCGTTGGACCCAAGCAGGGACCCGACAAACTGAGGCACCGGAATGCTCGCCGATCTATTGCCGCAGCTTGCCTTTCTGGTGCTGCTGGTCGCCATTGTCGTCATCGCGTTGAGGCGGCCACCAACCAACTGACGATGGCCGCCTGCCGCTGACACGCATCGGCTGCCCAGCCGGCTATCGGGCGCGGAAGCGGGTCCCGCGCCCGAAAACTCTATCGCGTGTGACGGACTCAGGCGGCGGCGCCCTGTACGGCGGCCGGGTCCATCCAGAAAACTTCCCAGTGGTGGCCGTCCGGATCGGAAAAGCTGCGGCCATACATGAAGCCATGATCCTGCTTCGGGCCAGGGTCGGCTGCGCCGCCGCCTTGCACCGCATGCGCGACCATCTTGTCGACCGCCTCGCGATCGTCGGCCGACAGGGCGAGCAGCACGGCGCTGGCCTTCGTTGCGTCGGCGATCGGCCTGGACGTGAACTGGCGGTATTTGTCGTGCGTCAGGATCATCACGAAGATGGTGTCGGAGATAACCATGCAGGCAGCCGTGTCGTCGGAGAACTGCGGGTTCTTCGTCGCGCCGATGCTCTCATAGAAGGCGATCGACTTCGTCAGGTCGGCGACGGGCAGGTTCACGAAAATCATCCTGGGCATGGCTGTCTCCTCTCGGCGGGTTCGATTTGACGTTCATATGTCCTGATGTTATCAATTGCAACTATGAAGTCACAAAAAATAACTAACGATTCGGAGCACAGCCGCCGGCGTTATGAAGACGCCTGTGGAACCGCGCATGCGCTGGACCTGCTGGGCGAGCGCTGGGCGTTCCTGGTGGTGCGCGAACTGATGCTTGGGCCGAAGCGGTTCAGCGATCTGCGTGCAGACCTGCCGGGCATCAGCGCCAATGTGCTGACGCAGAGGCTCGAGGGGCTGGAGGCGTCGGGCATCCTGACCCGGCGCAAGCTGCCGCCTCCCGCTTCGACGCAGGTGTACGAGTTGACGCCGTGGGGGCTGGAGACGCTGCCGATCTTCCAGACCATGGGGCGCTGGGCGGCGCGCTCGCCGCTGCACGACCCGACGCTGCCGATCAGCGCGAACTCGCTGCTGCTCTCCTTCACGACCATGTTCGACGCGACCCGCGCCGCGGGCCTCGACGCCGGCATCGGGATGCGCTTCGGGCGCGAAAGCTTCCTCGTGCGCATCGCCGATGGCCGCATCGCTGCCGCGCGGGACGATCTGGCCGGTGCCGACGTGATCTTCGAGGGCACGCCGCCGACATTGGGCGCAGCCGTGTATGGCGCCGTTCCGCTCGACGCGCTGGTGGCGTCAGACGCCCTCACCTTCACCGGCGACCGCGCGTTGGCGGAGCGCTTCCTCACGCTGTTTCCGTTGCCTGCGAAGGCCTGACGGAGGTCTGCCGCAAGGGCTGCTTAACGTTTCCCCGTCTAAAACGGACGCAAGGTGAAGCCGTGCGAGCGCGGCAGGGACAGCGGAACGACAGGGCGTGACGAACTCACTGCTGCTTTTTGCGGAAGCGGTCGTCTATTTCGGGTTGATGGCCGGGCTTTTCCGGCTGCGTCGCCGCATCGGCGTCGGCGTGTTCATGTGCGCGCTCGGCGTCATGCACTTCCTCGAAACCTACCTCGCCAGCGTCTTCTATGTCGGCGTGCCTTTCGGCATGCTGTCGCCCGGCTCCACGGTGCTCTTCTCCGGTAAGCTGGTGATACTGCTGCTCCTCTACATCAAGGAGGATGCTGCAACGGTGCGCCAGCCGATCTACGGCCTGTTCATCGGCAACCTGCTGACCATCGCGCTGGTGCTGGTGATCCGCTTCCATGAGATCGAGGCGCTGCCTTCCGGCCAGCGCCCCGACATGGCGTTCATCGACGAGATGGGCTGGCTGATGGTGTGGGGCACCACGCTGCTCTTTGTCGACGCCATCCTCATCATCCTGCTCTACGAGCGGCTCGGCCGCGTTTTCAGGAATGCGCTCTTCCCCCGCATCCTGGCTTCGACGGCGGCCATCCTGACGCTCGACCAGGTCGGCTTCTATGTCGGCTTGCGGATCGTTTCAGGGGCGCCGCTCGACGTCCTGTTCGGCGGCTGGTTGGGCAAGATGGTCGCGGCGCTGGCCTATTCGACCATGCTGACGTTCTACCTGCGCCGCTTCGAACGCGAGCGCCTGCCGGCGCCGCGCGAGCTGGCCGACGTGTTCGACATGCTCACCTTCCGCGAGCGCTACGAGGCGCTGGTCGAACGCGCCGGGCGCGACGACCTGACCGGGCTGATGCACCGTGGCCGCTTCGACGAACTCGGTGAACAGGCCGTCGCTGCCAGCGACCGCAGCGACACGCCGCTGACCCTGCTCATCATCGACGTCGACCATTTCAAGTCGATCAACGACCGCTTCGGCCATGCCGAAGGCGACCGCGTGCTGAAAGGCATGGCCGATCAGCTGGCGCGCGCCGTCGGACCGGACCACAAGCTCTTCCGCATCGGCGGTGAAGAATTTGCCGTGCTGTGCGAATACCCGCATGCGCTCGGCCGCCTGCTCGGCGAGAACATCCGCCAGACGGTGAAACTCGGGGGCGCAACGGGACCGGTGCCGTATACGGTGAGCGTCGGCGTCGCCACGCGCGAGGACGGCATCGCCAGCCTGCCCGAACTGTTCGCCGTCGCCGACCGCCGGCTGTACGCCGCCAAGGCGGCCGGCCGCGACCGCGTCGTCGGCGACAGCGTCGAGCGACAAGGCGACCGCCGCCACGCCTGAGCGGCGATCAGCGTGTGCGTGGCGTCGTCAGCCGACGCCTGAGGTCCGAGGGTTTGCCGACGACGAAACTTCCTCCCTCCGCCCGGATCGAAAGACCAAAAGAGAGATGCGGCGAGCCGTCGAGCGCGCGTCGCGCAATGTCGTCGGGAATGATCGCGAGCCGGCCGCTGGCGTAGCGTACCGGCAGGCGAAACTCCGGGAACACTTCCGCAATCAGCTCGGCGCAGGTCAGGCGGCTGGCGTCGGAAAGATCGAAGGCAACGTCGAAGGGCGTGCCGAGCCGCTCGAACAGCGCTTCGTAACTGCGGCGCGCCGGGCGGCGCGGGCTGGCATGCAGCACCAGCACCTCGTCCACCTCGAGCATCTCGGTGAAGGGCGACAGATGCACGCTGTCCTTGGACGACTCGAGCACCGTCAGGCCGCCCGCAAGCTCGGCGCCGCGCAGCCGCACCGCCCGCGATGCCCACGCGCCATTGCGACGCATCCCGGCCTCATCGCCGAGCCAGATCATCGCATGGGTGAAGTGACTGGGGATGAAGGCGCGGGTAAGCGCCGGGCGCGAACGCACGAGCACGATGTCGAGCGGGCGCAACTCGCGCCACAGCATCGCCTCCACCTCGGCGAAACGCGACAGCTTGCCGTGCGGCGTGCGAATGTTGCGCACGACAGGCGACAAGGGCGGACCGAAAGCCTGCATGAGGCCGAGGCGCAGGTCGGTGCCGCTGCCGAACGAGCCCGGCGCATCCTCGGCGCGATAATAGCCGCCGCAGCCCGCAAGCGCTGCGACCAGCCACCCCATCGCCACCAGCCGCCAGATTTTTCGCACCCGCCTCGCCCACATCACCCGTGCAAGTCATGCCATCCTTCAGCAAGCATGACCACCGTCGCTTGACGCCGGCCGGTTGAAGGCGAACATGCGCGCTGGGAGGATCGGACATGCCATTCGACAGCCAGCGCAGCATTGCCGCGCCCAGCGGCGCCTCGGTCAACGTTTACACGCGCAATGCCGAAGGAAACGCGCGCGGCGTCATCCAGGTGAACCACGGCCTCGCCGAACATGCGCTGCGCTACGCCCGCTTTGCCGATGCCATGGCCGCGCGGGGTTTTCACGTCTACGCCCACGACCATCGTGGCCACGGCCGCACGACGGCGCCGGACGCGCCGCCGCGCGTCTTCGCGCGCGAGGGCGGCCGGGCGAAGGTGATCGCCGATGTCGGCGCCGTGCACGATCTGATCGCCGCCGAGCGGCCCGGCCTGCCGGTGATCCTGTTCGGCCATTCCATGGGCGGGCTGATCGGCCTGAATTTCGTGATGCAGCACTCGGCGCGGCTTCACGCCGCCGCCATCTGGAATGCCAATTTCGCGGCCGGCGCGCTCGGACGCGTCGCGCAGGCGGTGCTCGCCTTCGAGCGCTTCCGGCTGGGCTCGGACGTGCCGTCGCGCATGCTGCCGAAACTGACCTTTCAGGCCTGGGCGAAGAAGGTGCCTAACCGCCGCACCGAATTCGACTGGCTGTCGCGCGACCCGGCCGAAGTGGACAGATATGTCGCCGACCCGCTGTGCGGCTGGGACGCCAGCGTCTCGATGTGGCAGGACCTGTTCCGCATCGTCTTCTTCGGCGCCGACGACGGCAATTTCGAATCCGTGCGCAAGGACTTGCCGGTCAATCTTGTCGGCGGGGAGAAAGACCCGGCGACCGATGGCGGCAAGGCGGTGCGCAACCTCGAGCAGCGCATGAGGCGGGCGGGCTTTTCGAATCTCGTTTCAAGGAATTATCCGGAAACGCGGCACGAAAGCCTGAACGAGGTGAACCGCGAAACCATCACCGCCGAGTTCGCGGCCTGGGCGCAAGGCGTCACCTGAACGGCCCTTCAGCGTGAGGTGACGAGGCGCTCCAGCTTGCCCAGTGTCTGCTGTCCCAGCTCGATGGCCCCGAAGCCCCTGGCGGTCCGGAACTCTTCCGCGCTGCTCATGACCATGCCCAAGGTCACTTCGGTGGCGCCATCCCGCTCCTCGAACGAGGCCCAGGCGTCGGCATGCCTCGGCCCGTTCTCACCCCATAGCAGCGTGTAGGTCACGCGCTCTTCGGGCCGCACCTCGACGTAGCGGTGATGATTGGGGAAGACCTTGCCGTCCGGGCCGATCATGTCGAAGACCCACTCGCCTCCGCTGCGCAGATCGATACGCTTCGTGCGGCAGGAAAATCCTTCCGGACCCCACCATCGCGGCAGCGTCTCGGCGTTCATCCACGCGCCCCAGACGACCGAACGCGGCGCCCGGATCACGCGCCGCATCAGCAGTGTGCGCTCGGCCACGCCGGTGAGGTTGTCGAGGCCGCCGTTGAAGCCCTCGCGGTAGCCTGCCTCCATGTCCGCACCGAGGGATGAGAGCTGGATGGTCACGGTCAGCCGGCTCCGCTCGTCGCTCCCCGAAAGATCCGCCGTGACCAGCGCCGCCGACTGCGTCACGCCCTCGCACGAGATCACCTCGTAGTTGACGCTGCGCGCCGACGGCTGCAACGCAAGCCAGCCGATCTCACACCGGATGTCGGGCTGTCCTGCGACCCTGCAGAGCGAGACTTCGCGGCCGCCCTCCCGTGTGTCGGCCTCGAGGAAGTCGACGGTTACCGCAGGCGCGGGTGACGCCCAGACCGCACGCGCGGCAGGGCTGGTCCACGCGCTCCACAGCACGTCAAGCGGTGCAGCCACGTCGCGTTCAAAGGTCAGGGTGGCGAAATTCTTGCCGGTCATCCTGCACGGTCCTTCATCATGTCCATAACAAAGGCGTCGAAGCGATCGAGCCGCGCCTCCCATATGGCCCGCTGCTCGTCGAGCCAGGTCCGCGCCGGCGCCAGCGCTTCCGGCACGATGGCGCAGGTGCGCACGCGGCCATCCTTGGCCGAAGCGATCAACCCGGCCTCCTCCAGCACCGAAAGGTGGCGCATCACGGTCGGCAATCGAAGTCCGGTCGGCTGCGCCAGTTCCGTGACGCGCAGAGGTCCTTCGCCAAGCCGGGAGAGGATCGCGCGGCGCGTCGGGTCTGCCAGCGCATGGAACAGCAGAGAGAGGTCGGGATCATGCTTAGCCATGCAGCTAACTATTGCGGAACGGCGACGTCCGCAAGCGAAAACTTCGTCGAATGGCTAAGTATTCTGATCGAGCTGATTCGCGGGAGCGAGGTGACAGTCCGGCCATGCTTTGCTAGGCAGCCGACGAAACCCGGAACCCGCCGCTAACCATGTCCAATCCTCCGCTGAAAGGCATTCGCGTCATCGAGCTGGCGCGCATCCTCGCCGGCCCCTGGGCCGGGCAGCTGCTGGCCGATCTCGGCGCGGACGTGATCAAGGTCGAGAACCCCGACGGGGGCGACGATACCCGCAAATGGGGTCCGCCCTTCGTGACCGGCGCGGACGGCGAGAACCTTTCGGCCGCCTACTACCACTCGTGCAATCGCGGCAAGCGCTCGATCGCCTGCGATTTCTCCACGCCGGAGGGCGCCGAGACGGTGCGCAGGCTGGCGGCGGGCGCCGACGTGATGATCGAGAACTTCAAGCTTGGCGGCCTGAAGAAATACGGTCTCGACTATGAGAGCCTGAGAAAGATCAATCCCCGGCTCGTCTACTGCTCGATTACCGGCTTCGGACAGACCGGGCCGTATGCGCCGCGCGCCGGCTACGATTTCATCGTGCAGGGCATGTCCGGCATGATGTCGATAACCGGCGAGCCGGGCCGTGAGCCGCAAAAGGCCGGCGTCGCCATCTCCGACATCTTCACCGGGCTGTATTCGGTGATCGCGATCCAGGCGGCACTCGCCCACGCAAAGGCCACCGGCGAAGGCCAGTGGATCGACATGGCGCTGTTCGACACGCAGATCTCGGTGCTGGGCAACCAGAACCTCAACTATCTCGTCTCCGGCAACTCGCCGCTGCAGATGGGCAACGCGCACATGAACATCGCGCCCTACGAGGTGCTTCCGGTGAAGGATGGCCACATCATCCTCGCCGTCGGCAATGACGGGCAGTTCCAGAAGTTCTGCCGTGTCGTCGGGCTCGATGCGCTGCCGGCAGACCCGGATTTCGCGACGAACGCGGCGCGCGTGACCAACCGCCAGCGTCTGCGGCCCCTGATGGAAGCACGGCTCGCGGATTTCGAGCGCGCGGAACTGCTCGCCGAACTGGAGAAGGCAGCGGTGCCGGCGAGCCCGATCAACACGATCGGCCAGATGTTCGCGGACCCGCAGGTGCTGGCGCGCGGCATGCGGCTCGACCTCGACGACGGGCGCGGCAATGCGCTGCCCTCGGTGCGCGCGCCGATGCTGATGTCTGCGACGCCGCTGGGTTATGAGCGCCCCTCGCCTCGGCTCGGCGAGCACACGGACGAAATCCTGGCCGAACTGGAGAAGCAGCAGAAATGAAGACTGGTGGCCAGCTGATCGTCGATTGCCTCGAGGCCAATGGCGTCGACCGACTCTACTGCGTTCCGGGCGAGAGCTACCTCGCCGTGCTCGACGCACTGCATGACTCTCCCATCAAGACGATCGTCTGCCGGCAGGAAGGCGGGGCCGCGATGATGGCCGACGCGCATGGCAAGCTGACCGGCAGGCCGGGCATCTGCTTCGTCACGCGCGGACCCGGCGCCACCAATGCGTCCGCCGGCGTCCACATCGCCATGCAGGATTCGACGCCGATGATCCTCTTCATCGGCCAGATCGCACGTGGCATCCGCGAGCGCGAAGCCTTCCAGGAAGTCGATTATCGCCAGTTCTTCGGCGGCATCGCAAAATGGGCGACGGAGATCGACGACCCGGCGCGGATCCCCGAGATCGTGACGCGCGCCTTCGCAGTCGCGACATCGGGCCGGCCCGGGCCGGTGGTGATCGCACTGCCGGAAGACGTTCTCACCGAAGAGACGGAAGCGCCGCGGCCGCGCGCTTCCGTGCCGGTCGAGACGCATCCGGGCGAGGCCGAGATGAGCCAGCTCGGCGAGCTGCTGGCGAAGGCGCAGCGGCCCTTCGTCATCCTCGGCGGCTCGCGCTGGTCGCCGCAGGCCAAGGACCGGATCGAGAAGGCGGCCGAGACGTGGATGCTGCCGGTCGGGTGCTCCTTCCGCCGGCAGATGCTGTTCGATCACCTGCACCCCTGCTACGCTGGCGATGTCGGGATCGGGCCGAACCCGAAGCTGGCCTCCGCCATCAAGCAGGCGGACCTCGTGCTGTTGATCGGCGGTCGCATGAGCGAGATGCCGTCCTCCGACTACACGCTGCTGAAGAGCCCCTACCCGGACCAGACGCTCGTCCACGTGCATCCCGACACGGATGAACTCGGGCGCGTCTATCGCCCGACCTTGGCGATCAACGCCACGCCGGCCGCTTTCGTCGCCGCGCTGGCGAGGCTGCAGCCGGCCGCACCGCCGGTGTGGGCCGGCGAGACGCAGCGCCTGCATGGCGAGTACCTGCAATGGTCAACGCCGCCGGAGACGGGTCCAGGCGCCGTGCAGATGGGGCCGATCATCGCGCATCTGGAGGAGGTGCTTTCCGACGACGCGATCTTCACCAATGGCGCCGGCAATTTCGCCACCTGGGTGCATCGCTTCCATCGTTTCCGGCGCTTTGCCACACAGGCCGCGCCGACCTCCGGCTCGATGGGCTACGGCCCGCCGGCCGGTGTCGCCGCCAAGCAGCTTTTTCCCGAGCGCGAGGTGATCGTCTTCGCCGGCGACGGCGATTTCCTCATGCACGGACAGGAGTTCGCCACGGCGGTGCAATACGACCTCGCCATGATCGTGATCGTCGTCAACAACGGCATCTACGGCACGATCCGCATGCATCAGGAGCGCGAATATCCCGGCCGCGTGGTGGCCACAGATCTGAAGAACCCCGACTTCGCCGCCCTTGCCCGCGCCTATGGCGGGCATGGCGAAGTGGTCGAGACGACGGCCGATTTCGCGCCTGCCTTCGAGCGCGCACGGACCAGCGGCAAGCCGGCGATCATCGAAATCCGCCTCGACCCGCAGGCGATCACGCCCGCCCGCACGCTGACCGACATCCGCGAAGGGCGCTGATCCCTCTCCGGTTGACGGCGCACCGCGATTGCCTTCGAGACCGAGTTTCTCGGTGTCGAAGCGCCCACATAAGAAAAGGGGCGGTCGCCCGCCCCTTTTGAACGCGCTTGCGCAGCTGACTACTGGACCGCCTTGTCGGTGATGGCAGCGGTCCAGGCGCCCTTCGGTTCGGCCGTGATGATCTTCTGGTCGAGCAGCGCCTTGGCGGTGCGCTCGTAGGCCGCCTCGATCAGCTTGCCGTCGGCGTTGTCGATCAGCTTGGCCACCTCGCCCATCATGCGCTTCTGGTGGTTTTCATCCTGGCCGCCGTTCTCGACCACGATATCGGCAGCCTCGTCAGGATTTTCGCTGGCGTACTTCCAGCCCTTCATCGAGGCGCGGACGAACTTCACCATCTTCTCGGAGAATGCCGGATCGGCAAGGTTGGTCTCCAGCGCGTAGAGGCCGTCCTCGAGCAGGTCGTTGCCCATCGCCGTGTAGTTAAACACGATCAGGTCTTCCGGCTTGAAGCCGGCGTCCATGAGCTGCCAGTACTCGTTGTAGGTCATGACCGAAATGCAGTCGGCCTGCTTCTGGATCAGCGGCTGCACGTCGAAGGACTGCTTCAGCACCGTCACGCCATCCGGGCCGCCCTCGGTCGGTACGCCCAGCTTGTTCATCCAGGCGAAGAACGGATACTCGTTGCCGAAGAACCAGACGCCGAGCGTATGGCCCTTGAAGTCGGCCTCGGTCTTGATCGGGCCGTCCGCCGGACAAACCATTTCCATGCCCGCCTTCTTGAACGGCTGGGCAATGTTGACCAGCGGCACGCCCTTTTCGCGCGCGACCAGCGCACCGCCCATCCAGTCGACGATGACGTCGGCGCCGCCGCCGGCGATCACCTGCTCGGGCGCGATGTCGGGGCCGCCCGGCTTGATCTCGACCTCAAGGCCTTCCTCTTCGTAGAAGCCCTTGTCCTTGGCGACGTAGTAGCCGGCGAACTGCGCCTGCGTGACCCACTTCAGCTGCAGCGTGACCTTGTCGGCGGCGAGCGCTTGGAACGCCGCAAGCGAGAGCACGCCTGCGAGCAACGGGAGCATCAGTTTTCTCATGCTGTTCACCCTCTTCAGTTGGTCCGTCCACTGCGGACAGACGGATGCCAGAAAGTGGCGGCGCGCTCGATCAGCGCGATGAAGCCATAGAAGACCGAACCCACAAGCGCTGCAACAGCGATCTCCGCCCAAACCATGTCGATATTCATTTTGCCGACTTCGGTGGAGATGCGGAAACCCATGCCGACCGTCGGAGTGCCGAAGAATTCGGCAACGATGGCGCCAATCATGGCAAGCGTGGTGTTGATCTTGAGGGCGTTGAAGATGAAAGGCGACGCCGCCGGCAGCCTGAGCTTGATCAGCTCGTGCCAATGGCTGGAGGCGTAGGTGCGCATCAGGTCGCGCTCCATGCGCCCCGCCGCTTCCAGTCCGGCCAGCGTATTCACCAGCATCGGGAAGAAGGTCATCACGGCGACCACCGCCGCCTTCGAATGCCAATCGAAGCCGAACCACATGACCATGATCGGCGCGATGCCGATGATCGGCAGAGCCGCCACCATGTTGCCGATCGGCAGCAGCCCGCGCCGCAGGAACCTGTAGCGGTCGGCGAGGATCGCCACGCCGAAGCCGAGCAGGCAGCCGATGCCGAAGCCAATCAGCGCGGAAAGCAGGAACGTCTGCTGCCAGTCGGCCCAAAGCACCGGCAGCGACGACGCGAAGCGCGCGCCGATCATGCTGGGCGGCGGCAGCAGCACGAATGGCACGCCGGCACCGCGCACGATCGCTTCCCACAGGATGAGGATCCAGGCGCCGAAGATGAAGGGGATCACCAGCCGGAGCAGCAGACTCACGACGCCTGCGCGAGGCTTCAGCGCCGATAGCTGGGTGACGCAAAGCCAGGCGAGCAGCCACGCAGCGGCGAGGCTGAGATAGAACGGCCAGCGCGCCGTACCCTCGAAGCCGCCAATGCCATCGATGAGATACCAGGCCGCGATGTGCGCGCCCGCAAACGCGACCAGCGCACGCGCGAATGTGCCGATCCGGGCAAACGACACCAGCGCCGCCAGCACAAGCGCCCAGACGATGAAGCTGCGCGTGACCATGAACGGGTAGTCGAGCGTAGCCGTCGGGTCGGCGAGCGCCTGCTGCTCGGCAACCGACCACGGTCCGGCATACCAGCCGGCGATGGCGAGGATGAGCGCCGCGACGGCCTGCCAGTGGAACGCCAGCCGCCTCATGCCGGTCGCACGCCCATCGAGCGATCGACCAGCCGCGCGGCAAGCCCGACCGCATTGACCAGCAGCATCGCCACAACCGATGCGGCGATGAGTGTGGCCCAGATGTCGATCGTCTGGCTGTAATAGGAACCGGTCAGCAGCTTCGAGCCGATGCCTGCGACAGCGCCGGTCGGAAGTTCGGCAACGATGGCGCCGACAAGGCTGGCCGCGATCGCCACCTTCATCGACGTGAACAGAAACGGCACCGAGGTCGGAACGCGCAGTTTCCAGAACACCTGCCAGCGGCTGGCATTGTAGGTCTTCATCAGGTCGAGATGCAGCAGCTCGGGCGAACGCAGGCCCTTCACCATGCCGACGGCGACCGGGAAAAATGACAGATAGGTCGAGATCAACGCCTTCGGGATCAGCCCGGTGACGCCGATGGCCGCGAAGACGACCACCACCATCGGTGCGATGGCGAGGATCGGCACCGTCTGCGAAGCGATGATCCACGGCATCAGGCTGCGGTCGAGCGCCAGCACATGCACGACGCCGACTGCAATGGCGATGCCGAGCAGCGTGCCGAGCGCAAAGCCGGCGAGCGTCGAGGAGAGCGTCACCCAGGCGTGGTAGACGAGGCTGCGGTTGCTCGTGATGGCGCGCTGGAACGTGTTCTCGAAGAAATTCCGCGCGACCTGGTGCGGCGCCGGCAGTGTCGGCTTCGGCTGCGACATCGTCTGGCCGATCAGTTCGACCATGCCGACCTCGACGCCGGCGCGGCGGTTGAGGTCGCGCTGGAACGGCGCGTTGAGGAAGAATGTGCCGACGTACCAGACGGCCACGATCGCCAGCACGATCACCGAGATTGGCACGATGCGGTCGCGGAGACGGTCGGTCATGGTTCGCGCCCCGACTCCCCTTCCCCTTGTCGGGTCCCGGCCTCAATCCTCATAGCTGTGCCCTGCCCTGAGGCCTTCGCGCACGCGGTGGGCGATGGCGAGGAACTCGGGCGTCTCGCGGATGTCGAGGGGCCGCTCTTTGGGCAACGTCGATTCGATCACATCGGTGACGCGGCCCGGACGCGGCGACATCACCACGATGCGCGTCGAGAGGTACACAGCCTCCGGGATGGAATGGGTGACGAAGCAGATAGTCTTCGTCGTGCGCGCCCACAGCTGCAGCAACTGCTCGTTCAGATGGTCGCGCACGATCTCGTCCAGCGCCCCGAACGGCTCGTCCATGAGCAGCAGGTCGGCGTCGAAGGCGAGAGCGCGGGCGATGGACGCGCGCTGCTGCATGCCGCCGGAGAGCTGCCACGGATACTTCTTCTCGAAGCCGGAAAGGTTCACCAGCGCCAGTGTGCGGGCGATGCGCTCGTTCCGCTCGGCCCTGCCGATGCCCATGATCTCCAGCGGCAGCGCGACATTGCGCTGGATCGTGCGCCACGGATAAAGCGCCGGCGCCTGGAACACGTAGCCATAGGCGCGGCTTTCGCGCGCCGCCTGCGGCGTCATTCCGTTCACGGTGATCGAGCCGGCGGTCGGCTGTTCGAGGTCGGCGATCACGCGCAGGAACGTCGTCTTGCCACAGCCCGACGGCCCGATGAAGGATACGAACTCGCCCTTGCCGATGGTGAGATCGACGTCGGCCAGCGCCTGCACAGGCCCGTCATTCGTATGAAAGGTCAGGCCGAGCCTGTCGGCCTTGACGATCGTCTGGTTCATGCGCGGCTGGTCTCGTCGCGTTGTGCCTGAATGCAGATTGGCAGGCCGTAACGAAGGCGGCTACACTTTTCGCGCGCCATCCGTCGTCACCCAGAGGAATCCGATGAGCGACCTGCCGACCTGCCGTCTCGTGCACACTTCCGGCACCTTCGAAGGCAAGCAGGGGCTGCGCTACTTCGAGGGCGTGTCGGCCGAGAGCGTCGGCGCCAGGGGTATCTGCATGCATGTGGTGACCATCCCGCCCGGTGCGCGGGCGAAGGCGCATCTGCACGAAAGCCACGAGACGGCGCTCTACGTGCTGTCAGGTGAGGCGGTGACCTATTACGGCGATCGGCTGGAGCAGCAGGCGATCACCCGCGCCGGCGACATGTTCTACATACCCGCCGGCGTGCCGCATCTGCCGGCAAACCTCTCCGGCGCGCCCTGCACCGCCGTCATTGCGCGGACCGATCCTAACGAACAGGAAAGCGTCGTGCTGCTGCCGCATCTCGACGCGCTGGTGCCTGCCTAGTCGCGGGTCGGCCCGCACTTCGGATAGACGCCCCAGTCGTCGCCATTGGCGTTGTACAACGTCCAGCTGTCGCCGCCGAACGGATCCTTCTGCAGTCGCAGCATTTCGACAGTTTCCGTCGCTTCGCCTTCGCTGGCGCAGATCGAGGTCATCACCCGCGTGAAGTCGTTGACCTTGATCACCTGGATGAAGCTGCACAGCGCCGCATAGGTGCGGTACTCACTGGCGGTGATGAACTGCATGTCTTCGGTCGGCTCGTGTGTCGTGGCGAACTTGCAGCCCGCTTCGTTGCCGTAGGTGCCGGTGATGTCGAGGCCTTCAGCCAACGCTGGAGTAACCTGAATCGAAAGCAGCGAAAACGCCGCCAACTGCCTGAACCGATTCATGTTCCCCCTCGCGTACAACGCTTTGCCGTGACCCGGCAGCAATCACTCGACGATCTGCGCTGTCTCCAGAACGGCATGGAAAAGCACATCGCACCCGGCAGCGGCCCATTCGGGCCAGATCTCCTCCGCCTCGTTGTGCGACAGCCCGTCGACGCAGGGGCAGAAGATCATGGCGGTCGGCGCCACACGATTGATCCAGCAGGCGTCGTGGCCGGCGCCGGACACCATGTTGCGATGCGTATAGCCGAGACGCTCGGCAGCATCGCGTACGGCTTTCACGCAGGTCGGATCGAAGGCGACGGGGTCGAAGTGCCCGACCTGCTCGATCTCATGCCCGATGTCGAGCGCTTCGCAGATCGTCTCGATGCCCTCGCGGATGCGAGCGTCCATCGCATCAAGCACGTCCTTCTCGGGCGAACGGATGTCGATGGTGAAGACGGTGCGGCCGGCGATGATGTTGCGCGAGTTCGGATAGACTTCGACATGCCCGATCGCGCCCACCGCGTCGGGCTGGTAGTCCATGGCAACCTCGTGCACCAGTTCGGTGACGCGCGCCATGCCCAGGCCGGCATTGCGGCGCTTCGGCATCGGCGTCGAGCCGGTGTGGCTTTCCTTGCCTGTAAGCGTGACCTGCAGCCACTTCAGCCCCTGGCCGTGCGTCACCACGCCGATGTCGATGTCTTCGTCCTCAAGGATCGGCCCCTGCTCGATGTGCAGTTCGAAGAAGGCGTGCATTTTGCGCGCGCCGACCTTCTCGTCGCCCTTCCAGCCGATGCGGGCCAGTTCGTCGCCGAAGCTCTTCCCGGCGCGGTCCTTGCGGTCGTATGCCCAGTCCTGGTCGAGCACGCCTGCAAACACGCCCGACGCCAGCATCGCCGGCGCAAAACGCGTGCCCTCTTCATTCGTCCAGTTGGTTGCAACGATGGGGTGCTTCGTCTTGATGCCGAGATCGTTGAGCGAGCGGATCACCTCCAGCCCGCCGAGCACGCCGAGCACGCCGTCGAACTTGCCGCCCGTGGGCTGCGTGTCGAGATGGCTGCCGACATAGACCGGCAGAGCGTCCGGGTCGGTGCCCTCGCGGCGGGCGAACATGTTGCCCATCTGGTCGACGCCCATGGTCAGCCCGGCAGCGTCGCACCACTTCTGGAACAGGCGGCGCCCCTCGCCATCCTCGTCGGTCAGCGTCTGGCGGTTGTTGCCGCCGGCAATGCCGGGCCCGATCTTCGCCATCTCCATGAGCGAATCCCAGAGACGGTCTGAATTGATTCGAAGATTCTCGCCCGGAGCCGCCATGCTATCCCGCCTTCACGCCTTCAGTTCGACCTCGATGAACGACATCGGTCTGTCGCCGGCGTTGACCACATTGTGCTCCACGCCCTCATCGCGCCGATAGACGACGCCGGCCTCCATGTCGACCCGCCGCGTGCCACCGCCCGGCTCTTCGAGCAGGAAGCTGCAGGGTGTCAGCGTGGTGACGACATAATCCATCTCGTGCCGATGCCAGCGCGTCTCGGCGCCGGGGTCGAAATCCCAGCGCGTGACGCGCACCTTCTCGTCGTCGAGGAGGAGCGTCGGATTGGCCTGCTGCCGTGCCTGGTAGGTCACGCGACGAGCCTTATCGTCTCGCGCACATGGTCGATCAGCTCGTCGATCTGGCCCTTGGTGATGATCAGCGGCGGCGACAGCGCAATGATGTCGCCCGTGATGCGCAGCATCGCGCCACGCTCGAAACCGCGCAGGATCGAGTTGAACCCGCGCTTGCCCGGCTCGCCCGGGATCGGCGCCATCTCGATCGCACCGATCAGGCCGATGTTGCGGATGTCGATCACGTTCGGCTCGCCCTTCAGCGAATGCACCGCCTCTTCCCAGTACGGATGCAGTTCGGCCGCACGCGTGAGCAGCCCCTCGTCCCTGTAGGTGTCGAGCGTGCCGAGCGCCGCCGCCGAGGCGATCGGATTGCCGGAATAGGTGTAGCCGTGGAAGAACTCGATGATGTGTTCCGGCCCGTTCATGAAGGCGTCGTGGATTTCCTTCGTGACGTAGACGGCGCCCATCGGGATGACGCCGTTGGTCAGGCCCTTGGCGCTGACGATGATGTCCGGCGTGACGTCGAAATACTGAGCCGCGAACGGCGTGCCAAGGCGGCCGTAGCCGGTGATGACCTCATCGAAGATCAGCAGGATTCCGTGCTTGGTGCAGATCTCGCGCAGGCGCTTCAGATAGCCCTTCGGCGGCACCAGCACGCCGGTGGAGCCGGCGACCGGCTCGACAATGACGGCCGCGATGGTCGAGGCGTCGTGCAGCGCGACGATCCGCTCCAGTTCGTCGGCCAGCTCGGCGCCATGCTCGGGCTCGCCCTTGGTGAAGGCGTTCTTCGCAAGGTTGTGCGTGTGCGACAGGTGATCGACGCCGGTCAGAAGCGTGCCGAACATCTTGCGGTTGGGCACGATGCCGCCGACCGAGACGCCACCGAAATTGACGCCGTGATATCCGCGCTCGCGCCCGATCAGGCGGAAGCGCGAACCGTTGCCCTTGGCGCGGTGGTAGGCGATGGCCGTCTTCAGCGCCGTGTCGACCGATTCCGAGCCGGAATTGGTGAACATGACGTGCTCGAGGCCCGCGGGCGCGATGTCGACGAGCCGGTTGGCCAGCTCGAAAACGAGCGGATGGCCGAACTGGAAAGTCGGCGCGTAATCGAGTTCGGCGGCCTGGTTCTGGATCGCCTCGACGATCTTGGGGCGGCAATGGCCGGCGTTCACGCACCAGAGGCCCGCCGAACCGTCAAGGATCTTCCGGCCGTCGAGCGCCGTGTAGTGCATGTCCTTTGCGGACACGACCATGCGCGGCTCTCGCTTGAACTGGCGGTTTGGCGTGAACCCCATCCAGAACGCACTGAGGTCGTTCGGCATAACTTTGAGGCGGTTCGACATGGACCAAGCTTCCTTCACGTCTCGGGTTTGGTGCGGCCAACGCTTGGTCTTCGCGGCATTCTCATGCTACGCAAATTTTGACCGAACGGACAAACGTTAGCATCGCCTCATGGGCGGTCAAGGCACTTACTAGCGGAGATGAGCCGGCGAATGCGCGCTCCACGGCGGCAGGAAAAACTGGTCCACAATGTTGGTCCAGAGGGGCGCGGAAGCAGCCTGTCAGCAGGCATGCCCGGCTGATGCCGACGGCAGCGAAGCGCGGACCGACGCGCATCCAGCAGGAGAAGCGCGAGCGTATCCTCGAAGCTGCACTGGAGGTGTTTTCGGCGCAGGGCTTTCGTGGCGCCACGATCGACGAGATCGCCGTTGCCGCCGGCATGTCTAAACCGAACCTGCTCTACTATTTCCGTCGCAAGGAAGACGTCTACGAGACGCTCCTGACGCAGCTGCTCGACACATGGCTGGCGCCGTTGCGCGACCTCGACGACGATGGCGATCCGCTGCCCGAACTGCGCGGCTACATCCGCCGCAAGCTGGAGATGGCGCGCGATTTTCCGCGCGAGAGCCGCCTCTTCGCCAACGAGATGCTGCAGGGCGCCCCGCGCATCATGTCGATCCTCGAAGGCGAGATGAAAAAGCTCGTCGACGAAAAGGCCGAGGTGATCAAGGGCTGGATGCGCGCCGGCAGGATCGCACGCACTGACCCCTGGCACCTGATCTTCTCGATCTGGGCGACGACGCAGCACTATGCCGATTTCGACGTGCAGGTCCGCGCCGTGCTCGGACCGGACCGCGGCGGCGACGGCCGCTTCGAGGACGCAGCGCGCTTTCTGGAGCTGCTCTACCTCGACGGGTTGAAGCCGCGCGGCGGTGCCTGAACGCGAAAGGAGCCAGACGCGAGCCCGGCCCCTTCCATTCTTTCGGGATCCTCAGCGGCCGATCTGCATGACCGTGCGCCCCGACCGGTCCAGGAAGGCGACCTGGCCTTCGCGAAACTCCCAGCTCCGCACCTTGTCCATCGCCATGCCGAGGCCGTTCTCGTAGCCCTGCTGCTCGTTGGCGCAGTTCATCTTGGTCGACATCACCGCAGCGAAACGGGCGCGCTGGCCATCGATGGTGAGCCGCGTTCCCATGCGGTTGCAGCCCATCGTCGTCCTCACCGACATGTCCGCGTCGATCACGAACTCGACACGCGAGCCAGCCGGCGGACGGTGCAGGTTGCCGTTCGGGCTGGCGATCCACACATTCCGCCAGGAGCCCGTCCATTGCACCTGTGGCGTGCGGGCGCTGTTGCCCGAGGCGCTTGTGTCACGCGGCGCGCCCACCATCTGGAACTCCGTGCTGACGCCGCGTGCGCGCGCCGTGGCGCGCAGACGCCCGGTTCGGTTGTCGACCATGACGAACTTGCCGTTCTGGATCGAGCGCAGCGACGTACCGTTGTTGCCGCGCACCATCTCGAAGGTTTCCCAGCCGCGGATATGCGGGCTGCCGGCCGCGAGCAGCGTCTGCTGGCCCACGCCAGCGCGCACGTATGAGCCGCCGCGAACGCGGAACGCGACACGCGTTCCCTCTAGGCGGATCATTTCGAAGCGGGTTGCATTGTCGGCATGGCCGTTCGCCACCATCGCGCCGCCCTGCGTCCTGACATAGGAGCCCGTCAGCGCTGACTGGAGCAGGATCTCGGCGGCCTTTGCCTGCGTGGCCGCTGCGGCGACGAGGATGGTGGCGGCGACGCCGATCTTCTGGATCAGTGAAAGCATTATCTATCTGTTCCCTCAATCTTCGTTGTCCGGACACGATGCCGCCCTAAGTCTGTATCGTCGATGAAACAGCCATTCAGAAAGCATTCACTCGGTAAGATCTGATTGATGGGCACAACGGGCGTCCGCCCAGGCGGACAGCAGGTGTCACGGTCGTCCCGGTGGCGATAAGCCGAGGCGGGCGCACATCCCTCCTCGACGTGAAAGGCGCCAATCGCAGAGCAGAACTTGCCCGAGGCGGCCGAAGGCACGAGGGCAGGCGGCTCGCCCGCCCCCCCTTGTCCCCCCAAACGGTTTGCAGAGCCTACTCCGCCGCCTGCCGTGCCATCGGGTTGTTCGGGTGCTGCGTCCAGTTGGCGTAGACCGGCGAGACGGGCTTGCCGGTGCGCTGGTCAAGCGTGCCCGCCGCCAGCGGCTCCATCGTGATGCAGTTCTCGACCGGGCAGACGTTGACGCACAGATTGCAGCCGACGCACTCGTCCTCCATCACCTCGAAGTGACGCTTGCCGTCGACCATGCTGGTGATCGCCTGGTGCGAGGTGTCCTCGCAGGCGATGTGGCAGCGGCCGCACTTGATGCAGGCGTCCTGATCAATGCGTGCCTTGGCGATGTAGTTGAGGTTGAGATACTGCCAGTCGGTGACGTTCGGCGTGGCGCGACCGATGACGGAGGAGAGGTCGGCGTGCCCCTTCTCGTCCATCCAGTTTTCGAGGCCGGCGATCATCTCCTGCACGATCTTGAACCCATAGGTCATCGCCGCGGTGCAGACCTGCACGTTGCCGGCGCCAAGCGCCAGGAACTCTGCCGCATCGCGCCAGGTGGTGATGCCGCCGATGCCCGAGATCGGCAGGCCGGCGGTCTCGGGATCGCGGGCGATCTCGGCCACCATGTTGAGCGCAATCGGCTTGACCGCCGGGCCGCAATAGCCGCCATGCGTGCCCTTGCCGTCGATCATCGGCTCCGGCGAGAAGGTGTCGAGATTGACGCCGGTGATCGAGTTGATCGTGTTGATCAGAGACACGGCGTCGGTGCCGCCAGCCTTGGCCGCGCGCGCCGGCTTGCGGATGTCGGTGATGTTGGGCGTCAGCTTGGTGATGACGGGCATGCGCGTGTACTGCTTGCACCAGCGCACGACCATCTCGATGTATTCCGGAACCTGGCCGACGGCAGCGCCCATGCCGCGCTCGCTCATGCCGTGCGGGCAGCCGAAATTGAGCTCGATGCCGTCGCACTCCGTCTCCTCGACGGCCGGCAGGATCGCCTTCCAGCTTTCCTCGACGCAGGGCACCATGATCGAGGCGACGAGCGCACGATCGGGCCAGTCCTTCTTGACCTGCTTCATCTCCTGCAGGTTGAGCTGCAGCTGGCGGTCGGTGATGAGTTCGATGTTGTTGAGGCCGAGCAGACGGCGGTCGGCGCCCCAGATCGCGCCGTAGCGCGGGCCGTTGACGTTGACCACCGGCGGACCTTCCTCGCCGAGCGTCTTCCAGACGACACCGCCCCAGCCGGCCTGGAAGGCGCGGATGACGTTGTAGGCCTTGTCGGTCGGCGGCGCGGAAGCCAGCCAGAACGGGTTGGGCGACCTGATGCCCACGAAATTGTTGCGGATGTCTGCCATGGCTCGGCTCCCGTCAGCTCTTCCGGAATATCATCTGCACAGGTGCGATGATCCCGGCCTTGATTGCTTCGATCATGTTGGCCGTCTTCTGCTTGACGGTCGGGCCGAGCAGGAGGTGCAGCCCGTTCGGATTTGGCGCGGCGCCTCCGGCGGCCTGCGCCTGTATGCGCGCGAAGAAATCAAGCGCCTTGTCGCGGCGGTTGGTCTCCGAGGTCAGCTCCAGACCCGCCGCGGCGGCGGCGCTGCGATAGGTCTCGGGCGGCTCCAGCGCGGAAAGCTCGGCGCGCTCGGCCCATGGCACCGGGAAGGCGAGCTCGCCCGGACCGACGCGCATCACGTCATAGACAGCAAAAATGCCGCCATGGCGCAGCACCCGGGCCGCCTCGCGAAAGAGGCCTGACTTGTCGGGAATGTTCATGCCGACATGCAGCAGGGTCGCCAGGTCGAAGCTCGCGGGCTCGAACGGCAATGCGGTGGCGCTCGCCACCTCGAAGCGAACCCGGTCGCCCATGCCGGTCATCTGCGACAGCGCGCGCGCCGCCTCGATGAAGGCCGGCGTCAGATCGATCCCGGTGACGCTGGCGCCGGAACGAAGCGCCATGGTGCGCGCCGGTCCGCCGATGCCGCAACCTATGTCGAGCACGTCCTTGCGGGCGTCGATCTGCAGATCGGCCAGCAGCGCGGCGGTGGCTTCGGCTCCGCCGATGTGGAACTCGTCGACCGGCTTGATCGCCTCCACAGGCACCTGCTCGCCGACATGGCCAGCGGCTCGCAGGCCTTCCCGGATGCGCGCAAGCACATCGTAGGCCGAGTAGTGTTGCGTTACGCCCTCTTCGATGTTCGGCATCTCGGATTCCCGCTGGTCAGGCGTCGCTGGCGGATGTCCGCCATCTGCCTCTCCCGAAACCTATTCGTCCTCGCCGCTGTCCTCGATGATCTCGTTTGAGCCGTAATCCTCATCCGACAAGATCGTGCCGTCCGGTGTCTTGCAGACATTGTCGCGGAAGAGGGTCATGGATTCGCAGTAATCGCCGTTCGGCAGGACGCAGTAGCTGCCATCCTCGGTGCCACCAACGTTTTCGCAATGCACCGACTGCGGTGCGCCGCTACCGCCAAGCACGGCGTGGGCCGGGGTCGCAAGTCCCACCGTCACGGTCAGCGCCGAGAGCAACCCGGCCGCACGAAAACCGAAACTCGACC
>JBFXFO010000046.1:0-23876 GCA_050178915.1 Rhizobiaceae bacterium | reverse complement strand
AAGTTCGTGGTTCCGCGGCCAAGCCTTGGGCGTGGTGGTCATGGTGAGAGTGAACACGCCATCGCGCTCGCAACGGTCCACCGCAGCCGCGTGGTCGGGATAGAGATCTTGGTGGCAATGAAAATCGACGAGACCTGATCGCATGGGCCCTCTTACGATGGTGCGGCGCGAACGCCAGCTAGTAAGCGCCCGACTTCCTCCAATCCACGGCGATATACATCGGCCAGGTCATTGTGGCGGGAGGGGTCATCATAGAGTGGCCCCGGCTTGTGGATGAGAGCCTTGGCGAGTTCCGGGCGCTTCGATAGTCGTTCGATCGCGATCTGGAAGGATCGGACTTGCTGACCTTCTGCCTGCCGGGTGTCCAATGTGGCAGCCTTCAGGTCGGGTACGCCGTAAACGGTCGAGTCTTTGCCTCGCAGAGAGGCCCGCCGAATGAGGCATGGCAGGCAGTATCCACAGTGCCCCTGCGGCTTCTTGGTCCAACGCCCCTTCGTCGGTGACGAACATGATAGTGACAGCGGGGCGAGCTGCTTCAACACAGCCGGATTGGCGCATTGGGCAACCATCTCCCCTTTGGTCTTATCCCAATACGGATTCTCGACCTTCCCTCCGACGCCGAGCGACTGAAGCAAATCGTTCCAACGAGTCATGTAGAATGGGTGCGTCGTCCGAGTGCTGAGCGCGCCGAGTCGAAGCTGATCGAGCGGCACATTGAGCGCGATAAGGCCATTCTCCGGAACCTTGAGCACGAAGTCACGGCCTAGCGCGGTGCCGGCGGCGACGCCCAGGGAGAAGAACAAGAACGAGCGGCCGCGCGTTGTATCCTCCGATGCGACATCTTCGACGAGCCCGCTATCGAAGCTCATCCACACTGCTCCTGCGACTTACTCACCAATCCTTCGCCCGCGTGGCTGACCAGAAGCGGCGTCTCGCCAGCATTCAAACCGTCGATCGCGCCGATTAAACTGTCCAAACCACCGGAGAACAGACTCACGCCATCGAAAGGGGCAGGAATAAGGGTGGGTGCCGCGACTGGAACCAGTTTCGCATAGTCCTTGGCACGTTTGCGGAAGCCCACATCCCATCTGTCGCCGGTCAGGAAGTTGAGGGCGCGGACCAAGATGGGTGCCGCAGCCGTCCATCGCACCGGATCGCTCACGGGGATGACTAGCCGAATTTCACGCGTCCAAGCGTCCTGCGATTCCGTGGAGCGGGAGATGCGGGTGTCCGCTGCGTGGACATGGGCGGCAACGACGAGCATGTCCGCGCCGATTTCGCTCGGGGTCAGGTGCAGCGCCTTAAGGTCGGCTAAGGCGCGGCCGATCCCGTGATCGAGACGCTTGCCCGCGACCAACTGCAGGGTCGATGCGACCTCGTCGCGTGCCTTCGGGACGCGGGTCTTATCGTCTGGGCCGAAACGACCGATGATGACATGGCGCCTCATTTCTCTGCCTCCCCATCACCCATCGTCTGCAACACGTCAAAGGCGGATTGATAGACGTTGGTCACGAAGCCCATCACCGCATCAGGGGTCAGCGATTGAATATTGACGCCCGCGGCGTTGATGGCGTCGCTGACACCGCGCTGGATGAAATCACGTAGCTGCGCCTGCACCCTCTCGGCCGCCTGCGGGTCGGCCGGCAAGGTCACGACCTTGGTGCCGATGTCATTGCAGATACGAGCCTCGATCGCGTGCGTAGCATATAGCTCGAAGACAGTTTGGATCTGGCCGGGTGTCAGCGCATCGATGTCGGTAATGCCGGCGCCAGCGAGATCGGCGATGGTCTCGACGAAGGCGTCTCGGGCGATTCCCTCATCGATCGACCCGCCTTCGGGGCAGATGTAATCGGCGAGCCCCGCGAACTTCAAGGTCGATCCGGAAGTGCGTCGCAATACGCTGGCTGCAGCCGAAGTTTTCAAGAGCCTCGGCTGCGTCGTCGACGAGGTCCATCTCGATTGGAACTGGGGAGCTCTCGATGCGTGGATGGCGCATCGGGAGGCGATGCTCGGCGCTGCCGGCGACGAACTGCTCCCCCGCTGGCGCTACGAGATGGACGAGCACGTTGTCACGCTGATCGAGCGCGGCGCGGCACTTGGTTCCAGTCGCGTCAGCCGGGCTGATCGCGTGCGCAGCGAGATGTACAGCCAGCTCGCGCCGATACTCGATAGCTACAATATCTTGGTCTGCCCAACGCTGGCAGTGCCCGCAGTGAAGATCGGCCACGACGAGGCGTCTCCGGATTTCCGCATCGATGGCCAGAAGGTGCCCGCCCTTTTCGGCTGGGCGATGACGAATCCCTTCAGCCTGATGTCGCAATGCCCCGTGGCATCGATCCCGACGGGCTTTGCATCGACGGGTATCCCGACGGGGATGCAGATCGTCGCCAGGACCTTCGACGACCTCAGTGTTCTCCAGGCTGCTGCCGCCTTCGAAGGCGCGAAACCCTGGATCGATGTCCGACCGGATCTTTAGCCCGGCGAGACCGCATTTACACAACCACACAAGGGGAGAATAAAAATGAGACTGCGACTTGGAATGGGATTGGGCGGGGCGCTCCTCGCGCTTGCCGCAAGCACCTGCATCGCCGGCATACCGGCAATGGCGCAGGATGGACCTATCAAGCTTTGCATCATCGACGATCACTCCGGCGACCTTGCCACGATCGTGAAACCGAAGACGCTCGGCTATCGCCTCGCGATCGAAGAGATCAACAAGGCTGGCGGCGTTCTCGGCCGGCAGCTCGAGATGGTGTTCTATGACGGCCAGTCTGACGTGCGCCGTCACCAGGAACTGACGCAGAAGTGCATCCTCGACGACAAGGTCGACGTCGTGATGGCCGGAGCGACAAGTTCGGCGCGCGAAGCGGCCCGCGCCATCGCCGTCGAGAACAAGGTCATCTACTGGCACAACAATCAGGGCGAGGGCGGCATCGCCGACAAGTACTCGTTCTTCACCGGCCCGATCCCGGAGCAGCAGATCCTTCCGGGCGTCGAATACATGATCAAGAAGTTCGGCCCGAAGATGTACATCCTCGCGGCGGACTACGGCTTCGGTCAGGTCAGCGCGCAGTGGACGCGTGTTGCGGCTGGTCTCTACGGCGGCGAGGTGGTCGGCGAGGAGTTCATCCCGCTGGGCAACTCCGAGTTCGCATCGACCATTGCCAACATCCAGAAGGCGAAGCCGGACTTCGGCGTGTTCTATCTGATCGGCGACGCACAGACCGCCTACTACGGCCAGGCCCTTGCAGCCGGCGCAACCATCCCGGCGGTGTCGACGGTCAACATCCAGCAGAGCTACGAGCACAAGCGCTTCCCTGCGCCGGCTCTGGCGAACATGTACGTGCCCTACGCGTACCTCGAGGAAACCCCGACCGAGGCCTCGAAGGCCTTCGTCGAGGCTGCACGCAAGCTTGAGCCGAACGAGCCCTACATCAGCGAGATGACGCGCGCCGCCTACATCGCCGTCAACCTGATGGCGAAAGCCTGGACGCGTGCCGGCACCACTGAGACCGACGCCGTGCTCACGGCGCTGGGGTCTGGGCTGAGCTTCGATGCGCCGGAAGGCAAGGTCTTCCTCGATCCCGCAACGCACCACCTGACGATGCACATGCGCATCGGCTTCGTGAACGACAAGCACGAGATTCTTCTCGCTGAAGACATCGGGCCGGTCGAGCCGTGGTGGCTGCGCAGCCTCGGCGTCAATCTCGTCCGCCAGAACGATGCCAAGCAGTATCAGCCCGCCGACGATCCGAGCTTCGCCAAGTACCTCAAGTAGTTTGCCTCCCAGGCAAAGAACGCCCACAGAGTGGAGCCGTCTCGCACGGCTCCACTCGCCGGAAGGGAATGCAGATGGAACTCGCCTCTACGGCTTTCGCGCTGCTCTACCAGCTGTCGGACAGCTTCGTCTCCCTTGCACTGCCGGCGCTGGGACTCATCATCATTTTCGGAATGATGGGCGTGATCAACATGGCTCATGGCGAGATGATGATGATGGGCGCTTACACGACCTCATTCGCCTGGCATGCCGGCGTTCCGTTTCCGCTCGCGGTTGCGATGGGCGGGTTGGTGGCCGGTTTCTTCGGCATCGTCCTCGAACGTATCATCATACGCCGGTTCTACGGCCAGCTGCTGTCGTCGCTGGTGGTCACCTGGGGCGTGAGTCTGATCGTTACGCAAGGCGCGCTGCTTCTGTTCGGACCGCTGATCCAGAACGTGCCGACACCGCTCTCGAACTTCGTCGTCGGGGAGCTGTCTTTTTCCTATTACCGCGTCCTCCTGCTCGTGCTGACCTGCCTGCTGATCGCCGGACTATGGGCGCTCCTTAAGTTCACCTCGTTCGGGGTGCGTGCGCGGGCGACGATGGAGAACGCAGAGATGGCGCGCGCACTCGGCGTCGACGTGCGCTGGATGTACATGGTCACCTTCGGCCTCGGCGCCATGCTCGCCGGCGTCGCAGGCGGACTGCTCTGTGTGACCGGCGCCATCTCTCCATTCTTCGGGCAGGGTTTCACCGGGCAGGCTTTCATCACCGTCGTGGTGGGAGGCGGCGCCGACGTCGTCATCGGAATTCTGACGAGCTCGTTCTCACTGGCTTTTGTGCGAACGGTCGTCACCAGCGAGTTCAATATCCTGCTCGGCTACGCAGCGATGCTGATCGTCGCCCTTGTCATCATCAGGCTGCTGCCGACCGGCATCTCCGACTGGATCAGCAAACGACGCGTGCGCGGAGCGGTCCGATGAGCAGACGCTACTTCCTCGATCGCTACCTCGGAACGCTCAACGGCCCTATCGAACTGGGTCGGACCGTTCCCTTCTGGATCGTGTTCCTCGCGGTCGTCATGCTCGGATATTGCGCGCCGATCTTCATGGGTCGCTACGACCTGCTCAACCTGAGCAACTTCTTCATCAGCGCGCTGATGGGGCTGAGCCTTTGCCTCATCTGGGGCTTTGTCGGCATCCTGTCGCTCGGCCAGGCGGTCTTCATGGGGGTTGCTGGCTATACCTACGGCATCATCGGCATCAATCTGATCAAGACGCATGGCGACACACACCTCGCCATTCTCGGCGGGCTGGCTCTGCCGGTGCTGCTCGCCGCCATCTTGGGCTACATCATGTTCTACGCCCGGCTGCGAGGTGTCTACGTCGCCATCCTGATGTTCGTGATCACGCTGCTCTGCGGCACGTTCATGAACCAGACGGCAGGCCCGCAATGGGCGATCGGCATCGCCAAATTGGGTGGCAACAACGGCCTCGGCCGCTCCTCCGGCGACATCATCGATCCGCCGAGCCTGACGCTCGGCTTCGGCGAGAATGTCATCGCGATACCGGGCAGCAGCGTCACGTTCTACTACATCGCGATTTCGGTGCTTTTGCTGACCTATCTGGCGCTGCGCTGGCTGGTCAATTCCCGCCTTGGCCACGTTCTCGTCGCCATTCGCGAGGATCCCGATCGGACAGAGCTGTTCGGCTACAACGTCCGTTTCCTGCAGCTCGCAGTGTTCTGCCTCTCGGCGCTGATCGCTGCGCTGTCAGGAGTTCTCTACGTCGCCTGGGGCAAGTTCATCACCCCTGACGTGTTCAACGTTACCAACAACATCCTTCCGGTGATCTGGGTCGCCGCGGCCGGGCGCAAGAGCCTGACTGCGACCCTGTTCGGAAGCCTTGCGCTGATCTGGCTGTCGCAGTGGCTGGCAGTGCAGGGCAATTTCGCCTTCATCGTCCTCGGTGCGATCCTGATCGTCACCATGATGCTGGCTCCGGAAGGACTCATCACGACGATTGCCGATAGGCTGTCGCGCCTGCGGCGGAGCCGGCAGATCGACGTGACGCCAGTCGTGCAGGAAGGTCGCTGAGATGGTCGAACACGCAACCGACAACCTGTTGCTGGAAGCCCGCGACCTGGCAGTCTCATTCGGAGGCGTCCACGCCGCGGACGGCATCTCGCTCTCGATGCGCCAGGGCGAACTGCGCAGCATCATCGGCCCGAACGGTGCCGGCAAGAGCACGCTGTTCAAGATGCTGGCAGGCACGGTGCTGCCCGATCGCGGCACGATCCATCTTCGCGGCCGCGATATCACGCGGACCGAGCGATACCTCCGGGCGCGAATGGGCATCGGGATCAAGGTGCAGAATGTCAGCGCCTACAACGATCTGACCGTGCGGCACAATCTGCTGCTGCCGCTCAACCGCAAGCTCGCCACTGCTGACGAGATCGAGCAGGCGGTAGGCGATCTGCTGGAGCGGATCCATCTGCGGGGCAGCGGCGACCGGCTCGCAGGCGAGTTGTCGCACGGGCAGAAGCAGTGGCTTTCGATCGGCATGACACTGGCCGGACAGCCATCGCTCATGCTCCTCGACGAACCGGTTGCAGGCATGGGACCGGAGGAAACACAGGCCACGGTGGACATCATTCGCGCTGTCAACGCGGAGGGCGTGACGATCCTCGTCGTCGAGCACGACATGGAATTCGTCCGCAAGCTCCAGTCGCACGTCACCGTCCTCCACTACGGCCGGACTTTCGCTCAGGGTACGCTCGCCGAAATCGAGGCGCACGAGGAAGTCCGCCGGATCTATCTCGGCAATCGCAGCAGGAAGCGTTTGGCATGAGCGCGATGACCGTAGAGCGAACCGTAGCGAACGACGCGTCGCTGGCGCTTCGCGTGGAAGACCTTCTTGCGGGGTATCAGGGCTCTCAGATCGTTCGCGGAATCAGCCTGGACGTCGGCCCTCGTGAGATCCTGGCCATCGTCGGGCGCAATGGCGCCGGCAAGACAACGCTGGTCAAGACAATCGTCGGACTGGTCCCGATAGGGGGTGGGCGGCTTGTTCTCGGCGGCAGCGATGTGAGCCGGCTGAGCGCCGTGCAGCGCGTGCGCCGTGGCATCGGCTATGTGCCACAGGGCAGGGGCATATTCACACGCCTGACAGTCGCGGAGAATCTGCGCATGGGCGCGATGGTCGGTGGCGCTGCATCGCGCGACGCGGAGCAGGTATTCGAGTGGTTCCCGATGCTGAAGAAGCGGTTGAACCAGAATGCCGGGACGCTGAGCGGCGGGGAGCAGCAGATGCTCTCGATCGGCCGGGTGCTGAGTGGCAGGCCCAGCCTTCTCATCCTCGATGAGCCCTCTGAAGGCGTGCAGCCCAACATCGTCGAGCAGATCGCGGCGGTCATCCGCGAACGCAATGCGGCGGGCCTGCCGGTGATCATTGTCGAGCAGAACATCGACATGCTGGAGGACCTCGCCCACCGCTGCGTCGTCATCGACAAGGGCACGATCGCTGCGACGCTTCTCCCATCTGAACTGGCGCGACCCGAGGTCGCCAAACAGTACCTCGCCATCTGATCAACAATCCCGGGGGGCCCGATGCAAAGACTGGCGCGTGAAAAGGCCGTGCATGTGGATTTCGGCGGGCACGTTCCGCCCGAGCTGCGTGTCGATCTCGGCGAACGCTTTGTCCTGGAGACCAACGACAATTTCTGGAACCTGCTCGGCGAAGAGGGGTCGCGTCCCGACCTCAATCATCCGAAGGTCGCGGCGCGTCAGTATCTTCGTGCCAATCCGGTCGCTGGTCCTGTCTACGTGAACGGTGTCGAGGCCGGCGATACGCTGGTCGTGTCGATCGAGGATATTGCCATCCGCGACTGGGGCTGGACCGGCAGCCTCGCCGGCGCCGGACCGCTGGCAGGCCTGAGCGAGTGGAGCGACCTCGACGAGGCCTTCTCCACTGTCATCAGGCATGTGCCCGGACCTTCAGGGACGTTGAAGGATGGCGAGGCGGTCATGAAGATTGATCGCGAGGTCCGCTGGCCGCTGGCGCCTTTCCTCGGTGTGATCGTCACCGCGCCGGAGCGCGGCATCGAGAACACGCTGAACAGCCAGGGGCCCTGGGGCGGCAACATCGACGTGCGCGACATCGCGGCGGGCAACAAGATCCACATGAACGCCACGCATGCCGGCGGACTGCTCTACCTCGGCGACGTGCACGCCTCGCAGGCGGATTCGGAGTTCTCGGCGATCGCCGACGAGACCGCTGCCGATGTCACGCTGTCGTGCGATGTGATCAGGGGCCGCACCACGCCCGGCATCTTGCGCATCGAGAAGCCGGATTCGCTTGTCCAGGTGGACGGCGCGCGTAATGCCGGCAGCATGGAGCGTGCGCTCAACAGTGCCTTCCTGAACATGATGCGCTGGCTGATCGACGACTACGGCATGAACCGGCGGGAGGCATACATGCACATGACTGCCAACTCGCTCGTCCGCTGCCATGTCTATCAGTTCACGCTGGGCTTCTTCGTCTGCGGCGTCGAGTTCCCGAAGCAGTGCCTGTAAGTGCCGATGCCGGGAAAGTGCTCTGGGCGCCTACGCCGGAACGCGCCGCCTCGACGTCTCTCGCAGCATTCACGCGCGAGGCGTCGCTGGTGTCGGGCAAACGCCTCGATACGTACGCGGACCTCCATCGCTGGTCCATCGACGACCGCCCTGCGTTCTGGAACCAGATCTGGAACCACTGCCGTGTCATTGGTGAGAAAGGCGACCGTCTCGTCCTAGACGCGGACCGGATGCCAGGCGCACGCTTCTTCCCCGACGCACGGCTGAATTTCGCCGAGAACCTCTTGCGTAGGCGCGGGGAGGGAGACGCGATTGTCTTCCGAGGTGAGGACAAGGTTTCCCGTCGCATGTCGTGGGACGAACTGGACTCGCTCGTGTCCCGGTTGCAGCAGCTTTTTCGCTCCGTCGGTGTGGGCAAGGGCGACCGCGTGGCGGCGATGATGCCGAACATGCCTGAAACCGTCGCTGGCATGCTTGCCGCGGCATCGCTGGCAGATCGAGCCGGCCGTTTTCATCGCGCCCGATGGCTACTGGTACAACGGCAAGCGCATCGACATATCGGACAAGCTACGGACCATCGTCGCTCGTCTGCCGACCGTTCGGCGCGCGCTCATAGTCGACTATCTCGGGACCGCCGGGGAAGCTGCCGGCAAGATTCCCGGCGCCGCCGCACTCGACGATGCTCTGGCGCCATTTGCTGCGCCGGAAGCCGCGTTCGAGCGAATCGGCTTCAACGATCCGCTCTACGTCCTGTTCTCGTCCGGAACGACCGGCGTCCCCAAAATGCATCGTTCACTCGGTCGGCGGAGCGCTGCTGCAGCATCTGAAGGAGCACAGACTGCACGCCGACCTGCGCGAGCGTGATCGCTTCTTCTACTTCACCACCTGCGGCTGGATGATGTGGAACTGGCTGGTCTCCGGTCTTGCCTCAGGCGCGACCTTGCTGCTCTACGACGGTTCACCCTTCTATCCGGATGGTAACGCTCTCTTCGACTATGCCGATGCCGAGGGCATGACCTTCTTCGGCACATCGGCGAAGTTCATCGACACGCTGCGCAAGTCCGGCCTGCGGCCGGTTGAAACTCATCGACTCGAAACCTTGAGAACCATCTGCTCGACCGGATCACCGCTCTCGCCGGAGGGTTTCGATTTTGTCTATGACTGCGTCAAACGCGACGTGCATCTCGCCTCCATCGCAGGTGGCACCGATATCCTCGGCTGTTTCGTTCTGGGCGTCCCGACCGAACCGGTGAGACGAGGGGAGATTCAAGGACCCGGCCTCGGCATGGCTGTCGATGTCTGGGACGATGCCGGCAATCCGCGCAGTGGCGACAAGGGCGAACTCGTCTGCACGAAACCGTTTCCATCCATGCCCATAGGGTTCTGGAATGACCCCGACGGACTGAAGTACCAGGCTGCCTATTTCGAGCGCTTCGAAAACGTGTGGTGCCATGGTGATTTCGCTGACTGGACTGCAGACGGTGGCATGGTCATCCACGGCCGCTCCGACGCGACGCTAAATCCGGGCGGCGTGCGCATCGGCACCGCCGAAATCTACAATCAGGTGGAACAGATCCCGGAGATCGCCGAGGCAATCTGCATCGGCCAGGATTTCGACGGCGACGTGCGCATTGTTCTGTTCGTGCGCTTGGCGACGGAGACCGTGCTGGACGATGTGCTGCGCGAGCAAATCCGCCAGCGCATCTGCACCGGCTGCAGCCCGCGCCATGTTCCGGCGAAGATCGTCGCGGTCGCCGACATTCCGCGCACCAAGTCCGGCAAGATCACCGAGCTTGCTGTGCGCGAGGTGGTGCACGGCCGGCCGGTTAAGAACGTTGAGGCACTGGCCAACCCTGAGTCGTTGGCTTGGTTTCGGCACCTTGACGAGTTGAGATGACCCGCCCTGCGGACTAACGTGCTCCTCGCAAGACCTGCTGCACGAAATAGGGCGACCGATTTGGTGCAGATCTAATTAGTAACTTGGCCTTGTACACGGTGCCGACACAGTGCCGACACGGCACCGGCGTTCAACCGCGCGTCCAACTAGTGGCGCTATATCTCTATGAGATTATTGGATAATTTGGTGCCGCTTAGGTGACTCGAACACCTGACCCCATCATTACGAATGATGTGCTCTACCAACTGAGCTAAAGCGGCTGCCTGTGCGCATCAGCGCCGGGCAGGCGCGACATACCCGCATTGCCCGGCGAATTCAAGATGCGGCTTGCGTCGAGTTGTCCGCGGCGCGACCGCCGCTTCAGGCGGCCAGCCGCTCGCGTGCCGCCGCATACTCCCGCGCCAGCCGGTCGACCAGCGCGGCCGTGCTGCCGACGTCCTTCACCGCCCCGATCCCCTGTCCGCAGCCCCAGATGTGTTTCCAGGCCTTCACGCTGGTCTGGTCCTTGCCGAAATCCATCTTGGTCGCGTCCGACACCGGCAGATTGTCGGGGTCCATCCCCTGCGCGCGGACCGAGCCCTTGAGGTAGTTGCCGTGCACGCCTGTGAACAGGTTGGAGTAGACGATGTCTGCCGCGTTCGATTCGACGATCATCTGCTTGTATTCGTCCACCGCGCGCGCCTCCTCGGTGGCGATGAAGGGCGAGCCGATATAGGCCATGTCGGCGCCCATCGCCTGCGCGGCGAGGATCGCGCCGCCATTGGCGATCGCGCCGGAGAGCAGCAGCGGCCCGTCGAACCAGGCGCGGATTTCCTGGATCAGCGCAAACGGCGACAGCGTGCCGGCATGGCCGCCGGCGCCGGCCGCCACCGCGATCAGCCCGTCGGCGCCCTTCTCGATCGCCTTGCGGGCATGCCGGTCGTGGATGACGTCATGCAGCACGATGCCGCCATAGGAGTGGACCGCCTGGTTCACTTCCTCCAGCGCGCCCAGCGAAGAGATCACGATCGGCACGCGGTATTTTTCGCACATGGCAAGGTCATGCTGCAGGCGGCCGTTCGACTTGTGCACGATCTGGTTCACCGCGAAAGGCGCCGCGCGCCGGTCGGGATTGGCGCTGTTGTGCGCGGCGAGCGTCTCGGTGATTTCCGCCAGCCACTCGTCGAGCTGCGCTTCCGGCCGCGCGTTGAGCGCGGGGAACGAGCCGACGACGCCTGCCTTGCACTGAGCCGCCACCAGCGGCGGGTGCGAGATGATGAACAGCGGCGCGGCCACGACCGGGATGCGCAGGTCTTGCTTGAGGACGTCCGGCAGTGGCATTCGATCACCCAGTTTCGACGATTTACGTAAACGTCAGTGCTTTATCAGAACGACGGTCCTCGGCAAGCAAGTCATGGAATTGCCCTACTCCTGTCCGGACCTTGCCAGGGGTGGCCGTGCGTCCGCTTGCGAAAATGTGCTGGTATGGCAGACCGTTGCCTGAAACGCGGGTGACAGGTAACCATCGTGCCGCCCGCAAGGGGCTGCTGCCGGGAGACCACGCTTGGACGTGATCGAGACTGCCATCCGCAACGCCTTAGAGAAAGGCAATGCCGACGATGCGGGCTTTCGCGAGAAGGTCTACCGTTCGGCCCGTGCTGCGCTCGACCGCGCGCTGAAGGCCAATCCCGGAACCACCGTCGAGACGGCGATCAACCGCCGCAAGGGCCTTGAGGCCAAGATCGCCGAGATCGAGTCCGAATTCCTGCCGGCGCTGATGCCGGAAGAGCCGGCGCCCTCGCCGCGCGCTCCCGCTCCGCCATCGCCTGCTGCAGCGCGTCCAGCGCCTGCGGCCCCGCCGGTCGCCGTGCGGGACGACGAGCCCGATTTCGACGTCGCGCCCGCCGTCGAGGTCGCGAGCCCCGCGGCGCCGCGTCCGACGCCGGTGCCGGTCGCGCCTGTCCGGGTGGAGCCGGTGGTGGCAGCGCCTCCGCTGGCCCGCCGCGAACCGGATTTCGCCGCGCCCGATTTCGCCGCTACGGAGACGCAACGCGCCGCAGCCAGCCATGCGCCGGATTTCGACGTTGCGGCCGAGCGCGATCCCGCGTCTGTGCCGGGCGGCCGGTTCGACATTCCTGCGCAGAGCGAGCGCGTGGTCGCCGATCGCCGTAGGGGCCCCTGGGCAACCCTCATCATCATCTTCGTCCTTCTCGCCATCCTTGCGGGCGGCGGCTGGTGGGCGTGGAAGGAAGGCTGGCTGGTCTTGCCCGGCGGACAGGACACGACGACGCCCGCGCCCCCCGTCACCGGGGGAGAGAACTACGATCCGGATGAAGAGCCGATCGGCGCGCCGGCGTTGCCGGGCGAGGCTGATTCGCGCGACTGGGTCTCGGTGTTCACGCCCTCCGACGCCGCCCGCGTCAGTGCGCCGGCCGACACCAAGGCCGAGGTCATGCAGGACGACAGCGGCAGCTACATGCGCATCCGCTCCAGCGCGTCGGGCTCGGCCATCATCTTCGACGTCGGGCAGGGGGTTCTCGAGCGCCTTGCCGGCAAGCGCGCAGCCTTCGACATCGTCGCCCGCGCCACGGAAGAGGGCGGCGAGACGCAGATTTCCGTCACCTGCAATCTCGGCGAACTGGGCGGCTGCGGCCGCAAGCGTTATGCCGTAGGCATCACCAAATCCGATTATCTGTTCGAGATCGACCTGCCGGCCAAGTCACCGGGCGCCGGCGGCACCATTGCCATCAACACCGACATCGACGGCGGCGGCAAGGCCATCGACATCTACGAGATCCGCGTCGCCGTCTCGGAGTAGGCCGAGATACCTCAGTCGAGCAGCGCCTGCAGCGTCTCGATGCGGTCGGCCTCCGCCGTCGGCTTGTCCCAGCGAAGCCGGGAGATGCGCGGGAAGCGCATGGCGACGCCGGATTTGTGCCGCGTCGAGCGGTTGAGCCCCTCGAAGGCGACTTCCAGCACCAGCCCCTGCTTGCGGTCGGCGCGCACCGAGCGCACCGGGCCGAAGCGTTCGATTGTGTTGTCCCGCACGTATTTGTCGATCTGCTTCAGTTCCTCGTCGGTGAAGCCGAAATAGGCCTTGCCCACCGGCACCAGCTCTTCCTCGCCTTCCGCTCCCGCCCACACCCCGAACGTGTAGTCGGAATAGAAGGATGAGCGTTTGCCGTGCCCGCGCTGCGCGTACATCAGCACCGCGTCCACCGTGTGCGGATCGCGCTTCCACTTGAACCATGGCCCCTTCGGCCTGCCCGCGACGTAGGCGCTGTCGAGGCGCTTCATCATCACGCCTTCGATGATCGGGTGCGGTGGCGCTTGGCGCAGCCGGTCGAGTTCCTCCCAGTCGGCGAAGGCGATCGTCGGCGACAGGTCGAAGCGCGCCGGATCGAGTTTTGCGACGAAGGCGTGCAGGCGCGCCCGCCGCCCCGTCAGCGGCAGCGGTCGGATATCCTCCCCGCCATCCTGCAGCAGGTCGTAGCAGCGCACGAAGACGGGGAACTGCTCGCGCATCTTGGCCGACACGGTCTTGCGGTTCAGCCGCTGCTGCAGGTCACCGAACGTGCCGGTCCAGTCGGGCGGCCGGCCGACCAGCAGTTCGCCATCGAGCACGCCCTCGAACTGCATCGCCTCGACGAGGTCGGGGAATGCGCGCGACACGTCATCGCCGGTGCGCGAGTACAGCCGGCGGACGCCGCGCTCGCTGGTCGCCTGCACGCGGATGCCGTCCCATTTCCACTCGGCGGAGTAGTCCGCCGGGTCGAGTTTTTCGAGGTCGCGGTCTTCCGCCGGGTTGGACAGCATCACCGGCCGGAACAGCGCGGCCGCCGCCGTCTCCGGCTTCGGCGCGCGCCCTTCCAGCCAGGCGAAGAGCTCCGTGTAGGGTGGCTCCAGCCCGTGCCAGAGTTCCTCGATATCGGCGACGTCGACGCGCCCGAAATCGGCCAGCGCCTGCTTGGCAAGCCGCGCCGAGACGCCGATCCGCAACCCGCCGGTCACCAGCTTGATGATGGCGAAGCGCGCCGAGGCGCCGACGCTGTCGAGCAGCGCGGCGAGCACCTTCGGCCCATCGGAGCGGCTGGCGGCCTGCAGCCGCTCCACCACCTCGCCGAGCGAGGGGATGCGGTTCAGCCGCAACGGCTGCTCGGGTTCCGGCCACACCAGCGAGACCGTCTCGGCGAGGTCGCCGACATAGTCGTAGGAATAGCCGAACAGCACCGGGTCCATGCGCTCGATCACCAGCGTGCGCAGCATCGCCGGTTTTACCGCTGCGATGCTCAGGTCGCCGGTGATGGCGGCGAGCGCCAGCCCGCGATCCGGGTCGGGCGTCTCGCGGAAATAGTCGGCCAGCAGCGTCAGCTTGCCGTTGCGCGCGGGCGTCAGCACCAGCCGGTCGAGCAGTTCGGCGAAGCGGTTCATCAATCCCCCTCGTCCTCGTAACCGACGAGATGCAGCGGCCGTGCGGCGATGCCGGCGAGTTCGCACCAGCGCACCAGGGCCTCCTCGCGGCCATGCGTGACCCAGACCTCGCTTGCTCCCGTCTCGCGGATCGTGTGGGTCAGTTCGTCCCAGTCGGAATGGTCGGAGATGATCAGCGGCAGTTCGACGCCGCCCTGCTTGGCGCGCTGGCGGATCTGCATCCATCCCGACGCGAAGGCGGCGATCGGGTCGGGGAAGCGGCGTGCCCAGCGGTCGGCGAAGGCCGAAGATGGGCCGACGACGATGGCGCCGGCGAAATCGCCCTTGGCTGAGCGCGCCACCGTCGCCGGCTGCAGCTCGCCGAGGTCGATGCCCTGGCTCTGGTAGTAGGCGCACAGCTTCTCCAGCGCGCCATGGATGTAGATCGGCCTGTCGTAGCCGGCGTTGCGGATCAGCTTGATCACGCGCTGCGACTTGCCGAGCGCATAGGCGCCGACGACATGCGAGCGTTCGGGAAACTGCGCGACGGAGCGCAACAGTCGCGCGATCTCGTCGCGGTCGTCGGGATGGCGGAACACCGGCAGGCCGAACGTCGCCTCGGTGATGAAGACGTCGCAGGCGATCGGCTCGAACGCCGCGCAGGTGGAATCCGGCCGGCGCTTGTAGTCGCCCGAGGCGACGATGCGCGTGCCGCCATGCTCGACCGCGATCTGGGCCGAGCCGAGCACATGCCCGGCGGGATGGAAGGTCACTGCCACGTCGCCGACGCGCATCGTCTCGCCCGGCGTCGCCGCCTGCGTCTCGCCGGCAAACTCCGCTCCGTAGCGTATGCCCATGATGTCTAGCGTCTCGCGCGTCGCCAGCACCTTGGCGTGGCCGGCGCGGGCATGGTCGGAATGGCCATGCGTGATCAGCGCCCGCGCCACGGGGCGGACAGGGTCGATGTAGAAATCGCCCGGCGCGCAATAGAGGCCGGCGGGTTTCGGGCAGAGCAGTTCACTGGGACGCATACTCTGGAAGATAGGGATTTGTTCCTTGGCGGAAAGGCCGTTGCGCGGCACTCTGACTCGCGCCATAGAGAGTAGGCATGATCCACCTGCCACCGCTGCCGCGCTCGTCGGGCGACACCGTCGCCGACCGCCGCGCCGACTATGCCGAGATGCTGTTCGCTTCCGGCGACCCCGCGGCGGCGGCCGAACTGCTGCTCGGCGCGCTGGAACTGGCGCCCGCCTGGGCGCTCGGCTGGTTCCGCCTGGGCGAGATGCACGAGGCGGCGGGCATGCCCGCAGCCGCGGCCGCTGCCTGGCGCACGACCTTGCAGCTCGATCCCGCCGACCGGCCCGGCGCACGCCTCAAGCTGGAGCTGGCCGGGGAACTGCCGCTCTCGTCCGCCCCGCCGAGCTCGTTCGTCGAGGCGCTGTTCGACCAGTATGCCGACACATTCGACCAGTCGCTGGTCGACAGGCTCGGCTATCGCGTTCCCGAACTGCTGGTTGCCGCGATCGCCGTGGCGGCTCCGGGCCATCGCTTTTGCGTCGCTTTCGACCTCGGCTGCGGCACCGGGCTTATGGGCGAGAAGCTGCGGCCGCTCTGCGATACGCTCGCCGGCAACGACATCTCGGCGGCGATGCTGCGCAAGGCGCAGGCGAGGCACGTCTACGACCGGCTGGAGAAGGCCGATCTGCAGGCGCTCGTGCTGCCGGCGGGCAGCCTCGATCTCGCCACCGCCGCCGACGTGTTCATGTATGTCGGCGCGCTCGAAGGCATCTTCGCGACGGTGGCGGCTGCGCTGGTGACCGGCGGCCTGTTTGCCTTCTCGGTCGAGGTGCATGACGGCGCGCAGGATTTCGCGCTCCGCCCGTCGCGCCGCTATGCGCATGGCGAGGCGTACATCCGCCTGCTCCTCGCAGGGCAGGGGTTCGCGCTCCTGTCGCTGCGGCGCGAGACCATCCGCATGGACCGCGGCGAGCCCATCGCAGGGCTGATCGTCGTCGGCCGTCGCTAGGCCGCTGGCACGCTGCGGCCCTTCGCCGCCAGCCTTGCTCGGATGCTCTCGACGTCGGCGCGCGGCGTCGCCGCGAAAAGCACCTTCGTGTAGGCGTGCTTCGGATCGGAGAACACCGCGTCGCGCCTGCCGTATTCGACGGCCTCGCCGAAATACATGACCATCACCTCGTCGGCGATGTAGCGCACCACCGACAGGTCGTGGCTGATGAACACATAGGTCAGGCCGAACTCGTCCTGCAGGTCGGAGAGCAGGTTCAGCACCTGTGCCTGCACCGAAAGGTCGAGCGCCGACACCGGCTCGTCGAGCACCAGCAGGCCGGGATTGAGCATCAGCGCCCGGGCAATCGCGATCCGCTGCCGCTGGCCGCCGGAAAACATGTGCGGGTAGCGGCCGTAATGCTTCTCCTCCAGCCCGACCTTGCGCAGCATCCGGATAGCAAGGTCGCGCCGCTCGGCCGCCGTCTTCTCGGTGTTGATCTTCAGCGGCTCCTCCAGAATGTCGCCAACCTTCTGGCGCGGGTTGAGCGAGCCGTACGGGTTCTGGAAGACGATCTGCACCTTGCGCCGCATCTCGGGCGTCAGCCCGCCGCGCCTGATGTCGACCGGCTTGCCCTCGATGAGCAGCTCTCCCGACGTCGGCGGGTCGATCAGGGTGATGATGCGGGCAAGCGTGGACTTGCCGCAGCCGCTCTCGCCGACGATCGCCAGCGTGCGCCCCTTGTCGAGCGCGAACGACACGCCCTTGACGGCATGCACCGTGCGCGCCGGGCGGAACAGCCCGCCCGCCACGTGGTAGTCGCGCACGATGTTCCTGACCTCGAGGATCGGTGCGGGCATCAGGCGGCCCCCTCGTCGAGGCGGAAGTCGGACACGGTCGGCAGCCGGTCGCCGGTGGCGTTCTCTGGCAGCGCCGAGAGCAGCGCGCGCGTGTAGGCGCTCTTCGGGCTCTCGAACAGCGACAGCACGTCCGCCTCTTCCATCTTGCGGCCACGGTACTGCACGATCACGCGGTCGGCCGTCTCGGCCACCACGCCCATGTTGTGGGTGATCATGATCAGGCCCATGCCATGCTCGGTCTGCAGCCGCACCAGCAGGTCGAGGATCTGCTTCTGGATGGTCACGTCGAGCGCCGTCGTCGGCTCGTCGGCGATCAGGAGCTTCGGATTGCAGGCGATCGCCATGGCGATCATCACGCGCTGGCATTGCCCGCCCGACATCTGGTGCGGGTAGGACTTGATGCGCTCGGCCGGATCGGGGATGCCGACGGCCTTGAGCAGTTCGATGGTGCGGGCGCGCCGCTGGCGGCGGCTCATGCCGAGATGCTCGCGCAGCACCTCCTCGATCTGGAAGCCGACCGTGAAGCAGGGGTTCAGGCTCGCCATCGGCTCCTGGAAGATCATGGCGATGTCCTTGCCGATGATCTTGCGGCGTTCCGCGTCGTTGAGCGCCAGCAGGTCGCGGCCGTTGAACGTCATGCGGTCG
The DNA here is from genome assembly GCA_050178915.1 of Rhizobiaceae bacterium. Classification (GTDB taxonomy): domain Bacteria; phylum Pseudomonadota; class Alphaproteobacteria; order Rhizobiales; family Rhizobiaceae; genus JBFXAF01. Next base: position 5,747 of record JBFXFO010000046.1, on the reverse strand, counting down.
GCGGTGACGTTCGCGGTCCACGGCAGCAGGCCCATGACCGCCAGCATCGACACCGACTTGCCCGAGCCGGACTCGCCCACGATCGCCAGCACCTCGCGCTGGCGCACCGACAGCGACACGCCGTCGACTGCCCGGAACGGGCCGGAGGCGGTCTGGAACTCGACGACGAGGTTTTCGATTTCGAGCAGCGCCATGGCCTAGCTCCGCTTCAGCTTGGGGTCGAGCGCGTCGCGCAAGCCGTCGCCCATCAGGTTGATGGACAGCACGGTGATCAGGATGGCGAGGCCGGGGAAGGTGACCACCCACCAGGCGCCGAGGATGAACTCGCGCGCCTCGGCCAGCATCGTGCCCCATTCCGGCTGCGGTGCCTGCGCGCCCATGCCGAGAAAGCCGAGCGCCGCGGCCGCCAGGATGGCGTCCGAGAAGGACAGCGCCGTCTGCACGATCAGCGGCGCGAAGCAGTTGGGCAGGATGGTCACGAACATCAGCCGCAGATGGCCGGCGCCGGCCACCTTTGCCGCGATGACGTATTCGCGGTTCTTCTCCGCCATCACCGCCGCGCGTGCGAGCCGCACGAAGCTCGGCTGCAGCGTCAGCGCGACGGCGATCATGGCGTTGATCAGCCCCGGCCCGAGGATGGCGACCAGCACCAGCGCCAGCAGCAGCGGCGGGAACGCCAGGATGATGTCCATGATCCGCATGATCACGGTATCGATCCAGCCGCGGAAATAGCCGGCGATGACACCGACCAGAATGCCGAAGCTGAGCGCCAGCGTGGTGACGACAAAGCCGATGAACAGCGAGAACTGCGCTCCGTACATCAGGCGCGAGAGCAGGTCGCGGCCGATGGCGTCGGTCCCGAGGATGAATTCGCGCCGCCCGCCCTCCTGCCAGATCGGCGGCACCAGGTCGCTCTTCGGGTATGGCACCCGGTAGGAATGCGGCGCGATCAGCGGCGCCAGGATCGCCACCGCGATCAGCAGCAGGAACACCCAGAAGCCGATGACGGCGCCGCGGTTCTCGGAGAAGTTGACCCAGAACTCCGCCAGCCTGCGGCGCAGCGTCGGCTCGCCGGAGAGGGGCATCGGGAGATCGCTCACGTCAGCCTCCTCAGTGCCTGATGCGCGGGTTGATGAGGCCGTAGAGCAGGTCGACCAGCAAATTCACGATCATGATGATGGCGGCGATGATCAGCAGCCCGCCCTGGATCACCGGGTAGTCGCGCTTCGACACCGCATCCACCATCCACTTGCCGATCCCCGGCCATGAGAAGATCGACTCGGTGAGGATGGCGCCCGCAAGCAGTGTTCCGACCTGCAGCCCGATCGTCGTGACCACCGGGATCATGGCGTTGCGCAGCGCATGCACGCCGATCACCCGCCGAGCCGACAGTCCCTTGGCGCGCGCCGTGCGGACATAGTCCTCGCCGAGCACTTCCAGCATGGCGGAGCGCGTCTGCCGCGCGATGACGGCGAGCGGAATGGTGCCGAGCACGATCGTGGGCAGGATCAGGTGGCTGACTGCCGAGCGGAATGCGCCTTCCTGGCCTGACAGGAGCGAGTCGATCAGCATGAATCCGGTGACCGGTTCGAAGTAGAACATCAGCGAGATGCGGCCCGATACCGGTGTCCACTGCAGGATGCCGGCGAACAGGATGATGAGCAGCGGTCCCCACCAGAAGATCGGCATCGAGTAGCCGACCAGCGCCGTTCCCATCAGCGACTGGTCGGTGACGCTGCCGCGCCGCAGCGCCGCGAAGATGCCGGCCGGAATGCCGAGCAGCACGGCAAGCAGCATGGCGCAGATCGACAGCTCGACGGTGGCGGGGAAGAGCGTGGCGAATTGCGTCAGCACCGGCTCCTTGGTGGTGACCGAGCGGCCGAAATCGCCCTGCAGGATTCCGCCGAGATAGTCGAAATACTGGATGACCAGCGGCCGGTCGAAGCCGAGCTGATGCGAGATTTCCGCATGCCTTTCCGGCGACATCACGCGTTCGCCGGAAAGCAGCGCCACCGGGTCGCCCGGCAGCAGCCGGATGAACGAGAAGGCGATGATCGAAACGCCGATGAAGGTCGGCACCAGCACGGCGATGCGGTTGATCAGGAAACGCAGCATCCGGAAAGCCCTTCGTCAGGACGCGGGAACTGCCGCGGCCTTGTCGCAGAACAAGGCGGGAGCGCCCGTTAGCCGGGCGCTGCCATTGTCATTGCCGAGCGGCCCTGATCGACCACATCGCGTTCATTCATTCGACCAGGTCGAACTCATTCCAGGTCGAACTCATTCCAGGTCGAACTCACTCGACCAGGTCGAACTCATTCGACCAGGTCGACCGTGTCGAACTTGAAGTCTCCGAGCGGGCTCTGCACGAAACCCTCGACGTTCTTGCGCATCGGCACGATGGCGAGCGAATGGTCGAGCGTGGCCCATGGAGCTTCACGCTTGAACACCACCTGCGCCTCTTCGTAGAGCTTGGTGCGCGCGGCCTGGTCGGTCTCCTGCTTGGCCTTCATGACGAGGTCGTTGAATTCCTGGTTGCACCACTGCGCGCGGTTGTTGCCGCCGACCGCGTCGCAGCCGAGCAGGGTATGCAGGAAGTTGTCCGGATCGCCATTGTCGCCGGTCCATCCGAGCATGACGGCGCCGTCGCGGTCTTTCGCCTTCGAGCGGTCGAGATACTCGGCCCACTCGTAGGAGACGATCTCGGCGGTGACGCCCACGGCGGCGAGGTCGGCCTGGATCAGTTCCGCCGCGCGGCGGGCGTTGAGCATGTACGGACGCGCCACCGGCATCGCCCAGACCTTCATCGACAGATCCTTCACGCCGGCCGCTTCGAGAGCGGCCTTGGACGCTGCCGGATCGTATTTGTCGTCCTCGACGGCGTTGTTGTACGACCACATCGTCGGCGGGATCGGATTCTTGGCCGGCGTCGCCGCGCCCTGGAACACCGAGTCGACGATCGCCTGCTTGTTGATCGCCATGTTCAGCGCCTTGCGCACCTCGGCCCTGTCGAACGGAGGCTGCGTGGTGTTGTAGGCGAGGTAGGCGACGTTGAGGCCTTCCTGCTCGCTGACCTTGAGGTCCGGGTCGGACTTCATCGCGGCTACGTCTGCCGCGTTCGGATACGGCATCAGCTGGCACTCGTTGGCCTTCAGCTTCTGGAAGCGCACCGCCGCGTCGGTGGTGATTGCAAACACCAGGTCGTCGATCTTGACCTTGCCCTTCCAGTAGTCGGCGTTGGCCTTGTAGCGGATGACCGCGTCCTGCTGGTAGCCGACGAAGGTGAACGGACCCGTGCCGAGCGGCTTCCGGTTCAGCTGTTCCCTGGTGCCGGCCTTGTCGAGGCTGTCGGCGTATTCCTTCGACATGATCGAGGCGAACGGCATCGCGACGTTGGCGAGGAACGGCGCTTCCTTGTTCTTCAGCACGAACTTGACCGTCAGGTCGTCGACCTTCTCGATCGACGCGATCAGCTCCGGAAAGCCCATGCCGGCGAAGTATTCCCAGCTCGTGCCGGGCACGTAGGTGTGCCACGGGTGGTCGGCCTTCAGCTGGCGCTCGAACGAGAAGATGACGTCGTCGGCATTGAGGTCGCGCGTCGGGGTGAAGAAGTCGGTGGTCTGGAATTTCACGCCGGCGCGCAGCTTGAACGTGTACTGCAGGCCATCGTCGGAGACGGCGACGCTCTCGGCCAGGCTCGGCTCGGCCTCGGTCGTGCCGGGCTTGAATTCGTACAGGCGGTTGTAGATCGGATGTGCGGCGGCATCGAAGGTGTTGCCGCCCGTGTAGAGCCCGGGATCGAAGCCTTCCGGCGATGCTTCCGAGCAGAACACGAAGGTCTTCGCGCTCGCCGCGCCGCTCAGCATGGATGCTGCGAGCAGTGCGGCCGCGAATACGAGCTTGGATTTCATGGCGTTCTCCCGTTCTCGTTGTTCCCGGCGTCACTGGAGGCCAGAGAAGACCGGATTTAAGCAAAGAATCTGGAGCATTGGAACATGGCGTCTAGCCTCGCGACCGCGGAAAGCACCTTCCGTTCCTCCTTCTTAAGTCGCATCTTGCAGCGTGCCCGCCGCGGCCATGTGCCGGGAACAGATTGCAGGACGAAGAGGAGAATGGCGATGAAGGTCACATGGGTGGAGGACGTACTCGACTTCTGGTTCACGCAGCTGACGCCAGAGGACTGGTACGCGGTCAAGCCCGAGGTCGATGCCACCATCCGCACCCGTTTCCTCGCGCTGTGGCAGGAGATGCGCCTCTCCATTCCGGCCCAGGCCTTCCTCGATCCCGCCGCCGCGCTGGCGGCGACGATCGTCTTCGACCAGTTCCCGCGCAACATGTTCCGCAAGCAGGCAGACGCCTTTGCCACCGATCCGCTGGCGCTCGCCGTCGCCCACAACGCGGTGCGCAAGGGTTTCGCCGCCAACCTCGCGCCGGAGCGCCGGCAGTTCCAGCACATGCCCTTCATGCATTCCGAGGACGCTGCCGATCAGGACCTGTGCGTGCGGCTGTTCGAGGGCACCGACAACATCAAGTATGCCGTTGAGCATCGCGATATCGTCGCGCGGTTCGGCCGCTTTCCGCATCGAAACAAGGCCCTCGGCCGCGTCTCGACCGACGCCGAACGCGAATTTCTGGGCGGTCACCAGGGCTTCGGACAGTAGTCTGCTCAAGGCGCAGGCTTGCCTTGCGCCGCGGGCGCGCCCTAAAACAGCATGACTAACAAGCGTAGAAGGCCGGTCTCCTGCCGGCGTTCAGCGCGGCCGCGACGCGGCACCAAGGGAGGAAGATGTGGCGAACACCCCGAATGCAGACGGTCGCGAAGCGTCTGTCGTGAGCGAAGGCGCGGCCGGCGCGGCGCAGATGCCTGCGGCAACGCCGCGGCGCGCGACGAGCGGCGAGCGTCCCTGGCTGAAGAGCTATCCGAGCGTCGTTCCGCCGGAGATCGGCCCGATCACGGACGCCTCGATCGGCGAACTTCTGGTCAACGCCTGCAAGCAGTTTGCCGGCCGCCCGGCCTTCACCTGCATGGACAAGACGCTGACCTTCGCCGAGGTCGAGCGCCTGTCCGCCGCCTTCGGCGCCTTCCTCCAGTCGAAGGGACTGCAGCCGGGCGCGCGGGTCGCGCTGATGATGCCGAACATCCTGCAGTACCCGGTGGCGCTGATGGCAACGCTGCGCGCCGGCTATGTCGTGGTCAACGTCAACCCGCTCTATACGCCGCGCGAGCTTGAGCATCAGCTCAAGGATTCCGGCGCCGAGGCGATTGTCATCCTCGAGAACTTCGCCTCGGTCCTGCAGCAGGTGGTCGCCAAGACGCCGGTGAAGCACGTCGTCGTCGCCTCGATGGGCGACCTGATGGGCTTCAAGGGCCACATCGTCAATTTCGTCGTCCGCCGCGTGAAGAAGATGGTGCCCGCCTGGTCGCTCCCCGGCCACACCCCGTTCAAGCAGGCGCTGAGGCAGGGTGCCGCGCGCACCTTCAAGCCGGCGAAGGTCTCGCACGACGACATCGCCTTCCTGCAGTATACGGGCGGCACGACCGGCGTCTCGAAGGGTGCGACGCTCACGCATCGCAACATCCTAGCCAACATCGCGCAGAACGCGCTTTGGGTCGAAAGCGCCTACATCAAGAGGCCGCGTCCCGCGAACCTCGTCTATGTCTGCGCGCTGCCGCTCTATCACGTCTACGCGCTCACCGTGAACGCGCTGATGGGCATGCAGCAGGGCGCTCAGAACATCCTGATCCCGAA
>JBFXFO010000045.1:0-24168 GCA_050178915.1 Rhizobiaceae bacterium | reverse complement strand
CTCCGGCGTCAGGCGCTCGGTCAGCGAAGCCGGCAGCAGCGTGTCGCCGACCGGCGCCATCGGCTCCTTGCCGCGCGACGCCTTGTTGACCTCGATGTCGAGATCGATCTGCGAGCACAGGCCGAGCGTCACCGGGTCCATCGGCGCGAGGTTGCTGGAATTCCAGTGCTTGCGCTCGCGGATCTGCTCGATGGTCGACTTGGTGGTGCCGACGAGGCGCGAGATCTGCGCGTCCTTCAGCTCCGGATGGTTGCGCACCAGCCAGAGAATGGCGTTCGGACGGTCCTGGCGCTTCGACAGCGGCGTGTAGCGGGGCCCCTTGCGCTTCGATTCCGGCACGCGGACCTTGGGGTCCGAAATCTTCAGCCGGTAGTTGATGTCCTTCTCGGCGCGCGCGATTTCCTCGCGGGTCAGCTGGCCGGTGATGATCGGGTCCATGCCCTTGATGCCCTGCGCGGCCTCGCCGTCGGCGATCGCCTTCACCTCGAGCGGGTGCAGGGTACAGAACTGGGCGATCTGATCGAAGGAAAGGGCAGTGTTGTCGACCAGCCAGACGGCGGTGGCCTTGGGCATCAGCAACGTCGTGGACATTCTTCAAAATCCTCTCGTTCGCCCGCGTCCCTGTCGCGGGCGGTGGTCATGACCACCGATATGGGAAGTGCTGCGCATATAACGATTTATGGCCGCACCCGCAAGATTTTCCGGATTTGGGCCGTCTCAGGCCACATCCAGCACGATCTTGCCGATGTGCTCGCCCTCTTCCATGCGCTCATGCGCGCGCCAGGCCTCGCCGAGCGGGAAGATCATGTCCATCACCGGCGCGATCCTGCGCGCCGCCACCAGCGGCCAGACGTCCCGCTCGAGCTGCGACGCGATCGCCGCCTTGAACTCGACCGGACGCGGCCGCAGCGTCGAGCCGGTATGCGTCAGCCGCTTCACCATCAGCAGCGCAAAATTCGGGTGGCCCACGGCACCCTTCTGCGTGGCGATCTGCACGATGCGGCCGTCCACCGCCGCGGCTTCGTAGTTCTTCGCCACATAGTCGCCGCCCACCATGTCGAGAATGACGTCGGCGCCCTTGCCGTCGGTCGCGGCCTTCACCGCCTGCACGAATTCCTCCTCGCGATAGTTGATGGCGAGGTCGGCACCGAGCTGCTCGCAGGCAGCGCATTTCTCGGCGCTCCCGGCGGTCACCAGCACCTTTGCGCCAAATGCCTTGGCAAGCTGGATCGCGGTCGTGCCGATGCCGGACGAGCCGCCATGCACGAGCAGCGTCTCGCCGCGCTTCAGCGCCCCGCGCTCGAACACGTTGTGCCAGACGGTGAAGAAGGTTTCAGGCAGTGCCGCTGCCTCGGTGAGCGTGGCGCCTGCCGGCACCGGCAGCGCGTTGGTGCCGTGAACGCGCACATACTCGGCATAGCCGCCGCCGGGCGTGAGGGCGCAGACGGGGTCGCCGACGCGCCAGCGCGCCGTGTCGGGGCCGAGCGCGGCCACTTCGCCCGCGACTTCCAGCCCGGGCAGGTCGGAGGCGCCGGGCGGCGGCGGATAGGCGCCCTGGCGCTGCAGCACATCCGGCCGGTTGACGCCGGCTGCGCGCACGCGGATGAGGACTTCGCCTGTCCGCAATTCCGGCAGGGGACGCCGCTCCGCTTTCAGCACCATCGGCCCGCCCGGCTCGGAGATCGCCACGGCGGTCATTCTCTCCGGCAGGATTTCGGCCATTTGCATCTCCTTCGTCGGCCACTTGGCAAAAGCGACTGGCCGCACTTTATTGTCACTCGCAGACTAGCAGAGGAAGTGCGGCGATGGCGATCTTCGACGACGACCCGAAGAAACCGAAGAAGACGCACGAGCTCGGGCAGGACCTCGCCACGCTTTCGGTCGGAGAACTCGCCGAGCGTGTCCAGATGCTGAAGGACGAGATCGTCCGGCTGGAGGCGGAAATCCGCTCCAAGGGCGCTGTGAAGTCAGCCGCCGAGGGCCTGTTCCGGAAAGGCTGATCCGGCGTCGTCGGGATGTAGGAAAAATGTCGCGCCAGCGCCTGCGATCCGCCCAAAACGCGCTATCCTTGTCAGCAGATTCGACCGACGGGGCCGCCTGCGCCAATGTTCTCAGCCTATCGTCCGATCCTCTCGCTCCTGCGCGGCACCGCCTTCCTGCTTGCGGCGTCCGGTCTGCATGGCCTGCTGCTGCCCTTGCGGGGCCAGATCGAGGGCTTCTCCACCACCGCGCTCGGCCTGCTCGGCACGGCCTGGGCGAGCGGCTTCGTGCTGGGCTGCTTCTTTGCGCCCTGGCTGGTGCGCCGCGTCGGTCATGTCCGCGCCTTCGGCGCCTTTGCCGCGTCCGGCGCCATTATCGCGCTGCTGACGGGCCTGTTCATCGACGAGATCGCCTGGATCATCCTGCGGGCCGGCACCGGCTGCACCATGGCCGGCGCCTTCATGGTCATCGAGAGCTGGCTGAACGAGAGAGCCACCAACGAGAACCGCGGCACCATATTCGGCCTCTACATGATGGTCACCTACGCCTCCATCATGGGCGGCCAGATGATCGTCGCGGCAGGCGATGTCGGACAGGAATCGCTGTTCATGGTGGCCGGCATCTTCTTCTGCCTGGCGCTGATCCCGACCGCCGTCTCGGGCGAGGCGAGTCCGAAACCGCTGCAGAGCATCTCGCTCGATCTGCGCGGGCTGTTCCGCAACTCGCCCGTCGCCTTCGTGGCGGTGTTTCTGGTCGGCGTCGCCAACGGCGCTTGGGGCACGCTTGGCGCCGTCTACGGCGCGCGCATCGGCATCTCCACCTTCGATATCGCGTTGATGATGAGCCTGGTGATGATCGCCGGAGCGGTTACGCAGATGCCCGCCGGCCGCATCTCCGACCGCACCGACCGCCGCTATGTGCTGGCGGCCGCGGCGTTCGGCTGTGCGGTCATAGCCATGGTCATCTTCCTCGTCTCGCCGCGCGATCCGACAACCGTGCTGGTCATGACGGCCTGCTACGGAGCGCTCGCCTACATCCTCTATTCGCTGGCGGTCGCGCATGCCAACGACCACGCGCCCGCGGCCGAGTTCGTTAAGGTATCCGGCGGCCTGCTCCTGCTCTACGGCTTCGGCACGGTGGTCGGGCCGCTGCTTGGTGCGTGGCTGATGGGGTCGATGGCGCCCGAGGGCATCTTCATCGCTACTGCGATCGCGCATTTCGCGCTGGCCGGTTACACGCTGCTGCGCATCCGCGCCCGCGCCCCGGTGCCGGTGGAAGACCGCGAGGCGTTCAAGCCGGTGGCCGACAAGGCGACGCCGGAAGCGGCGCAACTCGATCCGCGCACCCACCCCAGATCGGATTGAGCGTCTGCTGCCGGGACTGTCGGCACCTCAAGATGAATGAATGAAAACGCTCCGGCGACGGCCGCATGCGAGCCGGCATCATCGCTGGTTCTGTCTCGTCTTCCACGCCGACGGGCTGCGGCGAAACTGCTGCGCCCGCCAGCGCTGCTGGGAGGAAAACTAGTGCGTCGTGTGTGACCTGAGTTTGGCGATCTCGTCCTTGATCGCCAGCTTGCGGCGCTTCAGCGATGCGATTTCGAGGTCGTCTACCGATGGATGAGTCATAGCTTCGTCGATCGCGCGCTCGATGTCGCCATGCTTGCGCTTCAGCTCATCCAGATGGGATGCAAGAGCCATGTTCGGGATCTCCCTTCCTCGTTTCGTTGTGCCCGCCGCAGGGTATGGCCCCACCGCCGCCGGCCCGACTCCGTGACGGGACGATGACACTGTGCCACCATTTGCCGTCGCTGTCGAACATGAGAGGGTGGATTTCGCGAAAAGGTGAACTGTGATAGTGGGGATAATCCCGGATGTTTGGCTTCCGGGCCGGCCCTCGCATCGCGCGTTTCGCGCGGCTTCTACGTGACGAATCAGACGGTTGACATGTCGGAACAGGACCAGGCCGAGATACGTCTTGAGTTCGCAAGGCTGAAGCAGGAGCATGCCGATTTCGACGCCGCCATCGAGGCGATGATCACGGTCGGGTGCGACGCCCTGCAGGTGCAGCGCATGAAGAAGAAGAAGCTGGTCATCAAGGACCGCATCTCCGCGCTGGAAGACAAGATCATCCCCGACATCATCGCCTGAACCGCGCCCGCCGCATTGCGGCAGCGCAGCATTTCCGTTATGCGCGGCTTTTCCCGCTCATGGACAGGTGCGCCATTGGCCGACGTCGCGATCATCATGGGAAGCCAGTCCGACTGGGCGACGATGCGGCACGCCGCCGAAACGCTCGCCGCGCTCGGCGTGAGCCATGACAGCCGTATCGTCTCGGCGCACCGCACCCCCGATCGTCTGTATGAATTTGCGCGTGGCGCGAAAGCCGCCGGCCACAAGGTGATCATCGCCGGCGCCGGCGGCGCGGCTCATCTCCCGGGCATGACAGCCGCGATGACCCCGCTTCCCGTCTTCGGCGTGCCGGTCGAATCGAAGGCGCTGTCGGGGCAGGACTCGCTCTATTCCATCGTGCAGATGCCCGCCGGCATCCCGGTCGGCACGCTGGCCATCGGCAAGGCCGGCGCCATCAATGCCGCGCTGCTCGCCGCCGCCGTGCTGGCGCTGAGCGATGCCTCGCTCGCTGCCCGGCTGGAAGCCTGGCGCGCGGCCCAGACCGATGCCGTCGCCGCCATTCCGTCGGACGCGTCCTGATGGCAGCGCTGCCGCCCGGCTCCACCATCGGCATAATCGGCGGCGGACAGCTCGGCCGCATGCTGGCGATGGCCGCCGCCAGGCTGGGTTACCGCACCATCATCCTCGAACCGCAGGCCGACTGCCCGGCGGCGCAGGTGGCGAACGAGCAGATCGTCGCCGCCTACGATGACGCGAACGCGCTCGCCGAACTCGCCGCGAAGGCCGCCGTCGTCACCTATGAATTCGAGAACGTGCCGGTTGCCGCCGCCGAGAAGCTGGCCGCCAGCGTGCCCGTCTACCCGCCGCCGCGCGCCCTCGAAGTGAGCCAGGACCGGCTGGTCGAAAAGCGCTTCCTCAACGACATCGGCGTGCCGACCGCGCGCTACAAGGCGATCGACGAGGAGCACCAGCTCGGCAGCGGGCTCGCCGCCATCGACGGCAACGGTTTCCTGAAGACGCGCCGCATGGGGTATGACGGCAAGGGACAGATGGTGTTCCGCGACGCCACCCCGCGCGACGCCGTCGGCGTCTTCGACAAGATGGGCAACGTCCCACTGATCCTCGAGGAGATGGTGGGCTTCAAGCGCGAGATCTCCGTCATCGCCGCGCGTTCGATCGACGGCAGCTGCATCGCCTACGACGCCGCCGAGAACGTCCACCGCGATGGCATCCTGCGCAGCTCGACCGTGCCGGCAGGCAGCCGCAAGGACACGCAGATCGCGGCGCGGGAATACGCCATCGTCATACTGCACCAGTTGCAATATGTCGGCGTCATCGGCGTCGAGTTCTTCGACGCGAAGGATCAGCTCGTCGTCAACGAGATCGCTCCGCGCGTGCACAATTCCGGGCACTGGACCGAAGCCGCCTGCGCCGTCTCGCAGTTCGAGATGCACATACGCTGCGTCGCCGGCCATCCGCTCGCATCGACGCGGCGGCACTCCGACTGCGTCATGGAGAATTTGATCGGCGACGACGTCGAAAAAGTCCCTGACCTGCTCGCGGAGGATGGCCTGGTGCTGCACCTCTACGGCAAGGCGCAAGCCCGCCCCGGCCGCAAGATGGGCCACTTCACGCGCTTGCTGCCGCTCACGCCGGAGACGTGAACCGGCTTACGTCTCGCCGTGCACTACTGCCCGATCGGAAAGTCGTAGGCCGTCGCATAGGCGAGCGCACTGGTGATGCACTCGCCCGACGGCGTCTTGGTCTCCCGCGTTCGCAGGTCGACAAGGCCGCGCGCACCGCGCGTCGCCGCCTGCCGCTTCAGTTCGAGTTCTGCCAGCCGCGCGGTTGAGGGCGGGTCGCCCGGCAGCCGCTGGCAGACCGTCGCCTCCATCTGGCCGATCAATGTGCCGTTCGGCGGCGGCGTGTTGAAGCTCGGCATGTATTCCGGCTTCGCCGCCAGTTCCGCCGCGCTCATCGCGTGGTAGTCGATCGTGGTGGTCGTGCAGCCGGCAAGGCCGAGTGCCAGAACCGCCAGCGCCAGAGCAGGCCTTCGCATCATGTCTCGCCTCACGGGTTGGGGATGGCGTAGGCGGTGCCGGTCGCCTCGGCGCTGGAATAGCACTCCTCGATCCGGGCGAAGCCTTCGCGCATGCTGACGCCGGCCAGCGCCCTGGCGCCCCGCATCGCCGCAGTGCGCTTCAGCTCGTTGATGGCCGCCTCCTTTGTGGCCTTCGGCTCTTTCGGCGAATGCTGGCAGAGCTGCGCGGTGACCGATCCGATCAGCACGCCCCGGTCGGGCGCCGTCGGGAAGATCGGCATGAAATCCGGACTTTTCGCCAGCTCCTCCGGCGTCATGGTGCGGTAGTCGAGTTTGATGACGGTGCAACCGGCAAGCCCGGCCGCGACGAAAGCGAGCACGACGATGTTGCGCATGATGCCTCCACCCAAGGCGGTGTCGACACCACCTAAAGCACACTCGCCGCCCGCTCGAAAAGCCGCTATCGTGACGTTACGTAACTTTCGCCGGGCGGGGCTGTATGCGGTCTGCATTCATTCGGCAGGTGATGGCAGCAGGGACGCTGCTCTCCGTCGCGTCGGCGCCGGCCTTTGCCTGGGACAGCGCCAAGTTCAAATGGCTGACCGAAATCGTCCATCCCACGCACAGTTACCTGACGGAGTACGCCATCGACCGGCTGCGCGGCGATTTCCCGGAGCTGCAGCGGTACCGCAAGGCGCTGATCGACGGCGCCAACCAGGAGCTGCACGAGCTCCCCGTGGAGGGGGTGCTCTACGGCATCGACCTCGACGCAAGGCGCATCCAGACAAGGGCACCAATGCCGGCTCGGACGACGTGCCGGGCTGGTGGAAGGATGCCCGCGCCGCCTACAAGGCGGGCAACCGCGAGCAGGCGTGGTTCCTCGTCGGCATCATGCTGCACATGATCGAGGACATGGGCGTGCCGGCGCATGCCAACGGCGTCTACCATCAGGGCAACGTGAAGGAATTCGACAATTTCGAAGCCATGGCGGCGCAGAAGTTCGACCCCGACTTTTCGCTGGTCGACCGCACCGACCCCGCCTATGCCGACCCGTCGAGATATTATGCCTTCAGCCAGAAATGGGCGCACGCCGACGCGCCCGACTATCAGGACCCCAGCGAGTTCTCCAAGACCTGGATCACCGCCAGCAGGAAGGAGAAGAAGCTGATGCGCAGGCGCCAGGCGAACACGGCGACCGTAGTCACCTGGGCGCTGCGGGCGGCGGCGAAGACCCTGCTGAAGTAGCCCGCCGCAAGGTTGACAGCGCGGAACGCCGCGGTTATGAGCCAGTCAAATCGGGCGCGCTTTCGGGCGCGCCTTTGTGTTCGGCCCGAACGAGGGCCCCGAATTCGGGCAGACGACCATGAAGATCAAGAATTCGCTCAAGGCGCTGAAGGGCCGTCACCGCGACAACCAGCTGGTTCGTCGCAAGGGCCGCATCTACATCATCAACAAGACGGCTCCGCGCTACAAGGCACGCCAGGGCTGATCGCCCGGTCCTGAGTTGGCTGGTCCTGAGCGTCTGGCCGACCGACGCGCCACCTCGGGGCGGTACTGCGGCCCTCACATGAATTTCAGTTGTGTTGCCACATTCCGCGGCTAGTCTTCCGGGATGCATCATCTGCTGGCTGTCTGCGCCGCCCTCGTCCTCTATTTGACCGTGCCGGTTTCGGCCGGCGAGGAAACGGCCGCCACGCAGGAAACCGAGACCGCTGCCGAAGAGACGCACGAGGCCAGGCTCGACAGGCTGTTCGGCGAGCTGAAGCGCGAGCGCAACGAACGCGCCGCCAAGCGCATCTCCGACCGCATCTGGGAAGAGTGGAGCCGTTCGGGCTCGGCCACGATCGACCTCATGATGCAGTGGTCGCAGTCCGCCGCGGACAAGAAGCAGTTCGATGTCGCGCTCGATTTCCTCGACCAGGTGACGACGCTGTCGCCGGCCTTCGCCGAGGGCTGGAACCGCCGTGCGACGGTCCACTTCCTCATGAACAACTATGCGATGTCGATGGCCGACATCGACCGCACGCTGCAGCTTGAGCCGCGCCATTTCGGCGCCCTGTCCGGCATGGCGCAGATCCTGAAGAACACCGGCCGCGACCAACTGGCCCTCGACGCCTATCTGCGCGTGCTCGACATCTATCCGATGAACCGCTCGGCCCAGACCGAGGTCGGATCGATCTCGGAAGAGATCGTCGGCGAAGGCATCTGACCTCCCGTCCGCCTGAAACTCGCCACCGGTTCTGCCGTATGCATTGCATGACACTGCCATCGGACCGGTGCATCCGCGCATGAATCTCGTCTACGCCCTGATCGCCTTCCTGCTGGCGCTTCTGTTCGTGCTCGCAGGCATCACCCGCATCAGCGCCTTCCTGATCGAGCGCCGGCATCCTCCGGTCGGCAGCTTCGCGACCGTGAATGGCACCCGCATGCATTACGTGCTGGTGCCCGGCCCATCCGCGCCTGACATGCCGCCCGTCGTTTTCATTCACGGCGCCAGCGGCAACCTGAATGACATGATGCTGTCGCTGCGGCCTTCCCTGGAAGGCCGGGCCCAGATGCTGTTTCTCGACCGGCCGGGACATGGCTGGTCCGAGCGCGGCAGCGGCAACGAGGACCCGGACGGACAGGCGCGCACCATCGCGGCCCTGATGGATGAGGTCGGGATCGATCGCGCCATCATCGTCGGGCACTCATTCGGCGGCGCCAGCGCGGTCGCGTTCGCGCTCGGCCATCCTGAAAAGGTCGCGGGCCTCGTCCTCGTTGCGGCGGCGACGCATCCCTGGCCCGGCGGCAAGACGTCCTGGTATTATCCCATCGCTGCGGCGCCGGTCGTCGGCTGGCTGTTCACGCAGACGGTCACCGGTCCGATCGGTGCGAGCCGCATCGGCGGCGCGACCGCCTGCGTGTTCGCACCCAACAAGGTGCCTGACGACTATGTCGAAAACGCCTCGATCCGGCTGGTGCTGCGCCCGACGGCGTTCCACAGCAACGCCGTCGACGTCAATGGGCTCTACGATTACGCGGTCGCCAACCAGCCGCGCTACAAGACGATCAAGGCACCGACGGTGGTCATCAGCGGCGATGCCGACACCGTGGTCTACGAGGAAATCCATTCCGCCGGACTGGCGCGCGACATACCTGGCGCGGAACTCGTCTGGGTCAAGAACCTCGGCCATCAGCCAGACTGGATCGTTCCTGAACTGGTTACGGCGGCGATCGGGAAGCTGGCCGGCAAACCGCACGATCTGCAGGCAATCGCCCGGGCGGCGGAAGCCCGTATCGCCACCGACGATTTCGCCCCGCAATGCGTGGACGAGCCGGCGCCGGCGGGCAGCGAGATCAGATAGATGGGCTACCCGAGCTTCTGGCCGATGTTGGCGATGCGCAGCATGTTGGTGGCGCCCGGCGTGCGCAGCGGTACGCCGGCGGTGACGATGATCCGGTCGCCGGCGGCGCCGAACTCCTCGTCGGCGGCGATGCGGCAGGCGCGGTCCACCATATCGTCGAGGTCGGTCGCGTCGGGCGTCACCACGCAATGCGTGCCCCACAGCAACGACAGGCGGCGCGCCGTCGCGAGGATCGGCGACAGCGCGATGACCGGCACCTGCGGCCGCTCGCGCGCGGCGCGCAGTCCGGTGGTGCCGGATGCCGTGTAGGTGACGATGGCAGCCAGCCTGAGCGTCTCGGCGATCTGCCGTGCGGCAGCCGAAATGGCGTCGGCGCCGGTCGCTTCCGGCTCGGAGCGCTGGGCGTTGATGATGCCCGGATAGACCGGGTCCTTCTCCACCTGCACTGCGATCTTGTTCATCATCGCGACGGCCTCGACCGGGTATTGCCCGGCGGCGCTCTCGGCCGAGAGCATGATGGCGTCGGCGCCCTCGAACACGGCGATCGACACGTCGGAGACCTCGGCGCGCGTCGGCACCGGCGCGGTGATCATCGATTCCAGCATCTGCGTGGCGACGACGACCGGCTTGCCGGCGCGGCGCGCAGCGCGCGTGATCTGCTTCTGGATGCCCGGCACGGCCTCCAGCGGCATCTCCACGCCGAGATCGCCGCGCGCCACCATCAGCGCGTCCGAAAGGTCGATGATTTCCTGCAGCCGCGTCACCGCCTGCGGCTTTTCGATCTTCGACATCAGCAGCGCCCGGCCGCGTGCGATCTTGCGCGCCTCGGCCAGATCCTCCGGCCGCTGGATGAAGGACAGCGCCACCCAGTCCACATTGGCCTCGAGCACCGCCTCGAGGTCCTTGCGGTCCTTCTCGGTGAGCGCGCCGACCGGCAGTTCCGTGTCGGGCAGGCTGACCCCCTTCTTGTCGGAAATCTTGGTGCCGGAGACGACGGTGGTGGTCAGCGACTTGCCGTCCGTCGCCACCGTCCTCAGTTCCAGCTTGCCGTCGTCGATCAGCAGGCGGTCGCCCACTTCGACGGAACTCAGGATTTCAGGATGCGGAAGATGCACGCGCGTCGCATTGCCCGGCGTCGGATCGCTGTCGAGCCTGAAGGTCTGGCCGACCGAAAGCTGCTCCGAACCATTGGCGAACTTGCCGACGCGCAGCTTCGGCCCCTGCAGGTCGGCGAGGATGCCGATCGGGCGCTTGACCTTGTCTTCCACGGAGCGGATGCGCCCGACCAGGGTGCGCATGGAATCGTGGTCGGTATGGCTCATGTTGATCCGGAAGACATCCGCGCCCGCTTCGAAGAGCTTGCGGATCATGGCCTCGTCGGACGAGGCTGGACCGAGCGTGGCGAGGATCTTGACCTTCCGGCTGCGTCTCATTGACTTCCTGTTCCCGTAGCGGCGGCAGTCCCGTCCGCGGCGGGCTCGTCGGTCAACTGGACCATCCAGCTCGTCTGCTCACCCGTGTCGTACTCCTGGAAGCCGGCGCGCTGGAAGCCGCGGGCAAAACAGTCGTTGACGCCCGCGATTTTGAATTCCTTCTCGGCGACGCACATGCTGATCGCGCCATCCCAGCGCCCACCCCGCTCGGCATCCTCTGCATAAAGATAGTAATAGCGTGATGACAGCGGACCCTCGATGAGCGTCTTGCACGTCGATCCCTCGATGTGCCACCAGCCCTCGGTGATCCAGCCTGCCTTGGCGCGATAGCCAATGCCCACGCCCACCAGATTCTGCGTGGCGTTGCAGACGCGGAAGTCTGCCCGCGCCGGCGCGGCGGTCATCGCCGCGACCAGTGGCAGCGAGAAAAGCGCCACAACCGCACCCGCCAGATGGCGAGCGCGCGGGATGCGCGAAACCGTGATTGACGATGTCAGCATGTCTTTCATGCCCCTTTTCGGAAAACTCCGGCCCCCTGTCAACGCATAGTACGAACCGATTTAATCGGAGCGGCTCGGTGACAGTAACGTCATCGTTTCAGCAAAAAGATTGACAAAACAACGGCATTGTAAGGCACGGCCCTTTCGTGGAAGGAAAGCGGCAGCCCTCCTCATGGACGCAATCAGCCCGACATGACCCGTTCCGCCGTCTTCGCCCCGTTCGAAATCGTCGAGGGACGGCGCGATCGCGGCCTCGTTCTGCTCGCCGACCACGCGGCGCGCGACCTGCCGGAAGAGTACGGCGACCTCGGCCTCCCGCCGGCCGAATTCGAACGCCACATCGCCTATGACATCGGAGTCGAGATGGTGACGCGCCGGCTTTCCGCGCTGCTCGATGCTCCGGCGGTGATGGCGCGGTTCTCGCGCCTGCTCATCGACCCGAACCGCGGCGAGGACGACCCGACGCTGGTGCGCCAGCTCTATGACGGCACGGTCATCCCGCGGAACTATCCGCTCTCGCCGGAGGAAAGGCAGCGCCGGCTCGACAATTTCCACCGTCCCTACCACGACGCCGTTTCGGCGGTAATCGCTTCGGTTGCCGGCGAATCGCAGCAGGCGCCGCTCGTCGTCTCCATGCATTCCTTCACGCCGACGATGCAGAACCGCCCCCGCCCCTGGCATGTCGGCGTATTGTGGGACCGCGACGACCGCGCCGTCGTTCCGCTGATCGAAATGCTGGCGGCCGATCCGGCACTGGTGATCGGCGACAACGAACCCTATGACGGGGCGCTGCGCGGCGACACCATGTTCCGGCACTGTGTCGTGAATGGCTTTGCGCATGTCCTGATCGAGATCCGGCAGGATCTGATCGCCGATGCGGCCGGCGCCGACGCCTGGGCGGCGCGGCTGGCGCCCATCGTTGACGCGATCAACCGTCGCCCTGATATACATCAGGTGAAGATGTACGGCTCGCGCACCGGCCCCATCCAGATGCCGCCGGAGCGCGTGTTCTAACAGACGTTCGAACGTGGCCGGAATGACGTTGCAACCTGCGTTGCAACATGCGCCCGTCCGCAATGCCCGAGGGAGACCAGCGATGCCCGACCTGACGCCAGAGCAGCAGCGCGATTTCGAGGCCGCCGCCTTCCGCACGCTGGTCGAGCACCTGCGCAAGCGCACCGACGTGCAGAACATCGACCTGATGAACCTCGCCGGCTTCTGCCGCAACTGCCTCTCGAACTGGTATCGCGAGGCAGCCGAGGCCGACGGCGTGGCGCTCACCAAGGAGCAGTCGCGCGAGATCGTCTACGGCATGCCCTATGCCGAATGGCAGGCGAAGCACCAGACCGAGGCGTCCGAGGCGAGCAAGTCCGCCTTCGAGCAGAACCGCCCGCAGGGGCACTAGCCCCTGCGGCGTCAGCCGACCAGGATCTGAAAGGCGAACTTCTCGCCGCCGACGGTGGCCGGGTTGGTGACGGTTGCATTCAGCGTGCCGGTGGTCCTGACGTCCTCGGGCTTCAGCGTGAGCACATAGGTCTTGTCACCTGACAGCTCCGCTTCCCTGTCGGCAGCGCCGATCGTCCACTTGGCGCCAGTTGCCACATTGCTGGCAGTGAGCGTCAGCCTGAGCTGGTTGCCTGTTGCTCCCACCGGCACCGGCGCCGTCGGAGCGACGACCTCCGGAACCGGAGCGACGACCTTGATCTTCACCTCCTGTGACGCGCCGCCCTGATTCTCCGGGTTGATCACCCGCAGCTTGAGTTCGCCGGGCTTTGCGGCGTCGCTCTCCCGCAAGGTCAGCACGCCACTCTTGGCGTCCTTCACCTCGAAGTCGCGCTTTTCGCCGTTGATCGTCGCGCTGGTCGATCCCGGGATCAGGTCGCGGCCGGCGATGACGATCTTCAGCGCGTCTCCGGACGTCCCAAGCATGACCGGTGGAACCGAATCGACCGCCGGAATCGCCGCTGCAAAGCCGCGCTTTTCCTGCGTCCGGAAAATCCCCTCGAAGATCTCGCGCAGCTTGTCGGAGGCCTGCTCGGCAAACATTCCCGTCAGCGCCGCCAGCGCGACGATGCCGAAGGGATTGACGCTGTCCGCAGCTGCGTTCTCGTCGCTGAAGTTGCCGGCAAAGAGGCCGCCGCGGATCACCAGGAAAAGCAGCAGGGCGAAGCCCATGCCGGCCGGAAAGCGCAGGATGTACCACCACATCCAGCTCTTGCGGAACGAGCGGTTCGCGACCTTCACGGAGAATGCCGTCGATCCGTAGATCAGGCTCCCGATCGCACCCGCGATCAGGACGAGTATGAGCAGTCTGGCGTCGTTGTTGCCGTGCAGGACCTTGTCGATGTCGGTCCAGGTCGCGCCGTTGCCATCGTCCCTCTTTCCTGGCCATGCGACGACCAGCAGGAAGAACATGAACAGCATTGTGAAGAATAGCGTTACGCCGAGGCAGGCGATCTGCCACGGCTTTGCATCCATCGTTCCTTCGTCCTTGAATTCAGGCATGGCGACAAACTCCCCAACCCATCGCAAATGCAACCTAGCATTGATATCACTGCGATGTAAGTCTCATTAGTTGCATGTGACGTTGGAGCGATTGACCGAGCCAGCCATGCGCCGACGAGCCTGCCCCCTGCGACGCGCTTGACCACTCGCGCCGTGTCGGGCAAGCGAACCGCTCGATTTGAGTGGGCGAGTCGCCCGTGTTGGAGAGATGTTCGATGGCCGACGAAGACACACCGACCAGCCAGACCGTGGCCGCCGGCCAGTTGCGCGCCTTCATCGAGCGCATCGAGCGGCTCGAGGAAGAGAAGAAGACGATCGCCGACGACATCAAGGAGGTCTATGCCGAGGCCAAGGGCACCGGCTTCGACACCAAGGCGATCCGCGCCATCATCCGCCTGCGCAAGAAGGATCAGGCGGAGCGTCAGGAAGAGGAATCGATCCTCGACCTCTACAAGGCCGCGCTCGGAATGGAATGATTGCGGGAGGCACCGCGCCTTCCGCCGGCTCCGTCCGACAAGAGCCGCAGCGAGGAAAAAGCCCGGGAGCGCCGCAATGAAACTGGCGCCCCGCTCCGCCTGCCGCCCATGCACGCGCATTCTGACGTCATCGGCGAGCCCGGGAACTCCCGCGCTCCGCCCGGCCGCTGACACGACGGCCCCGACGCCCCTTCCTTTGCCGCGGCCACCGCCTTGACAGCGAAGCTGGCCGGCCCGATTTCAGTTCACCGCCAGCCGGCGGAAGCAACCGGAAAAGGCCGATGCGCGAGGTGAGTGCCAGCGACGGCCAACGGGTCAGGCGAAGCGGCTTTTTCTCCGCCCGCTGGCGCGGGCTGGTGCCGATGCAGCGCCTGTTCCTGCTCGACACGATCGTCGTCGGCACGCTGATCAACATCGCCATGACGCTGGCCGCCGTGCTGCTGCTCGGCGCCGACGTGCCGGAATGGCTGGCGCTGGCGGTGCATTTCTCGCCCCTGCCCTACAACCTCTTCCTGTTTCTGGCAGTGTGGCGCACCAGCGAGATCAAACGCGTGCCGTTCGCCTGGGCGCTGCAGATCACGGCCGCGTTCTGGCTGATCGCGGTGACGGTGGCCTGAACGATCGGGCCTCAGTGCCGGCGCGACAGTTCCCTCGTCGCGCCTTCCAGCCCGGCAAGCGTCAGCGGGAACATGCGGCCGGCGAAGATGTCGCGCACCATGCCGATCGAGTGCGTGTAGTCCCAGTGCTTGCGCTGCACCGGGTTGATCCACACCGCGTTGGCCCACTGGCGGACGACGCGGTTCAGCCAGACCGAGCCGGCTTCCTCGTTCCAGTGCTCGACCGAGCCGCCCGGCGAGGCGATCTCGTAGGGGCTCATCGCCGCGTCGCCGACGAACAGCACCTTGTAGTCGGGTCCGTATTTGTGGAGCACATCGTAGGTCGGCGTCACTTGCGTGTGCCGCCGGCGATTGTCCTTCCACACGCCTTCGTAGAGGCAATTGTGGAAGTAGAAATACTCGAGCTGGCGAAACTCGGTGCGCGCCGCCGAGAACAGCTCCTCGACGACGCGGATGTGGTCGTCCATCGAGCCGCCGACGTCGAAGAACATCAAGAGCTTGACGGCGTTGCGGCGCTCCGGCCGGGTGACCACGTCGAGGTAGCCGTGCTCGGCCGTCGCGTTGATCGTGCCGGGCAGGTCGAGCTCTTCTTCCGCGCCCTCGCGCACCCAGCGGCGCAGGCGCTTCAGCGCCACCTTGATGTTGCGCGTGCCGAGTTCGACGGAATCGTCGAAGTTCCTGAACTCGCGCTTGTCCCACACCTTCACCGCGCGGCGGTTGCGGCTCTCGTGCTGGCCGATGCGCACGCCTTCGGGGTTGTAGCCATAGGCGCCGAAGGGCGAGGTGCCGGCGGTGCCGATCCACTTCGAGCCGCCCTGGTGCCGGCCCTTCTGCTCTTCCAGCCGCTGCTTCAGCGTCTCCATGAGCTTCTCGAAGCCGCCCAGCGCCTCGACCAGCTTCTTCTCCTCGTCGGTCAGATGCTTCTCCGCCAGCCGCCGCAGCCATTCCTCGGGAATGTTGGCGGGATCGACGGCGCTTTCGCCGGCGAGCGCCTCGATACCATTGAAGACATGCGCAAAGACCTGGTCGAAGCGGTCGATGTGCCGCTCGTCCTTCACCAGCGCCGCGCGCGCCAGATAGTAGAAGCCTTCGACGTCATAGGTGACGAGCCCCGCCTCCATCCCTTCGAGCAGCGTGAGGTACTCGCGCAGCGACACCGGAACGCGGGCCGCTTTCAGCTCGAGGAAGAAGGGCAGGAACATCGTCTATTTGCCGGGCAGCAGGTCGTACTCGATGAAGCCGGTGCGGCGCGCGACGCGGTCGTAGAGCTTGCGCGCGGTGGCATTGTTCTCCTGCGTCATCCAGTAGACATTCTTGATGCCGAGCTTGCCGGCCTCGTCCTGCACCGCCTTGATGAGCGCCGAGCCGACGCCCTTGCCGCGCGTGGAAGCATCCGTGAACAGGTCCTGCAGGTAGCAGTTGTTCAGCGCCGACCAGCAGGTGCGGTGGTAGAGATAATGCACCAGTCCAACCGCCTTGCCGTCGACCAACGCGATGAAGCCCTTCGGCTCGAACTCGCCTGCCGTGAACAGCCGCTTCCAGGTCAAGGCGTAGATCTCCTCGGAGACACTCGACTCGTAGAAGGTCAGGTAGTCGGTCCACAGCCGGCGCCATTCGGCGTGGTCGGCCTGTGCGAGCGGGCGGATCGTCACGTCGGTCATCAAGTCTCTCCCATCGTCGCCGGGACTGGATCACCAGCAGACGACAGCTGCAACGGACCAGCCAGGGCCAAATCCCCCGCCAGGCTCAGCCGTTGCGGCGCGCCATGAAGGCAAGGCGCTCGAACAGATGCACGTCCTGCTCGTTCTTCAGGAGCGCGCCATGCAGTTTCGGCAGCGCGTTCTTCGAATCGGCGCGCAAATCCTCCGGCGAGACGTCGTCGGCCACGAGCAGACGAATCCAGTCGAGCGCCTCGCTCGTCGAGGGCTTCTTCTTCAGTCCCGGAACCTCGCGCACCTCGTAGAACTGGGTGAGCGCGGTGCGCACGAGGTTCTGCTTGATGCCCGGATAGTGCACATCGACGATGCGGTGCAGCGTGTCGACGTCGGGGAAGCGGATGTAGTGGAAGAAGCAGCGGCGCAGGAATGCGTCGGGCAGCTCCTTCTCGTTGTTGGACGTGATGATGACGATGGGCCGCACCTTCGCCTTCACCGTCTCGCCGGTCTCGTAGACGAAGAACTCCATGCGATCGAGTTCCTGCAGCAGGTCGTTGGGAAACTCGATGTCGGCCTTGTCGATCTCGTCGATCAGCAGCACGACCTTGCGCTCGGCGGTGAACGCCTCCCACAGCTTGCCACGCTTGATGTAGTTGGCGATGTCGTTGAAGCGCGCGTCGCCGAGCTGGCTGTCGCGCAGCCGCGACACAGCGTCATACTCGTAGAGGCCCTGCTGCGCCTTGGTGGTGGACTTGACGTGCCACTCGATGAGGTCGAGGCCGAGCGCGCCCGCCACCTGCCGCGCCAGTTCGGTCTTGCCGGTGCCCGGCTCGCCCTTCACCAGGAGCGGACGCTCCAGCGCAATGGCGGCGTTCACCGCGACCATAAGATCCTTGTCGGCGATATAGGCCGACGTGCCTTCGAACCGCATGCAACAATTCCCGTTCAGAAACGGTGCGGACCCTAGAGCAATTCGTGCAAAAGTGTGAGCGGTTTTGCGCCGCGAACGGCGGCAAGCTCAACGGGTGGAAGACGCTTCCCCCACGAGCGATACGCGCGTTGCTCCGGCGGTCGCGAGCGCTCCTGTCGCTCCGAAAGATCGGCGGCCGCCGCAGGAGCCGGCGCAGCGTCGCCTCCAGATCGGCCGCTCCCTTGCCACTCCGCACATTCTGTGGTCTTGGAAGCGCCGAAATCCGCCTGTCGCGGAACCCTTCCGGAAAACTTCCCATGGCCAAGATCAGCGGCAACGAAATCCGCCCCGGCACCGTCATCGAACATGATGGCGGGCTGTGGGTCGCGGTGAAGTCCAACACGGTGAAGCCCGGCAAGGGCGGCGCCTACAACCAGGTCGAGCTGAAGAACCTGATCAACGGCACCAAGCTCAACGAGCGCTTCCGCTCCGACGAGAAGGTCGAGCAGGTCGATCTCGAACTGAAGGATTTCTCCTTCCTCTACGAGCAGGGCGATCAGCTGGTCTTCATGGACACCGAGTCCTACGAACAGCTGGAACTCGCCAAGGATTTCGTCGGCGAGCGTTCCGCCTTCCTGCAGGACGGCATGATGGTGACGGTGCGCCTCTATGGCGAGCGGCCGATCGGCATCAAGCTGCCCGATCAGGTCGTGCTGGCAATCTCGGAGGCCGACCCGGTGGTGAAGGGCCAGACGGCAGCGTCCTCCTACAAGAGCGCGACGCTCGAGAACGGCATCAAGATCCTCGTCCCGCCCTTCATCGCTGCCGGCGAACGCGTGCTGGTCGACACCAACGAACTGACTTATCTGCGTCGCGCGGATTAGAGGCAGTCGGAGAATCTGAAATGGCCCGCTCGGCACTGATGAACGTGATGGTCCAGGCTGCCGTGAAGGCCGGCCGCTCGCTCTCGCGCGATTTCGGCGAGGTGCAGAACCTGCAGGTTTCGCTCAAGGGGCCGGGCGACTATGTCAGCCAGGCCGACCGCAAGGCCGAGGAAATCGTGCATGCCGAGCTGTCGAAGGCGCGTCCGGGCTACGCCTTCCTGATGGAGGAGCGCGGCGCGGTCGACGGCGAGGACGGGCAGCATCGCTGGATCGTCGATCCGCTCGACGGCACCACCAACTTCCTGCACGGCATTCCGATCTTCGCCGTGTCGATCGGGCTCGAGCGGCAGGGCCAGCTCGTCGCCGGCGTGGTCTACAACCCGGCGATGGACGAGCTCTACACCGCCGAGCGCGGCGGCGGCGCCTTCATGAACGACCGCCGGCTGCGCGTCTCGGGCCGCACCAAGCTCACCGACGCGGTGATCGGCACGGGTATCCCGCACATCGGCCGCGGCAATCATCCGAACTACCTGATCGAACTGCGCCACGTCATGGCCGACGCAGCCGGCGTGCGCCGCATGGGCGCCGCGGCGCTCGACCTCTGCTATGTCGCGGCCGGTCGCCTCGACGGTTTCTGGGAGGACGGCCTGCAGCCCTGGGACACGGCAGCCGCCACGGTGATCGTGCGCGAGGCCGGCGGTTTCGTCACCGACCGCAAGGGCGGCAACGACATGTTCGACACCAGCACGGTCGTGGCCGGCAACGAAGCCATCCACAAGGCGCTGCTCAAGACGGTCGCGCGGCCGCTGCCGCCGCGCTGACGCCCGATCGTGGCGACGGTCTGGCCGCCACGATTTTGCCCCTTATCTTTCGCGCCCAAGGCGTTTTCGGCCCTTCCGATGGGGAATTTGCCCCTGCCGGCATGGCTGTTCGCCTTTCAATTTCGTCACAATTCCGATTAGACTCCCGCAGGGCTGATCCAGGGGTTGGGCCAGGATCTGGGGCAGAGGCGCGGATGGCGGTTTTCAGGACTTTTGGCAGCGACGTGACGCTGGGCGATTCGAGCGGATACGACCCCGCGCGCCTGTCCAGTCCGCGCGTGTTTCTCTTCTCCATGCTGGTCTTCCTGGCCATCGCCGGCTTCATCGCCGCGATCCTCTACCGCCAGATCTCGGCCGCCTTCACCACCAACCCCGGTCTCAACGGCCTCATCGTCGGCGTGCTGACCGTCGGTATCCTGCTCGCCTTCGCGCAGGTGGTGCGCCTGTTCCGCGAAATCCGCTGGGTCAACTCCTTCCGCGCCGGCTCCGAGACGACCGAACCGGTGCTGCTGGCGCCGATGAAGGCGCTGCTGTCGCGCTCGTCGACCATGGCGCTCTCCACCAGCTCGATGCGTTCGATGCTGGACTCCATCGCCAACCGTCTCGACGAGACGCGCGACATCACGCGCTACTTGATCGGCCTGCTCGTCTTCCTCGGCCTGCTCGGCACCTTCTGGGGCCTGCTGGAGACGATCGGCTCGATCGGCGACACCATCCGCTCGCTCGATCCGGGCTCGGGCAGCGCCAATGACGTCCTCGAAGCATTGAAGTCCGGTCTCGCCGCGCCGCTCGACGGCATGGGCACGGCGTTTTCGTCCTCGCTCTTCGGCCTCGCCGGCTCGCTGGTGGTCGGCTTCCTCGATCTGCAGGCCGGCCGCGCGCAGACGCGCTTCTACACCGAACTCGAAAACTGGCTGTCGTCGGTGACCGACCTTTCCTCGGACATCCTCACTGCCGATCCGAAGGCAGCGGGCTCGTCGGACGAGATCCGCGCGCTCAGCGACCGTCTCCGCAGCATGCAGGATTCCTCCGGCGGCTCGAACCAGCGCGTCGCCACCGCCATGGCCAACCTCGCCGACGGCGTCTCCGGACTGGTGAAGAACATGCGCAGCGAACAGCAGCTGATGCGCGACTGGGTCGAGGCCCAGTCGGAAGAGCAGCGCGCCATGCGCGCCACGCTGGAAAAGATCGCCAACGCCCTCGACCGCAACGGTCGCGAGAGGATCTGATATGGCGCTTGCGCGTGGGCGTCGTGCGGAGCGCCGCATCGACTACTGGCCGGGCTTCGTCGATGCCCTCTCGACGCTGCTGCTCGCCATCATGTTCCTGCTGTCGGTGTTCGTGCTGGCGCAGTTCCTGCTGTCGCGCGAAGTGGCCGGCAAGGACGAGGTGCTGACCCGCCTCAACTCGCAGATCAACGAGCTGACGCAGCTGCTCGCGCTTGAGCGCTCCAACACCCAGGACTCGCAGGATTCGATCGCCAACCTGCAGGCGTCGCTCGACACCGCGCAGGCCGAACGCTCCCGCCTCGAGGCGCTGCTGGCACGCGGCGCCGGCGCCGACACAGCGGCGACCGAGCGCATCGGCGCGCTCTCCGGCGCGCTCGACGCCGAACGGCAGGTCAGCCAGCGCGCGCTGTCACAGGTAGAACTGCTCAACCAGCAGATTTCGGCGCTGCGCAAGCAGATCGCGGCGCTCGAGGACGCGCTCAATGCCTCGGAAGTGCGCGATCGCGAATCCAACACCAAGATCGCCGACCTCGGCCGCCGCCTCAACGTGGCGCTGGCGCAGCGCGTGCAGGAGCTGAACCGCTACCGCTCGGACTTCTTCGGCCGCCTGCGCGAAATCCTCTCCGACCGCGAGAACATCCGCATCGTCGGCGACCGCTTCGTGTTCCAGTCGGAAGTTCTCTTCCCGACCGGCGGCGAGCAGATCAACGAGGCCGGGCAGGTGGAGATGAAGAAGCTCGCCGACGCCATCATCGAGCTGCAGCGCGAGATTCCGCCGGAGATCAACTGGGTGCTGCGCGTCGATGGCCACACCGACAACATCGCGCTTTCCGGCGCCGGCCGCTACCGCGACAACTGGGAGCTCTCCTCGGCCCGCGCGACGTCGGTCGTGAAGTATCTGATCTCGCAGGGTGTGCCGGCCAACCGGCTGGTCGCCGCCGGCTTCGGCGAGTTCCAGCCTCTCGACCCCGCGGACACGCCGGAAGCGCGCGACAAGAACCGCCGCATCGAACTCAAGCTCACCGAGCGCTGAGGCCGGCACGGCCTCTCGCTGCTACGTTTCGACGCGGCCGGCAGCCAGGCCAAATCCTGCCACAACAAGGCAGGATCGGCGCACTTTGCGGCAGCGAAGCCGTGGGAAACATTATCTTTTGTTTAATGGCAGAGCCCTTGCGGGGGGCCTAGCCTCGCGCGTGCAGGCCGGGAACTGCCGGCGACGCCTGATACGACGCCGCGACCCGACAGAACGAGACGGCCTGCGTCAGTCGGGCGACCGGTGAAGGGCCGGCACCCGGAGCATCAGGAGGCGCATCATGCGCTCTTTCATCGTCAAGGCCATCCTCGCAGCCACCGTCGTTTCCGCTTCGCTCGTGGGAGCGCAGGCGGCCGGCATGAACAATCCAGCGTCCGAAGATCGCGGCTACAGCGGCAAGCCGCCGATCGGCAGCGAACCGGAGATGGCCGGCCAGCACCAGATGGCGCCCGCCATCGTGAAGGCTGCCTACAGGCCACGGCTTGCGGCGATCGTGCATGAACTCGGCACCGCCAACCATCGCATACGCGCCGGGCGCGCCGCCGGCCACCTGAACCGCGTCGAATTCCGCAAGCTGCGCAGCGAGGCGCACGGGATCAGGCACCAGGCTCTGGCGACGGCGAGCCGGCACGAAGGTAGACTGCCGCGCGTCGCCTTCCAGAAGCTGCAATCGCAGGTGCGCCAGTTGAACCGCGACATCGAGGCCTACGCACGCGCCTGACGAGGCGCCGCCCTCTCACCGGCATCGCGCATGGCTCCCGTCCCCCGTGGGAGTCTTGCCTGACCGGCGGGAGGGCGTCCTTTCCTACCAGCCGATGAGGAGGGCGAGCAGCGCCAGCGCCGCCGGCACCGCCTGGATGAACAGGATGCGCATGCCCGCCGTCGCCGCGCCGAACACGCCGGCAACGATCACGCAGGCGAGGAAGAATATCTTCACGTCATAACCCGCCGCGCCAAGGATGAGGCCCCAGACAAGGCCGGCAACGAGGAAGCCGTTGTACAGCCCCTGATTGGCCGCCAGCACGCGCGTCTGCTTTGCGAATTCCGGCGTCAGGCCAAAGGCCCGGCGCCCCGCCGGCTGTTCCCACAGCAGCATTTCCAGCACCACGATATAGACGTGGATCAGGGCCACCAGCCCGATCAGGATGTCTGCAATCATCGTCCCGCCCCCCTGCGCATGCGCCCGTTGATAATGAAGCGTTGCAGCAGCACCAGCGCCACTGCCCAGATTGCCGTTGCGACGCCGAGATACAGGAGCGCCGTCCAGGCATACGACCGGCCCGTTTCGCCCGCGGGCAGGACATAGAGCACGAGCGAAAGCGCCACGCTGGCAACGATCGCAACGGCAATACGAGCGAGCGCGCTGCGGTGCGGCTGCGCAAATATGGCGATGATCGCGATGACCCACGTCGCCGGGTCGAGCAGGATGCGCAGCAGGTCCTGCGAATAGGCGACGTCTTCCCACATGGCTGGCGCCCTTGAGTCTGGTAGCGCTGACGCTAGCCGCTGAACTGCGACACGTCCACGGGACAGCCCGACTTTGCGCTTGATCCCGGCGCGCCGGCCCGTTTCACTGGGAAGCGGAGCCGAGGAGGAACGAATGGCCGACAGCGCCGATGCGATCGTCGTGGGCGGAGGACTTGCCGGCCTCGTCGCCGCCGCCGAACTCGGCGACGCCGGCAGGCGGGTGATCGTGCTCGAACAGGAAGGCGAGAACTCACTCGGCGGGCAGGCCTTCTGGTCGCTCGGCGGCCTGTTCTTCGTCGACAGCCCCGAGCAGCGGCGCATGCGCATCCGCGATTCCAAAGCGCTGGCGCTGCAGGACTGGATGGGCTCGGCGCAGTTCGACCGACCCGAGGACCACTGGCCGCGCAAGGTGGCCGAAGCGTTCATCGACTTTTCCGCCGGAGAAATGCGCCCGTGGCTGCACGCCATGGGCATGCGCTGGTTTCCGGTGGTCGGCTGGGCCGAGCGCGGCGGCAGCCATGCGCATGGACATGGCAACTCGGTTCCGCGCTTCCACATCACCTGGGGCACCGGGCCCGGCGTGCTCGAGCCGTTCGTCCGCCGCGTCGAGGAACATGTGAAGGCCGGCCGCATCACGCTGCGCTTCCGCCACCGCGTCAGCCGCCTGATCAGGGCGAACGGCGCGGTCAGCGGCGTCTCCGGCGAGGTGCTGGAACCATCGACCGTGGAACGCGGCCAACAATCGGGCCGCGCCATCGTCAGCGAGTTCGAGCTGTCGGCGCCGAAGGTACTGGTGACCTCCGGCGGCATCGGCGGCGACTTCGATCTCGTGCGGCGTAACTGGCCGGTCGACCGGCTCGGCCCGGCGCCGAAACACATGGTGGCCGGCGTCCCGCATCACGTCGACGGACGCATGGTCGAGATCACGCGCGCCGCCGGCGGCGCGGTGATCAACGGCGACCGCATGTGGCACTACACGGAGGGCGTGAAGAACTGGGCGCCGATCTGGCCGAACCACGGCATCCGCATCCTGCCTGGCCCCTCCTCGCTCTGGTTCGACGCACGCGGGAACCGCATGCCGGCGCCCTGCCTGCCCGGCTTCGATACGCTCGGCACGCTGAAGCACATCCTCTCCACC
>JBFXFO010000044.1:0-24279 GCA_050178915.1 Rhizobiaceae bacterium | reverse complement strand
TGCGCGCACCTTCCAGAACATCGAGCTGTTCGAGCATGCGACGGTGCTGCAGAACCTGCTCGTCGGCCGCCACCGCCACCGGCAGGGCAACCTGCTGAACGAACTGCTGTTCACGCCGTTCGTGCGGCGCGAGGAGCGACGCCACCGCGAGGCGGTGGAGAAGGTGATCGACTTCCTCGACCTGCAGGCCTACCGCGAGAAATACATCGCCGGGCTGCCCTACGGCGTGCGCAAGGTGGTGGAGATGGGCCGCGCGCTGGCGGTCGAGCCACGCCTGCTGCTGCTCGACGAGCCGGCGTCGGGCCTGTCGGTCGAGGAGACGCTCGACGTCGCCTACTGGATCGAGGACATCAAGCGCGAGATGGGCGTGACCGTGCTGATGGTCGAGCACGACATGCACCTTGTCTCGTCCGTCTCCGACCGCGTGCTGGCGCTGGCCGACGGCAAGATGCTGGCGCTCGGCACCGCGCATGAGGTGCAGAACCATCCCAAGGTGATCGAGGCCTATATCGGAACCTCCGATCCCGTCGCGACCGAGAAGGTGGTGGCGTGATGACCCAGCCCATGCCGCTCTCTCCCTCGCGCGAGGACACGCCGGTGGTGCTGGAGGTGAAGAACCTCGAAAGCTTCTACGGGCCGATCATGGCCATTCGCGGCGTCAGCCTGGAGGTGCGGCGCGGGCAGATCGTCACCGTGCTCGGCGCCAATGGCGCCGGCAAGACCACGCTGCTCAAGACCATCTCCGGCGTGATGTCACCGCAGAAGGGCGAAATCCGGTATGGCGGCGGCGACATCGCTGGCTCGGAACCCGACCGCGTGGTGCGCGCCGGCATCGTGCACGTGCCCGAGGGGCGCGAAGTCTTTCCGCTGCTGACGGTGGAGGAAAATCTGCGCATGGGCGCGTTCACGCGCTCCGACATGGTCGGCGTGCGGCGCGACGAGGAGATGGTGTTCTCCTACTTCCCCATCCTCGCCGAACGACGGCGGCAGGCTGCCGGCACGCTGTCGGGCGGGCAGCAGCAGATGCTCGCCATCGGGCGCGGGCTGATGGCCGACCCGAAGGTGATGCTGCTCGACGAGCCCAGCCTCGGGCTCTCGCCGCTGCTGGTGAAGGAGATTTTCTCGATCATCCGCCGGCTCAACCGCGAGCAGGGCGTGACCATGATGCTGGTCGAGCAGAATGCCCGCGTGGCGCTGGAGGTGGCCGACTACGGCTACGTCATGGAACTCGGCCGGGTGGTGATGGCGGACACGGCGCCGCGCCTGCTGCAGTCGAAGGACGTACAGGAATTCTATCTCGGCGTGCAGGGCGAGACGCAGCGCGGCCAGAAGCGCTGGAAGCAGAGGAAGACATGGCGGTGAAAGTGGCAGCCGTCAAACACGGGAGGGCGTAACGGTGACAGTCGCGATCCCCATGCCGCCGCAGCAGACGCGTGACGGCCACACGTTCAACGCCGATGTCGGGACCGGGCCGTATTATTTCGACGGCTGCGACACGCTGGTGAAGCTGTTCCAGCTGCGCTGCTCGGAGCTGGCGCAGAAGATCGCCCATCGCGAAAAGGACTACGGCATCTGGCTCTCCTACAGCTGGGGCGACTTCTACGAGCATGCGCGGCTGATGGGGCTTGGCCTGCTGGCACTGGGCCTGAAGCGCGGCGAGGTGGTGTCGATCCTGTCGGAGGACAACAAGGAGTGGATCTACGCCGATCTCGGCATTCAGTCGGTCGGCGGCATCGCGTCGGGCGTCTACACGACCGACTCGGCCAGCCAGCTCAAATATCTGGTCAATGATTCCGACAGCCGCTTCCTGTTCGTCGAGAATGACGAGCAGCTCGACAAGTACCTGTCGGTGAAGGACGAAATGCCCGGCCTGACCAAGGTCATCGTCTTCGACCAGCACGGGCTGCACGGGTTTGCCGACGACAGGGTCATCTTCCTCGACGAACTCTACCGGCTCGGGCGCGAGTTCCTGAAGGCCAACCCGACGCGCTTCGAGGAAGAGATCGCGCATTCCAGGCCGGACGACACGGCGATCCTCGTCTATACGTCGGGGACGACCGGCCCGCCGAAGGGCGCGATGATCAGCCATTCCAACATCATGGCTTCGATCATGGGGTCGCTTTTGACGCTGCCCGTCAACGAAACCGACGAGCAGGTCTGCTTCCTGCCGCTCTGCCACATCCTCGAGCGGCTGATCACCGTGTTCATTCCGATCGCGCTGAAGTCGACGGTCAACTTCGCCGAGAGCCCGGAGACGGTGTTCGACAATGTGCGCGAGGTGGCGCCGCATGTGTTCACCGCCGTGCCGCGCGTCTGGGAGAAGATCTACAGCCGCGTGGCAATCATGGCCGGCGAGTCCACGCGGCTCGGCCGATGGGCCTACCGCCGCGCGGTGAAGACCGGGATGAAGCGCGCCGCCGCGCTCGAAGAGGGCAGGAGCGTGCCGGCGACAACGGCGCTCGCCTACGCATTCTGGGATTTCATGGTGCTCGCCAATCTGCGGCGCATGCTCGGCCTGCACCGGTTGCGGCGCGGCACCACCGGCGCGGCACCGGTCTCGCCCGATCTGCTGCGCTGGTACAAGGCGATCGGCGTGACCGTGCTGGAAGGCTACGGCATGACCGAAAGCTCCGGCGTGATCTCCCTCAATCTGATGGAGGATTACAAGACCGGCTCGATCGGCAAGGTGGTGCCGGGCAGCGAGGTGCGCATCGCGCCGGATGGCGAGATCCAGTACCGCGGCGGCAACGTCTTCAAGGGCTACTGGAACAAGCCGGACAAGACTGCCGAAACCGTGGTCGATGGCTGGCTGAGGACAGGCGACGTCGGACGCATCGACAATGAGGGCTACCTGACGATCACCGGGCGGCTGAAGGACATCATCATCACGGCCGGCGGCAAGAACATCACGCCCGCCGAGATCGAGAACCGGCTGAAGTTCTCGCCATATATCTCCGACGCGGTGGTGATCGGCGACAAGCGCAAGTTCCTTTCGGCGCTGATCATGATCGACCAGGAGAACGTGGAAAAGTTCGCGCAGGACAGGCGCGTGCCATTCGGCGACTTCAAGTCGCTGTGCGCGGCGAAGGAGGTGCGAGAGCTGATCGCCGGCGTGGTGGAGGAGACCAACCGCGAGTTCGCCAGGGTCGAACAGATCAAGGATTTCCGGCTGATCGACGTGCTGCTGACGGCGGAGGACGAGGAACTGACCGCGACGATGAAGCTGAAGCGCAGCTTCGTGGAGAAGAAGCACGGAAACCTGCTGGAGCAGATCTACGGGAAGGAACCGCTCGGAAATGCGTGATGGCCGTCAGGCCGGTGCGCACGCAGCGTCCCTTGCCGCAGGGTGAACGATCAAAAACCAAAGAAGGAGGAAACGAGACAATGAAAAAGACACTTGCAAGGACACTGCTGGCCGCAGGGCTGGCGACCGGACTGGCCGGCACGGCGCTCGCCCAGCAGGGCGTCTCGGACACCGAGATCGTGATCGGCTCGAACGGCGACCTGTCCGGCGTGTTCGCGCCGTTCAACGTGCAGTCGGTCAAGGCGATGCAGCTCTACTTCGACGAGGTGAACGCGGCGGGCGGCGTGCACGGCCGTCAGATCCGCTTCGTGGTCGAGGATCATGGCTACCAGGTGCCGAAGGCGGTGCAGAACTTCAACAAGCTGGTGAATTCGGACAAGGTGTTCGCGATGATCCAGAATCTGGGCACGCCGCACAACCTCGCCGGCTTCCCGATCATGGAAGCTGCGAAAGTGGCGAACGTGTCGCCGCTGACCGCCGCGCGCCAGATGATCGAGGGCGACATCACCTACAAGTACACCGGCACCTCGTCCTACTACGACCAGCTCAAGGCGGCGGTGGAGTTCCTGGCGAAGCAGACCGGCGCCAAGGAAATCTGCGCCATGTACTTCCCTTCCGATTTCGGCCTCGAAGTGTATGAGGGGACGAAGGAAAAAGCTGAGGAGCTCGGCCTGAGCTATGCGGCCGAGACCACCCACAAGCCGGACGACCAGGACTTCGTCGGCTCGCTGACCAAGCTGCGCGAGGCAGGCTGCGACATCATCTCGACGGCTGTCGGCGTGCGGCAGACGATCGTCATCCTCGGCACGGCGAAGAAGCTCGGCTGGAACGACGTGGTGTTCGTGGGCTCGTCGGCCGGCTTCAACACGGCGGTCGCCAAGGTTCCGGGCGGCGTGACGGAAGGCTACTACGCCGCGGCCGGCTGGTCCGACCTCGAGGCTCGGCTTGGCAGCAACGCCGATCTCAAGGCCTGGGCGGAGAAGTTCAAGACGACGACGGGCGAGGACCCGGGCACGGCGGCGCAGCTCGGCGCTTCGGCGGCGATGACGCTGGTGAAGGGCCTGGAGGCTGCCGGCAAGGACCTGACGCCCGAATCATTCCAGAAGGGCATGGAGTCGCTCGACTATGACGACCCCATCGCTGACGCCCATGTGAAGTACGGCCCCAACGACCATCAGGGCGCCGACGTGATCGTCATTTCCAAGATCGAAGGCGGTATGTGGAAAGAAGTGGGCCGCGTCGATCCTGCAAAGGGCCAGTAACCCAAAGTCAGACGAAAAAGGCTGCACGGAGCGATCCGTGCAGCTTTTTTTAATAGGAAACTCACAGAAAAGCCGCTATCGCTGCGCCGGGGCTGGGGTGTGCGCGTATGCCGATGGTGTCTGTGGGGCGGTGGCCGCGCGGGCGGGAATTGCCGCTTTGGGTGAATATGTCCGGCGCATTTGCGTGGGCATGTTTCGGCATCGCCGTGCTGGCCCTGGCTTATGATCATGGCGACGCCCGATCCGTGATTTCCGCCTACCGTCTGGGCAGCGACCGCTTCTTCGATCTGCAGCCTCTCTATGCCGGCGTGATGGGCTACCTGTATCCGCCCGCGTTTGCGGTAGCGACCGAGCCGTTCTGGCTGCTCGGCGTACCGTTCGACGGAATGGCCTGGCGTGTCGTCGGCTACGCCGTGCTGACCTACGCCATCGTGCGGCAGGCGACGCGCCTCGAGACGCCCAACCGTTTGTGGATGATTTCCACGGCGCTGTTCTTCGCAATACCTGTCTGCGCTGCCGCATTTCGCAACGGCCAGTCGACAATACTCCTGGCGGGCGCCTGCTGGCTCGCAGTTGCTGGCGCGATGGAAGGTCGGCCGTGGCGCGTGGCGGGGTGGGCGGCGGTCGCGCTGCTGGCCAAGCCGACGGCGCTGGTGCTGCTGCTGCTCATCTGCGCGCTGCGCCCGCGCATGATCCTGCCGGTCGTGGGCGCGCTGCTGTTCGTCGTCGCGCTGCCTTTCGCCTTCGCGCCGACCGACTATGTGCTTGAGCAGACACTGGCCTTCGGGCGGCTGTTCACCGCCATGTCAACGGAAACCGCGGCGGCCTTCGTCCCGTCGGACTTCACGGCGGTGCTGAAGGTGATCGGCCTTCCGATCGGCGACGGCGCGGCGATGCTGGTGCGCATGGTCGCGGCAGTAGCCACGCTGGCTGCCGTGCTGGCCATCGCTGCGAAGCGCCGCGATGCAGTCGGTGTGCTGGCGATCGTGACGGTGGGCGCTTTCTACACCTGCCTCTTCAACCCGCGCGTCGAATGCAACACCTACGCGATGTTCGCGCCGCCGGCCTCGCTGGCGATCGCGTGGATGCTGTCGCGGCATGGGCTGTTCAGCGCCGCCATCATTCCGGCGCTGATCCTCTCGCTCGGCGGACTGCAGGGCATCCATCCGATAATTCAGGAGATCGGGCGCTTCTGGCTGGCGCCGACGGTCAGCACGATCGTCATGGGCATTCTTGCGTGGTGGTACGTCAGCCGACGCGCGCATGAGGGCGGGAGGCTGACAGGGGCGGCGGCATGACTCGCCTCGACATCGTGGTGCCGGTCTACAACGAGGCCGAATCGGCGGCTTCGTTCTGCGCGCTCGTGGCCGCCTTTGAGGCGCAGGTGCAGGCGCGCTTCGGGTTTTCCGTACACAAGATCATTGTCGACGACGGCAGCACCGACGGCAGCGTCGGCATCCTGTCGCAGACGCTTGCCGGCAGCTGGGAGATGGTGCGGCTCAGCCGCAATTTCGGCAAGGAGCTTGCCGTGCTCGCCGGGCTCGACCGCTCCGCCGGCGACTACACGCTCATCATGGACGCCGACCTGCAGCATTCGGCCGAGGTGGCCCTCGGGATGCTGGCCGAACTGCATGCGGACCGCGAAATCGACGTCGTGTTCGCACGCATCGCCGAACGCTCGGAAAGCCGCACGCGCGGATGGCTGTCGCGGCGCTTCTACGAATTGATGAACGCCGGGCAGCGCTACGAGATACCGGCGAATGGCGGCGATTTCCGCGTCATGCGGCGGCCGGTGGTCGAGGCGTTCCGCCGGCTGCGCGATCACCAGCGCTTCAACAAGGGGCTCTACGCCTGGGCCGGCTTCCGCCAGAAGGCGGTCGACTACATGCCGGCGCCGCGTGTGGCCGGCAGCACGAAATGGTCGCGGCTGTCGCTGCTGGCGCTGTCGGTCGAGGCGATCACTTCCTTTTCGGTGGTGCCGCTCAGGATGATCGCACTGCTCGGCCTTGTCGTGGCGCTGGCCGGCATGGCCTACGGCGTGTCGATCATCGTCGAGGTGATTTTCAACGGCGTTGCGGTGCCGGGTTATCCGAGCCTCGTCGTGGCCGTGGTGGTGCTGGGCGGCTTCAACCTCGCGCTGCTCGGCGTGATCGGCGAGTATCTCTGGGTGGCGGTGAGCGAAGGCAAGGACCGGCCGCCCTATCTCGTGCGCGACATCACCTCCTCCGCGCAGCAGGCCGGCGGCGACTGGAAGCCGGTGCCGTGACGTTCCGCATCATCGCGGATGACTACGGGCTGTCGCCGGGCGTATCGGAGGCGATCCGGACGCTGCTCGATGCCGGGCGGCTCTCGGGTACGAGTTGCATGACGATCTTCCCCGACTGGCCGGAGCAGGCGGCGCGGCTGGCGCCGGGAAGCTGCGCCGGCCTGCACCTGACGCTGACCGACCAGCCGGCGCTGACGGGAGCATCGCGGCTGGCGCCGGAGGGCAGGCTGCCGGCGCTGGGTGGTCTCGTTACGGGCCTCGCGGCGCGGCGCATGGCGGAGGCGGATGTGCATGACGAACTCGACGCGCAGCATGCGCGCTTCGTTGCCGAACTGGGCAGGCGGCCGGATTTCTTCGACGGGCACCAGCATGTGCATTTCCTCCCTGCCGTGCGGCGCTGGCTGAAGATGCGCTTCGAGCGCGACGGAGAAGTTGCAGGCCGCTTCGTGCGAGCGGCGCCGGGCCTTGCGCTCGGCCTTGGCACGGCCGCGCGCAAGCAGGCGGTGATCGCCGCGCTGGCCGGCGGGTTCGACGCCGCCATGCGGCGTGCGCGGGTGCCGCTGTCCGGACCGCTGACCGGCATCTACGACTGGCGGGCGAGGCAAGCGTTTGCGGGCGTCCTGTCGAACGCGGTGGCACGGGGCGGGCCGCAGCTCTTCATGTGCCATCCCGGCTTTCCGGACGAGGTGCTGGCGGGACGCGACCCGTTCCTGGCGCAGCGCAAGGTCGAGTATGATGCGCTGATGGCGAGCAAGGCAGTTGTGGGCGCGCTCGGCGCGGGGGCGGCTTGAGCGACGCATCGGCAAAGCCGGGCGGCGTGCGCCGGCAACTGCTGCGCTTTGGTGTCGTCGGCATCGCCAACACCGCGATCGACCTCGCCGCGTTCAGCCTGCTCCTGCAGGTGATCGATGTGCCGCTGCTGGCGAACCTGCTCGCCTGGATCGTCGCAGTGACGTTTTCTTTCGCGGCCAATTCGTTGTGGACGTTTGCCGGCGAGCGTTCGCGCCAGGTCGGCGGCTCGCTCCTGCGCTTCGTCTCGCTCGGAGCCCTGATCTCGCTCGGCGTGTCGAGCCTGAACCTCTACGTGCTGGCGGACATGATCGGGGTGTGGCCGGCGAAGATCATCGGCGTGGTGCTGGCGGCCGCGCTCAACTTCCTCGCAGCACGGTGGTCGATCGTCGGCCGCTGGCTGGCCTAGACCAATCGCTATTCAGGTCAGGCCGGCATGACCAGAATTTCGATGATCTGGCTCGGGCCAGACCGGTTCATTCCGCCGGCTCGGTGTTGGTGTACGCCGCTTCCTGCAGCTCGCGCTTCAGCCGCGCCTCTTCCTGCACCTTCGGCGTGACGAAACGGCCGAGCAGGAGATAGGCGACCGGCGTCAGGAAGAGCGTCGAGACCGTCGCCATGCCGAGGCCACCCACGATGACCCAGCCGAGCGCGATGCGCGCTTCGGCGCCAGCGCCGCTGGCGAGGATCAGCGGGAGGCCGCCGAGCACGGTGCAGATCATGGTCATCATCACCGGCCGCAGGCGGACGTTGGACGCCTGCTCGATCGCCTCGCGCACGCCCAGGCCGCGGTCGCGCAGCTGGTTGGCGAACTCGACGATCAGAATGCCGTTCTTGGCCATGACGCCGACGAGCAGCACGAGGCCGATCTGGCTGTAGGCGTTCATGCTGGTGCCTGTGAGCAGCATGGCAAACACGGCGCAGGCGAGACCGAGCGGAACCGTCGCCATGATGATGACGGCGGAGACGAAACTCTCGAACTGCGCCGCCAGCACCAGCAGGATGATGACCAGCGCGAAGCCGAAGATGGTGATCATCGATCCCGTCTGCTCGCCGAGCGTCGCCGCCTCGGCGAGCGGAATGATGCGCGTGCCGGCTGGCAGCAGCGGCTCGGCGATCTGCTGCGCGGCAACCCAGGCATCTCCCAGCGCGAAGTCGGAGCGAAGGCCCGACGTGACGGCGACGGAGCGCAACTGCTGTTCGCGCGCCAGCTGCGGCGGCACCGCGCGTTCGGTCAAAGTGGCGATGGTCGACATCGGCACGTAGCGGCCGTCGGCGGTCTTGAGGAAGATGTTCTCGAGATCGGTAGGGTCGTTGATCGGGTTGGTGGTCGAAACCAGCTTCACCGCATAGGCACGGTCGCCGAGGAACACGTCGCCGATCTCGCGGCCGTCGAGCATGGCCTGGATGGAGTCGGCAAGGCCGTCGATGTTGATGCCGAGATCGGAGGCGCGGTCGCGGTTGATCTCGACGGAGAGCTGCGGCTGCGTGGTCTCCGACGACAGTCGGGCCTGCTGGAAACGCGGGTCCTGCTGCAGGGCGGAGACGACCTTCAGCGCCGTCTCGTTGAGCACGCCATAGTCGCTGCCGACGATGGCGAACTGCAGGCCGCTGCCGGCGCCGCGGATGCCGAGGCTGTTCGGCTGGATCGGGAAGACGCGGATGCCAGGCACCTGCTTGGCATATTCGACGACGTCGGCGGCGATCTGCTGCTGGGTGCGCTCGCGCTTGTCCCACGGCGCCAGCGTCAGCACCATGAAGCCGCCATTGACGCTGCCGCCCTGGCCGGCATTGGCGAAGGTGTTCACCACCTCGCCGGACTGGATGAGAGGCTGCACCAGCCGCTCCAGCTCGCGCATCTGCGCAGCGGTGTAGTCGAGGCTGACGCCCTGCGGTGCCTGGATACGCATGGCGACGAGCGAGCGGTCCTCGACCGGGGTCAGCTCCTGACGGATCAGGCCGAAGGCGGCGAAGGCGGCGCCGGCGAACAGCACCGAGATCAGCACCACGATCAGCGGCGCGTTGAGGCATGCGCCGAGGCAGCGCCGGTAGGTCCGCGCCAGGCCGCCGCCGATGCGTGCACCGATGCCGCGGCTGCCGTGTTCGGCATGCCCTTTCAGCATGCGCGAGGCGAGCATCGGACAGAGCGACAGCGCGACCACCGACGAGAGCAGCACCGACATGGCGAGCACGAAGCCGAACTCGCGG
Organism: Rhizobiaceae bacterium; assembly: GCA_050178915.1. Taxonomy (GTDB): domain Bacteria; phylum Pseudomonadota; class Alphaproteobacteria; order Rhizobiales; family Rhizobiaceae; genus JBFXAF01. Next base: position 14,450 of record JBFXFO010000044.1, on the reverse strand, counting down.
AACAGGCCACCGGTCTGGCCGGGCAGGAAGGAGAGCGGCACGAACACGGCGACCAGCGTCGCGGTGGTCGCGATGACGGCGAAGAACACTTCCTGCGTGCCGAGCACGGCGGCGGCGCGCGGGCCCATGCCTTCGTTGCGCCGGCGCACGATGTTTTCAAGCACGACGATGGCGTCGTCGACGACGAGGCCGGTGGCGAGCACCAGCGCCAGCAGGGTGAGGATGTTGATGGAGAAGCCGGCCATGTAGATGGCGGCGATCGAGCCGATCAGCGCGACGGGCATGGCGAGGCCGGGGATCAGCGTCGCACGCCAGTCGAGCAGGAACATGTAGATGATGAGCAGGACGATCGAGACCGACAGGACCAGCGCGATCTCGACCTCGTGGATGGCGCCCTGCACGAAGACCGCGTCGTCGCTGGTGACGCGGATGTCCATGCCTTCCGGCAGATTCTGCTGGATGCGGGCTGCCGCCTCGCGCACACCCTGCGAGATGTCGAGCGTGTTGGACTCGGCGGCGCGGATGATGCCGAGGCCGATGCCGGTGCGGCCGTTGGCGCGCAGCGAGGTGGCCGGGTTGTCGCCGTCGAGCGTGACGGTGGCGACGTCGCCGATGCGGGTGCGCCCGGCGATCACGATGTTCTCGAACGCCTCCGGCGTCGTCACCGCAGCGGTGGCGCGGACGATGATGTCCTGGTTGGCGGTGGTGATCGAGCCGGCCGGCGCGTCGAAGGCGACCGAGCCGAGCGCGCTGCGCAGGTCGGCGACGGTGAAGCCGAGGCTCGCCAGCTTCGACTGGTCGATGTCGATGCGGAAGATCTTTTCGCGATCGCCGAACACCTGAACGTCGGCGACGCCGGGCACAGCCGACAGTGTGTCGAGGATTTCGTCCTCGACGAGGATGGTCATGTCCTCGACCGACATGCGGTCGGAGGTGAGCGCGAGGCGCACGACGGCGTTGGAGTTGGCGTCCGCCTTGACGATGCGCGGCGTGTCCATCCCCTGTGGCAGCGTGTTGGAAACGCGTCCGAGCGCATCGCGCATGTCCGAGGCGGCGACGTCGAGGTTGACGCTGTCGCCGAACTCCACGGTGATGCGGCTGCGCCCGAAGGACGAGGTCGACGAGATCGACTTGACGCCGGAGACGCGCGACACCGCGCCTTCGAGCACGGCCGTGACTTCGCGATCCATCGTCTCGGCGGCGGCGCCGGTGAAGTCGGCCGAGACCGTAATGACCGGGCGGTCGACGTCGGGCAGCTCGCGGATCTCGACGCCATAGAAGGCGGCAAGGCCGGCGACTGCGATCAGCGTGTTGATGACGAAGGCGAGGACCGGGCGGCGGACGAAAAGGGCGGTGATGCCGCCCTCGCTGCCTGCGTGGTTTTCCGTGCTCATGCGGCGGGCCCGGTCAGGAACCGGCCGGCCGTGCGACCTCGGTCGCGGCCGGCGGAGCAGACGTGCGTTCGACGACCTTCACGGCTGCACCCTCGCGAACGGCGTGCAGGCCCTCGACAACCACCTGGCTGCCCTCTGCGATCGGCGCATCGACCAGCACGCTTTCGGTGTTGCGCTGGATGATGCGGACCTTGGTGCGCGTGGCCTTGCCGTCGACGATCGCCCAGACGAAGGCGCCGTCGGTGCCCCACTGGATGGCGAGCGGGCTGACCGCCGGGAAACGGTCGCCGGGGAAGCGCATGGTGACCTGGAAGGACATGCCGGCACGCAGCGTGTCCTTCGCGTTGTCGATGACGGCCTGCACCAGCAGGGTGCGGCTCGCCTCGTCGAGGCGGTTGTCGACGGCGCTGACCGTGCCTTCGAAGATCTCGCTCGGGCGCGCGATCGGCGAGGCGGTCAGCGGCTGGCCGACGCTGACCGCGGAGGCGAAGCGCTCCGGCACCCAGAACGCCACGATGATGCGCGAGCGGTCGTCGATGGTGGCGATGGGCGACGCCGAGGTGACCTGCTGGCCGATCTCCGCCGGCAGGATGCCGACCATGCCGGCAATCGGCGAGACGATGGTGCGGCGGGTGAGCGCCAGTTCGGCGTTGCGCTGCTCCAGCCTGGCGTTGCTCAGCGCCACTTCAGCCTCGGTCAGCTGCACGGCGGTGGCGGTGTTGCTCTCGCGCAGCGCCTTCACGCGGTCGAGCTTGGCCTGCGCGTCCTCGACTGCAATGCGGTTGCGGTCGACGGCGATCTCCTCGCTCTCCGAATCGAGGCGCGCGATCACGGCGCCAGCGCCGATCCGCTGTCCGGCCGTGACGGCGATCTCGGTGACCCGGCCGGAGGCGTAGGGAAGGACGGTGACGGAACTGTTGGCGCGGCCGGTGCCGATGGCCGACAGCGTGTCGTTGATGGTGGCGCTCGTGACCGCTGCGGTGATGACCCCGGGCGGCCCGCCACCTTGCCCGCGCCCGCCGGGCGCGTCAGGCTTGCCAGCGTCGGCGGGCTCGGACGGCTTCACCGCCGCGGCAGCCCAATCGATGCCCCAGCGCGACAGGACGTCGGAGGCGCCCGGGAAGAACCAGGCCCAGCCGACAGCCGCCGCGACCAGAATCACGAGGGCAAGGGCAGACTGTTTCCAAACCGACATTCAGCGTCCCGAAGCGACAAATACAGTCCGGAGCCGGCACCATGCGGCACCCGGACCGGTCATTTCTGCCGGGTCTTTATGACAATTCTCTGCGGATCGTATCATGAAATTCCTGTAAGGTGACCTGAACGTGATCGCCTGCTGCAGCTCCGCCTGCACTGTCCACCGACCCCAATTGACAAATCGAATAAACTGTTTGAGCGTCGGCTTCGGGCGCATTTTAGCAAAAACTTAACCGAGCTCAGTCGCCCGAGGGGATGGCGGAATGCGCTCGGCGCGGCCCGCGAACTGCAGAACCGGCAGGCCCGGACATGCAAACGGCCACGACACCAAGTCGGCCGGACGTAATCACTTCAAGCTTCGGAATGCAGCCGCCGGATGCGCCCGTGGGGACGGGGGTCCGCGCGTCTGAAGTCATGGGGATGTGACGATGTCACAGGACTATTCGGACAGAGACAAACAGGAGGACATGAAGGTCCTCCATGGAATGGGGTATGCCCAAGAACTGGAACGACGGCTGAGCCGTTTTTCGAATTTCGCGGTCTCGTTCTCGATCATCTGCATCCTGTCAGGCGGCATCAACAGCCTCGCCCAGGCGACGTCCGGTGCCGGCGGCATCGGCATCGGCATCGGCTGGCTGGTCGGCTGCTTCGTGTCGCTCACCTTCGCTGTGGCGATGTCGCAGATCAGCTCGGCCTACCCGACGGCCGGCGGCCTCTATCACTGGGGTTCGATCCTCGGCAATCGCGGCACCGGCTGGGTGACGGCCTGGCTCAACCTGTTCGGCCTCGTCACCGTGCTCGGCGCCATCAATGTCGGCACCTGGACGTTCTTCATCGGAGCCTTCGGCGCCGATCTCGGCATTGAGGGAAGCCTGACCAACCAGATGATCTTCCTGGTCATCATCACCGGCGCGCAGGCGCTGATCAACCATCTCGGCATCAAGCTGACGGCGCGGCTGACCGACTTCTCCGGCTACCTGATCTTTCTCGGCTCGATCCTGATCGCGGTGGTCTGCCTGATCTCGGCGGACAGCCTCGATCTCTCGCGCCTGTTCACCTTCAAGAACTATTCGGGCGAAGCGGGTGGCAGCGTCTGGCCGGAGGTCTCGGGAAGCTGGATCTTCCTGCTCGGCCTGTTGCTGCCGATCTACACCATCACCGGCTACGACGCCTCGGCGCACACCTCCGAGGAGACCATCAAGGCGGCGAGCTCGGTGCCGCGCGCCATGGTGATGTCGGTCGTGTGGTCGGCGCTGTTCGGCTACCTGTTCCTGGCGTCGTTCGTGCTGATGATCCCGGACATGGACGAAGCCGCCAAGCAGGGCTGGAACGTGTTCTTCTGGGCCTTCGACCAGCAGGTGAATCCGACGCTGAAATACATCATCTACATCGTCGTGTTCGTGGCGCAGCTGCTCTGCGGCCTCGCTACCGTCACCTCGGTGTCGCGCATGATCTTCGCCTTCAGCCGCGATGGCGGCCTGCCGGCGTCGGGTGCGCTCGCCAAGGTGAGCCCGCGCTTCCGCACGCCGGTGGCGGCGATCTGGACGGGCTCGATCCTCGCCGTGCTTTTCGTCTGGGGTTCGTCGGTCGTCTCGGTGGCGGGCACCTCGGCATACACGATCGTGGTGTCGTGCACGGTCATCTTCCTGTTCCTGTCGTTCACCTTCCCGATCGTGCTCGGCATGCTCGCCTGGGGAACGCCGAAATGGGACAAGATGGGGCCGTGGAACCTCGGGAGAGGGATCTTCATGCTGTTCGGCGTGCTGTCCATCATCTCGATGATCCTGATCTTCGTGCTCGGCATCCAGCCGCCGAACGACTGGGCGCTCTACATCACGGTCGGCTTCTTCATCCTGACCGCCGTGGTATGGTTCGTCTTTGAAAGCCGTCGATTCCAGGGTCCGCCGATCGGCGAGATCGTGGCGGCGCGGCAGGCGGCGATCAAGGCTGCCGAAGCGGCAGTCGGCGAAAAAGGCTGACCGATCCTACATTCGGCCGTGGCTGGCCCCTTGCCCGCCACGGCCTTTTTTGTGTTGAAGAAGAACGTAACTGTGCAGGAGATTGCGAATGGCCGGAAACCTCACCTTCGATCAGCTGAAGAAGGCGGTCGCCAACGACGCGATCGATACCGTCCTGACGGCCGTGGTCGACATGCAGGGCCGCCTGGTCGGCAAGCGCTTCCTGGCGAAGTATTTCGTCGAGTCGGCCTATGAGGAAACGCATCAGTGCAACTATCTGCTGGCCATCGACATCGATATGGAGCCGGTGCCAGGCTACAAGGCGGCCAACTGGTCCATGGGCTATGGCGACTTCCTGGCCAAGCCCGACCTCTCGACCATCCGCCACATCCCATGGCTGGAAAAGACGGCGCTGGTCCTGTGCGACGTGCAGGACCAGAAGACGCATGAAGACCTGCCGCATTCGCCGCGCGCCATCCTCAAGCGCCAGCTGGCGCGGCTGAAGGAACGCGGCTGGCTCGCCTACTTCGCCTCGGAGCTCGAGTTCTACCTGTTCGACGACACCTACAACGGTGCGCATGCGAAGCACTTCAAGAACCTCACCACCGCTTCGCCCTACACCGAAGACTACATGATCCAGCTCACCTCGAAGGAAGAGCCGATCATGCGCGCGCTGCGCAACGGGCTCGAGGCCGCGGGCGTGCCGGTCGAGAACTCCAAGGGCGAGACCGGGCTCGGGCAGGAGGAGATCAACATCCGCTATGCGGAAGCGCTGGAGATGGCGGACCGCCATTCGATCCTGAAGAACGGCGCCAAGGAGATCGCCCACCTGCACGGCAAGTCGATCACCTTCATGGCGAAATACAACTACAGCCAGGCTGGCAGCTCGTGCCACATCCACAATTCGCTGTGGAGCGCCGACGGCAAGACGCCGCTCTTCTACGACAAGAAGGCCGAGCACACGATGAGCCCGCTGATGCGCTCATGGGTGGCCGGACAGCTCAAATACGCGCGCGACTTCACCTGGCTGGTGGCGCCCTACATCAACTCCTACAAGCGCTTTCAGGTGGCGACCTGGGCACCGACCAAGATCATCTGGAGCCGCGACAACCGCACCGCCGGCTTCCGCCTTTGCGGCGAAGGCTCGAAGGGCATCCGCATCGAATGCCGCATCGGCGGCGCCGACCTCAACCCGTATCTCGCCTTTGCCGGGCTGATCGCGGCGGGTCTTGCCGGTGTCGACGAAAAGCTCGAACTGGCAAAGCCGTTCGAGGGTGACGCCTACAACGCCGGCAAGCTGACCGACATTCCACGCACGCTGCGCGACGCGACGGAGACGCTGGCGAAGTCGAAGATGCTGAAGGCCGCGCTCGGCGAGGACGTGGTGGAGCACTACGTGCACACGGCCCGGTGGGAGCAGTTCGAATACGACCGCCGCATTACCGACTGGGAACTGCACCGGGGGTTCGAGCGGTACTGAGAACGCCAGTATCGCTCATGCGTGCGCCGCGCTATCAGGGCGCGGCGTGTGCAGCGCGTGTCATCGACATCGAGAAGAAGCTGAACAAACATGACCGAAACCATCAAGCTCAAATCCCCCATCGACGGCTCGATCTTTGCCGAGCGGCCGGTAGCCTCCGACCGCGAGATTTCCGCGGCCGTCGAGCGCGCCAAGGCGGCGCAGGCCGAGTGGGCGAAGACGAGCATCGCCGAGCGCGGCACTTACATTCTTGCCATGCTCGAAGCGTTGACCGCGATGGGTGACGAGATCGTCACGGAGCTGGCCTGGCAGATGGGTCGGCCGACGCGGTACGGCGGTGAGTTCGGCGGCGTGAAGGAACGCACAACCTACATGGTCGAGATCGCCGAGAAGGCGCTCGCTCCGGTGATGGCGTCCAACCCGAAGGAGGGTTTCCGCCGCTATGTGAAGAAGGACCCGCTCGGCGTGGTGATGGTCATCGCGCCGTGGAACTACCCCTATCTCACGGCGGTGAACACGATCGTGCCGGCACTGATGGCCGGCTCGGCGGTGATCCTGAAGCACGCTGCGCAGACGCTGCTGGTCGGCGACCGCTTCGCGAAAGCTTTCGAGAAGGCGGGGCTGCCGAAAGGCGTGTTCCAGAACATCGTGCTCAACCACGGGCAGACCGAGGCGCTGCTCGGTTCCGGCAAGATCGATCACGTCAACTTCACCGGCTCGGTTGCTGGCGGGCGTGCCATCGAGAAGGCGGCGGCAGGCACGTTCATGACGCTCGGGCTCGAACTCGGCGGCAAGGATCCGGCCTATGTGCTGGCCGACGCCAAGCTCGACCATGCGGTGGCCAATCTCGTCGATGGCGCCTTCTTCAATTCCGGGCAGTGCTGCTGCGGCATCGAGCGCGTCTACGTGCACGAGCAGGTCTATGACGAATTCGTCGAGGGATTCATCGCCGAGACGAAGAACTACGTGGTCGGCAATCCGCTCGACCAGGCGACCACGCTCGGACCGATGGCGCAGTCGCGCTTCGCCGACTTCATCCGCGAGCAGAAGGCGGAAGCGCTGCGCAAGGGCGCCACTGCGCACATCAACATGACAGTCGAACAGGACAAGGCCGGCTCGCCCTATCTCGCGCCGGAAGTGCTGACCAATGTCGACCACCAGATGAGCGTCATGCGGGAGGAAAGCTTCGGCCCGATCGTCGGCATCATGAAGGTGCGCAACGACGAGGAGGCGATCGCGCTGATGAACGACAGCCCGTACGGGCTGACCGCCTCGATCTGGACGCGCGACACCGATCGCGCCGCGGCGATCGGCGACCGCGTCGAGACCGGCACGGTGTTCATGAACCGCTGCGACTACCTCGACCCGGCGCTGGTGTGGACCGGCGTGAAGGACACGGGCAAGGGCGCGGCGCTGTCGGCCATCGGCTACGACAATCTGACCCGGCCGAAGAGCTTCCACCTGCGCGAGGCGATCTGAACGAACCGCCGATGAGCGCCACGCTGACGCCCGGTTACCGCGACGGCCCGTCCGGTGTAGAAGGCTGGCTGATCCTGCCGCTGGTCGGATTGCTGCTGACGGTCGTCACCACCATCGTGCAGGTCAAGGATACGCTCGTCCTGCTCGATGCACTCGAGTCGCTCACCGGTCCGTTCCGCACCTTCCTGCTGGTGGAGGTCACCCTCAGCGTGCTGATCGGCGTGATCGCGCCGGTCGTGCTCCTCCTGATGCTGTTCGGCAGGAAGCAGCGCTTCCCCAAGCTCTACATCATCTGGGCGCTGGCGACGCTCGTGCTGACGGTTGCCGACCTCATTTCCGCCCGCATGATCTTCAGCGAAATTCTCGTTGACGCGGCGCTCGATGCGTTCAACGCGGACGCCGTCCGTCGCGTGGCGAGCGTGCTGGTGCTGGTCGGAATCTGGGTGCCGTACATGCTGAATTCGCGCCGTGTGAAAAACACGTTCACCACCTGAAACAACAGACTGCAAAGCAGAGACCCGACATGGCCAAGCTGATCTCCAAATGGAACTACCCGACGACCGTGCGTTTCGGCGAAGGCCGCATCGCGGAACTGCCGGACGCGCTGAAAGCGGCGGGCATCGAGCGGCCGCTGTTCGTCACCGATCCCGGGCTGGCGAAACTGCCGGTGGTGGCGTCGACGCTCGAACTGCTGGGCGACGCCAAGGTGAAGTACGGCGTGTTTTCCGACGTCAAGCCGAACCCGGTCGAGTCCAACCTCACCGCCGGTATCGCGGCTTACACGAAGGGCAAGCATGACGGCGTGATCGCCTTCGGCGGCGGCTCGGCGCTGGACCTCGGCAAGCTGATCGCCTTCCAGGCCGGTCAGACGCGGCCGGTGTGGGATTTCGAGGACGTCGGCGACTGGTGGACCCGCGCCGACAGCGACAAGATCGCGCCGATCGTGGCGGTGCCGACGACCGCCGGCACGGGTTCGGAGGTCGGTCGCGCGGCGGTCATCACCAATGAGGCAACGCACACCAAGAAGGTCATCTTCCATCCCAAGATGCTGCCCGTCATCGTGATCGCCGACCCGGCGCTGACCGCCGGCATGCCGCCCTTCATCACCGCCGGCACCGGCATGGACGCGCTGGCGCACTGCCTCGAAGCTTACTGCGCGCCCGGCTACCACCCGATGGCGGACGGCATCGCGGTGGAGGGCATCCGGCTGGTGTTCGAGAACCTGCCGAGGGCGTTCGACAAGGGCAAGGACCTGACGGCGCGGGCGCATATGATGAGCGCGGCGGCGATGGGCGCGGCGGCGTTCCAGAAGGGCCTCGGCGCAATCCATTCGCTGTCGCATCCGGTCGGCGCTCTCTATGACACGCATCACGGCATGACGAACGCGGTGTTCATGCCCTACGTGCTCGCTTTCAACCGTCCGGCGATCGAGGAGCGCATTGCCCGTCTCTCGGCCTATATCGGCATCAAGGGCGGTTTCGACGGCTTTACCAAGGCGGTGCTGAAGCTGCGCAGGGAGCTGAAGGTTCCGCATACGCTGCCGGGCCTGATCAAGGGCCTCGAGATGGACAAGAAGCGCAAGGCGCTGATCGCCGACATGGCGATCGTCGATCCGACCGCCGGCGGCAACCCGGTCAAGCTGACGAAGAAGGCCGCCCTCGGCCTGCTGGAAGCAGCCATCGACGGAAAAGCCTGACCCGCTAGCGTTCTTCCCGCTTCGGCGGACGAGGGTTGGAAATAACCTCGTCCGTGTTGGCGAGCAGGCGGTGCACGGCATTGCGCGCCGCCTGCGGATCGCGGGCGCGGATGGCGGCGGCGATCTCGTCGTGCAGGTCCTGCGCGGCGCGAAGGTCGTCGCCATGGCGGGTGACGAAGACGAAGAGGTTGTCGAGTGCCGACTCGATCAGCACGCCGAGCGGGACCAGCAGTTCGTTGCCCGACGCCCGCAGGATCGCGAGGTGGAAGCGTGTGTCGGCATCGGTCCGCTCAGGCAGCGAGCGCGCCGCGCCCATCTCGCGGCAGGCGTTGCTGATCTCGTCGGCCTGTTCGTCGGAGCGCCGTTCGGCGGCGAGCGCGGCCGCCTCCGGTTCGATGATGCGGCGGAATTCCTGCACGGTGCGGAGGAACTGCTCGCGGTCGGGCGACATGGCGTACCAGGTCAGCACGTCGCGATCGAGAAGGTTCCAGCGCTCGCGCGGCTCGACCCAGCTGCCGATCTTGGGCCGCGAGGAGAGCAGGCTCTTCGCCATCAGCATCTTGATCGCCTCGCGCACGGCCGAGCGGCTGACGTTGAAGATCGACGACCAGCTCGCCTCGTTGGGCAGGATGGCGCCGGGCGGATAGTCGCCGCGAACGATGCGCTGGCCGATCTCGTTGGCGAGGGAGGCGTGGACGCTGGTGCCCAGGATGCGGCGCCCGCGACCCGGCAGCGAGCGCGGGTCGGAGGCGATGCCATGCCTGGGAGCCGGCTTGCCGTCCGGCCGCTGGCTGTTGTCATCCGGCATGTTGCGTACCGTCCGGTCTGGTCATCATTCGCGCCGTGCATCCCGCTGCTGTCCATCCCTGCCAGAGAACAGGGCGAGCGGGCAAGTGTCGGGTCCGGCGCGGTTCAGGCGCTGGCCGGCATGGACCGCAGCGCTGCGGCTACTCCGCGCGCGCAGTCTGCCCAGCTGGCGACGCGCCGCTGCGTGGCGATGCGCCGCTGCATTTCGTCGATCACGGTGGCGTCGCCTGCAAGGCGCAGCACCTCGCCATGCCACGCCATCAGGTCGAACGGACTGAGATGAATGCCGAGGCCCTGACCGGCTTCCGGCATGCTCGACGTGTCCGAGGCGATGAAGGTCTTGCCATGCGAAAGGCTCTCCGAAAGCGGCAGCCCCCAGCCTTCGTACCATGACGGGTAAAGCGTGAAGGCGCAGTTGGCATAGAGCCACGCGAGCTCGACATCGGACGAGCCGTGGATGAGGGTGACGCTGCCGGCGATGGCGGGATCGTTGCGCATCTGGTGCAGCAGGTCGTCGGCGGCGAAGCCGGGACGGCCGGCGATGACCAGGTGCGGGTGGTCGGACCGGCCTTCGGCGGCGAAACGCTGCCACAGCCGGTAGAGCAGGTCGAAATTCTTGCGCGCCTGGATGGTGCTGACCGACAGCACGAACGGGCGGCCTTGCAGGTCGGGCAGGGCGGCCGGACGTCGTTGCGAACCGCCATGCGCGAAGTCGGCGCCGAGTTCGATGCGGACGGTGCGCGCCGGATCGGCCGTGGGTGCGAAGCGGAGGAAGTCGTCGTGCGTTGCATCTGAAATCGCGAGCACGAGATCGGCCTGCGCGAGGAAGTCCACGTACTCGCGGAAGCGGTCGACGAACGGACCGGCTTCGAAGAATTGCGGATGCACGAGGGGGATCATGTCCTGCAGAACCGCGGCCAGCCGGACGCCGCGCTCACTGCGCAGGCGGCGCAGCAGGTCGAAGTCGAAGCGGCCCCAGTTCTCTCCGGCGAGCAAAAGCACATCGCCCGGCGCCGCCTCGGCGAACAGGCGGTCGGCGTTGGCGCGCTCCAGCATGGCGGCGGTGCGCGCCGCCGCGCCCTTGACGACGCCGCGCAGCCCGCGCTCCAGCCGGCGGCCGAACTCATGCACGGCGCTGCGCTGCCTGATCTTGCGCGGACGGCTGGCGCCAGCCTGCGGGAGCGCCGGAGCCTCGACCGCGCGGAAGCGCTTCATGGTGCGGTCGAAGACGCAGTAGCCGAGCGAGGGTCCCAGTGCGGCGGGCAGTTCGCGAATCAGGCCGCGCTCGACGCGCGTCGTGCCATCATGCACGGCGCCGGCCCGGCTGGATGTGGTGACGTCGAGCCAGATGCGGCCGGTGCGTGGCGCGTCCATGCCTTTACCGTTGAGCGAGCGCGTTGACAGGCCCGTTGACCGATTGCGCCGCGCGGCCTAGCAAGCGGGCAAAATGCCCGAAGCCGGACGCGGCGCCAGTCACCAGCCAGAAGCATATGCCTCGACACATTGCAACCTACAGCGCGGCCGAGTGGCTGCGGCTCCGGCCGCTGTCCCACGGCTACAAGACGGCGCTGTGGAACCGCATGGACCGCCGCTTCGTGCGCCAGCCGGCGGCGCAGACGGGGCAGCTGGAAGCTGTGAAATCGGCGCTGGCAGGCCGCAATGTCATTGCCACGATTGCGTGGAACTCGGCCTGGGTGATCCGCTGGCAGTTGCGGTTCGTGGCGAAGAACCTGCGCAACGCCGCGTTCCTCGTGGCCGACAATTCCACTGATGCGAACGCGCGCGCCGAGATTGCGGCCGTCTGCGCTGAGGCCGGCGTCGCCTATGTCGGGCTTCCGCCCAACCCGTATCAGGCGAGCCGCCACGCCAGCCGTTCGCATGGTCTGGCGCTGAACTGGGTGTATCGCAACATCATCCGGCAGATCCGGCCGCAGGCCTGGGGCTTCTTCGACCACGATCTTTTCCCGACCAAACCCTACGACCCGGCGCAGCGGCTGCGCGGCCAGCTCTTCTATGGCGACCTCGAGGTGCGCGAGAGCGGGCGCTATCTCTGGCCGGGTTACTGCCTGTTCGCCCGCGGCGCCGACGAGCGGGTCACGCTTGATTTCCGGCAGGACTGGTTTCGCCAGCTCGACACCGGCGGCATGAATGCGGGGCTGCTGTTCGACAAGGCGGATTTCTCGCACCTGACAATCGGCCGGCGGCGCTCCATCGGACCACAGCGCAACTACGCCGTGACCATGGACGAGATCGACTGGTTCGACGATTGCGTGCATCTCGGCAACGCGTCCGGCTGGCTCGGTTCGACGGCGGAGCGGCAGGCAGCGCTGGACGCTCTGCTCGCGCGCGTGCTCGACGGCGAGTTCGAGCCACCCGCCGGGTTCAGCTTTCCCGCCTAGAGCCGCGCAGCCTTGGTGCGGCGCAGAAGGTAGCGCAGCCGCTCGCCCAGACCATGGCGCGGCTGCATGTCGGCGACGCGGAGCGCGGTGCGGAAGCTGTCCAGATCGCCGGCCTTGCGGCTGTTTCGTGCCATCTGGAGCGCACGGCGCGTCATCTCGGAGGCGAGCGCCCCAGCGTCGACGCCGAGTGAGGCAAGCGCTTCAGCATCGATGTCGTGCCAGCTGCCGGTCGGATCAGGCCGGCCGGAGGCACGCAGGCGCGCAGCAGCGCGCGCGGCGATCTCGCTCATCACCTGCCGGCCGAAGGTCTTGGCACGGAACGGCACGTGGCCGGAGCGATAGCGGATCAGCGGCTCGGGCAGATTGCCAAGCCGGCCGTGCTCGCCGAGCCGCAGCCAGAGATCGTAGTCCTCGGCGCGCACATAGGCCTCGCGATAACCGCCGACGGCTTCCAGCGCGGGGCGGCGCATCAGAACCGTCGGGTGGGCGATGCAATTGACGCGCTGAAGCACGCGGACGATCTCGTCATGCGTCTGCGGCGGCGTGACCGCTGGACCTTCGCGGCCGTCGCCGTCGATCTCGATGTAGCCGCCGCCCAGCACCTGCAGGTCAGGCTCGGCGAGCATGCGCGCCATCTGCCGCTCGAAGCGGTCAGGCATGGCGATGTCGTCGGCGTCCATCCGGGCGATCAGCGGCGCCTGTGCCTGCGAGAGCGCAAAGTTCAGCGCCGACACGAGCCCGCCGGCGCCGCCATTCGGCAGCAGGCGGATGCGCGGGTCGGCGGCGGCGTGGCGCTCGACAATGGCGGCAGTGCCGTCGCGCGAGCCGTCATCGATGACCAGAAGCTCGAAGTCGCCGAACGTCTGGGCGCGAATGCTGGCGATGGCGGCGTCGATGTACTTTTCGCCGTCGCGCACCGGAAGGATTACGGACAGGGCGGCCATCACATGCCTCCCCCGAGTGTGAGTTCGCGTGGCCAGACTTCCGCCTCGATCAGGTCGCAGGCGGCCGAGATACCGGAGTAGAGCGCTGGGTTGCGGCCATGGTCGATGCCCTTCGAGGACATGGCGACATTGGCGGGACCGCAGACCTCCTGCAGCATGTGCGCAAAGCTCGCGGTGACGAAGGGCGTCGGCACGACACGCCCGGCGCCGCTCTCCTCGATATGATCGGCGAAGCCGCATTCGGCGGTGGCGACGACCGGCAGGCCATTGACCAGCGCTTCGAGGATGACGGCGGCGGTGACATCGACGCGTGACGGATGCGCCAGTGCATCCGACGCCGCGAAGGTGGAAAACAGCGCATCACCGGAGAGGTAGCCGAGCCAGCGGATGCGACCGGCAACGCCGAGCCTTGCCGCCTGCCGCACGAGCGCGGCAGCGCGCTCGTCGCTTTCGGCGATGCCGCCGACCAGCAGCACCGCCTCGGGCACCAGCGCCAGCGCATCGATGGCGCGGTCAAGCCCCTTGATGCGTGGCTGCAGGCCGAGCCACAGCCAGACCGGCGTGCTGTCGCCGATCTGCAGCCGCCGCCGCGTCGCGTCGCGCAGCTCCGGCCGGCGCAGCTGCGGCCTGCGTTTGCTCTCGGTGATCGACGGGGGAAGCACGACGGTGCGGTCCAGGCTTTCCGGATAGCGTTCGGCGAACGCGCGCATCTGCGGCCGCGCCAGTCCCATGATGCGGGTGCGCGAGCCTTCGCCGAAGCAGGCGCGCTCCAGTCGCGCATAGGTGCGATGGCGCGGCAGCAGGCGCTTCCAGAAGCGCAGGCCGGGGCGGTCGCGCAGATGATCGGCGAGGAAGAGCACGTCGAGGCCGGGCAGCGGCTGGAAGCCGACGACACGATCGAAGCTGTTGGCGGTGGCGCGGGTCAGACTGGCGCCGAAGCCAGCCATGCGCGCATGATTGGAGCGGCCCGGCGCCTGGATCAGCTGGACCGGGAGGGTCAGGGCAGGGGCGGTGTTGGTGGAAAACAGGGTGACGGCATGGCCGCGCCGTTCCAGCTCTTCGCCGATGCGGATCGCATGGTCCTCAAGCCCGCCGC
>JBFXFO010000043.1:0-25142 GCA_050178915.1 Rhizobiaceae bacterium | reverse complement strand
GCTGGAGTTCTATCGCTCGGCGCTGGCCGTCACCGAAAAGCTGGCCGCTTCCGACGTCACCAATGCCGGCCTGCAGCGCGAACTCGCCATCGCGTACAACCGCGTCGGCGACATGCTGAAGATCATCGCCGACAATGTCGGTGCGCTGAAGTCGTTCGAGTCCGCCATGGAAATCTCGGCGCGCCTTTCCGCGTCCGATCCCGACAACACCGACTGGCAGCGCGACGTGTCGATCACCTACAACAAGATCGGCGACGCCCTGCTGGCGCTCTTCCGTTCGGACGAAGCGCAGCAGAAGTACGAGGCCGGACTCGTCATCGTGCAGAAGCTCTCGGCGTTCGAGCCGGGCAACGGCATGTGGACGCGCGATGTCACCGTGTCGATGAACCGCGTCGCCGATGCGAAGCGCGCCAAGGGCGACTTTGCCGGCGCACTGCAGGCCTACCGCGAGTCGATGACGATCCTGCAGCCGCTGTCGGACAGCGATCCGCAGAACACCGAGTGGCTGCGCGACGTTGCGCTCACGCAGCACAATATCGGCGACGTCTCGATCTCGCTCGGCAACAATGACGATGCCACCACGGCGTTCGAAGCTGCCATCGCCGTTTCGAAGCAGCTGGTAACGCTGGCGCCCGCCAATACGGACTGGCAGCGCGACCTCTCGCTCGCCTATGGCCGCTTTGGCGATCTGCTCAGTACCTCGGGCAAGGACCAGGAGGCATCGGAGGCCTTCACCTCGGCACTGGACATCGCGAAGAAGCTCGTGCAGCTCGACCCCGGCCGCTCCTACTGGCAGCGCGACCTGTCGATCGCCTATGCCCGTCTTGGCGACCTGCGGTCCAAGCTCAACGATGTGGCCGGTGCGCTGGAGAGCTACCGTCCCGCCTTCGATATCGCCGAGAAGCTGGCGGCGCTCGACCCGACCAACAATGACTGGCAGTGGGACCTCTACGTTGCATACTGGCGCCTCGCCGCAGCCGGCGAACAACCGGTCGAGAACTTCCGCAAGGGTCTCAAGATCATCGAGGACATGAACGCCGCCGGCCGGCTGAACACGGGGCAGGTGCAGTGGATCGAGCTGACCCGCCAGAAGGTGGTGGAAGCCGAAGCCGCCGCCAACGGCACGGGCGGCAATGGCGGCGCCACGACGGCCAACAGTGGCGGAACCCTCGAGGCCGTCGAGGACAACACCGCGACCTCGCGCTCGCACGACCGGGAGTCGCTCAACAAATAGCGCCACACCCGCGCCCGCGCAGCGAACGCATTGAAAAGGGCCGGCGGAGACGCCGGCCCTTTTCCGTCGTTAACCATTGTCCGCAATGTCCCGGCGGAAAGCGATGACAATCGTAAACGAAACGTTAATCTGCGCGTTAAGGGGCCGAGTAACCTGTTGGCCGGAGGGCGCGCCGTGGACTTCATCAATGCAAGGACCTGCCTGGCAGCCATCGCCGTCGGCGCCGTGGTCGCGCTGACGAGCAATCCGGTGTTCGCCAATGACTGGCGCTACCGCGACCGGGTGCAGGCGGATTCCTTCGGCAATCTCGTGATCTACAGCGCCGCCGGCTACAAGCGCATCGTCGTCGGGCAGGGGCATCTGGCGCGCGAGATGCAGGGTTTCGTCGGCGACGAGGCGGAGCCGAACGTGGTCTATCTGGACGAAGGCCGGCGGGTCAGCGGCCGCTGCCCGCATGCCGTGCTGCTGAAGGGACGCTCCTACATGTACGGCCTGCCCGACGGCGTCGTGCCGGAGCCGGCCTGCCGCGACTGAGCCGACCCGGCGCCGGAACGCCCCGTCGCGGCGAGGGGCTGCCGCGGCCAGCCGGCCACAGCAGCGGTTGACGCAGCGCGCCAGCCCTCCGCCGCAGGAACGGAGAGGGTCGCTGCACGTTTGACAACGTTCCCGACATCTTCATAAACTGTGGAGACGACCATGACCGAAACCGTCACACTCACCGACCACGACGCGATCCGCGACTGGGCCGCTGCGCGGGCCGGTTTTCCGGCCATCGTGGATGTTTCCGCTGCCTCGGGCACGCAGCCGATGCTCCGGCTCGTGTTTGGCCAGCACGCCTATCAGGACGTCGACCGGGCCGAGCGCCCGCAGAATGCCGGCGGCACCGAACTGGTCGAATGGGACGAGTGGTTCGAGCTGTTCGACAAGGAAGAACTGGCTGTGATCGTGGCGCAGGACAGACCCGGCGTACGCGACAGCTGGCACCAGATCACCAAGCGGTAGTGACCCATCAGTGATGCAAAAGGCGCGGGCCGTCGCGGCCCGCGCCTTTTGCATTTCAGGCCGACGGACGCGCTACTGCCAGTCGCGGATGTCGACGAAGTGCCCGGCGATCGCCGCTGCCGCCGCCATGGCCGGCGAGACGAGATGGGTGCGGCCCTTGAAGCCCTGCCGTCCCTCGAAATTGCGGTTCGAGGTCGAGGCGCAGCGCTCGTAGGGCACCAGCCGGTCATCGTTCATCGCGAGGCACATCGAGCAGCCCGGCTCGCGCCAGTCGAAGCCGGCGGCCAGGAAGATCTTGTCCAGCCCTTCGGCTTCCGCCTGTTCCTTCACGAGGCCGGAGCCGGGAACGATCATGGCGCTGACGCTCGACGCTACCTTCTTGCCCTCGACCACCCTGGCGACGGCGCGCAGGTCTTCGATGCGGCCATTGGTGCAGGAGCCGATGAATACGCGGTCGACGGCGACGTCGGTGATCTTCGTGCCGGGCTCGAGGCCCATATATTCGAGCGCGCGCTTCTTCGAATTGCGCTTGTTCTCGTCCTCGATGTCCTCGGGGTTCGGCACCACGCCGGTCACCGCGGTGACGTCCTCGGGCGAGGAGCCCCAGGTGACGATCGGCGGCAGCTTGGCGGCGTCGAGCACGATCACCTTGTCGAAATGCGCGCCCTCTTCGGTGTAGAGCGTCTTCCAGTAGTCGAGCGCCATGTCCCACGCCTTGCCCTTGGGCGCGCGCGGCTTGTCCTTCACATAGGCGAAGGTGGTCTCGTCGGGCGCGATCAGGCCGGCGCGGGCGCCGCCTTCGATCGACATGTTGCAGACGGTCATGCGGCCTTCCATCGACAGCGCGCGGATCGCCTCGCCGGCATATTCGATGACGTAGCCGGTGCCGCCGGCGGTGCCGATCTCGCCGATGATGGCGAGGATGATGTCCTTGGCGGTGACGTGCGGCGGCAGCTTGCCGTCGACGCGCACCAGCATGTTCTTGGCCTTCTTCTGGATCAGCGTCTGGGTGGCGAGCACATGCTCGACCTCGGACGTGCCGATGCCGTGGGCAAGCGCGCCGAAGGCGCCATGCGTGGAGGTGTGGCTGTCGCCGCAGACGATGGTCATGCCGGGCAGGGTAAAGCCCTGCTCAGGTCCGACAATGTGCACGATGCCCTGCCGCACGTCGTTCTCGGAATAGTACTCGACGCCGAAATCCCTGGCGTTCTTCGCCAGCGCCTCGACCTGGATGCGGCTTTCCTCGTTCTTGATGCCGAACTTGCGGTCCGGCGAGGTCGGCACGTTGTGGTCGACGACGGCGAGCGTCTTCTCCGGATGACGGACCTTTCGACCGGCCATGCGCAGACCCTCGAACGCCTGCGGGCTGGTCACCTCGTGCACGAGGTGGCGGTCGATGTAGAGCAGGCAGGTGCCGTCATCCTGCCGGTCGACGACGTGGTCGTCGAAGATCTTGTCGTAGAGGGTGCGCGGTCCGGGTCTAGAATGGGCGCTCATGTTGGTGATCCGTGGATGGAGATTGGCTGGAATGGCCGTCGCTTCGGCGACGCCGGGTTCTGGCGAAGCGGATCAGGAAATTCGGCTGGTGAGGGCGCCGCAGATGCGCGCGAAGAACCGGCCGGGCAGGCGCTTCCTGTCCTGCAGCACGAAACCCTTGTAGCCGGGGTTGCCGAAAAGCTCTTCCATGACGAAGGCTTAGATAGCAGTCCGGACAAACATCGGCAATGCGAGGCGAGGGACTGCGAATCGTCAGCGGGGGCGCTCAGTCCCTGGCGGCGGTCTCCTTGTCCGCCGCCTCGTCCGGCGCGCCATCGTGCAGGCGGTGGTTGGAGATGAGACCCGCCCGGCGCTCGAACACATGCAACAGGCTGAGCACCACCAGCGCCAGCACGGTCGCGAACAACGCCACCTGCCAGAGCCCCAGCCCGCAGGCGACGCCGATGGCACCGGCGAGCCACATGCCGGCGCCGGTGGTCAGGCCATGCACCTCGCCGCGCGTGAAGATCACCACGCCGGCCGCGAGGAAGGCGACACCGGCGGTCACCGCCTCGATGATGCGGATAGGATCGAAGCGTGCCGCGTCCTTCACGAACATCGGCGCGTGCACGATCTCGATAGTGAGGATGGCGAACACCGCAGCGGCGACGCAGACCAGCACGTGCGTGCGCAGGCCGGCCGGCCGGTTGCGCCATTCGCGCTCGAAGCCGATGGCGGCGCCGAAGATCGCGGCCAGCAGCAGGCGCGCGACAATCACCGGAAACGCCGTGTAGGTCGGGTGGCCGAATTCCGCTATCAGCTGATCCATCAGAATTCCCTGAAGTTCCGCCGGTAACGGCGCCGCCGGGCGCGGGTTCCAGCCGCTCCTACGAATGCAAAAGATTTTAGTCCTGCTAAAATTTGCTTGACAGGCGAGCGGGCTTCCCGGACCCTTCAGCGACACTCGAATAACGTCGTGAAGAGGGAATACGAATGCCGCGTGCGTGGTTGCTGCCGGACTATCAGGGCCATCAGAGCCTCGAACTGAGAGAGGTGCCCTTTGAGCAGCCCGGTCGTGGAGAGGTGCGGCTGAAGGTCGAGGCCTTCGCGCTCAACTGGGGCGACATGGACCTGATGTGGGACCGCTACTCGTTCAGCTTCCCGAGCATGCCTGCCCGCGTCGGCATCGAGGCGGCCGGTATCGTCGATGCCGTTGGCGAGGGCGTGACCGACATCAAGGTCGGCGACCGCGTGGGGACGCTGCCCTATTTCTACTACAACCGCGGCGCCAGCACGGAATCGCTGGTGATCGACCAGCGCTACGTCACGAAGACGCCGTCGAACCTCACGCCTGCCGAGGCGACGTCGATCTGGATGCAGTACATGACGGCGTATTTCCCGCTCGACTATGTGCGCAAGGTCGGAGCGGGCAGCACGGTGCTGGTCACCGCCGGCACGAGCACCGCCGGGGCCGCCTCTCTGCAGATCGGCCGCATCCTTGGCGCCACCATGATCGGCACGACGCGCTTCGAGAAGAACGCCGACTATCTGCGCCAGATGGGCGCCGACCACGTGATCATCGACACGCCGGAGACCGACATCGCCGCCGAGATCAAGCGGGTCACCGGCGGGCGCGGCATCGACCTCGCCTTCGACCCGGTCGGGGCGAGCATGATCCCGCGTTACACCAAGGCGCTGGCGCGCGATGCATGGATCTTCTTCTACGGCACGCTGGACGAGAAATTCCCGGCGGCGCTGCCGCTGATCGACATGTTCCAGAAGAACGCGGTCTTCCACCCCTACTCGCTGTTCAACTATGTCGAGAACGCCGACGCCTGCGCGCAGGGAAAAGCGTTCGTCTACGACATGCTGGAGCAGGGGCGGCTGAAGCCGTCCGTCGATCGCGTCTATCCGATGGAAGAGATCAAGCAGGCCTTCGACTATCTGTCGAAGCCGCGCGACAAGCACGGCAAGGTGGTCATCGCCACGGGGCTCTGATCGGTCAGGCGCCGGTCAAAGCCGGCGCCTCGGACCGAACGGACTGGCGGGGTTCACGTCCAGATCGACATCCTTCACGCAGGTCTGGGCGCTGGTGTGATCGCCACCGCCCGCCTGCCAGATGCCGTCGATGAGTTCGGCGGCATCGACGCCTGCGAGCTTCAGGCACTTCCAGTCCCCCGTCACCACGCCGCCGCTGCTGCCGCCGGCATACTGGAAGACCAGCGCCGTCTCGACACCGTCCGAATGGCCGAGCACGGCGGGACAGACCGCCCGCCGATGGCCGTGATACACGCAGACGACGGGCCGACGCTCGCGCATCGCGGCTTCAAACAGCTGGTAGGTGGCGCTTGGCGTGGTCATCTCCGGTGCTCCATCCCGCCAACATAGGGCAGAAGCCGGCCGGCGGCACGACGACACCGGCGCGATTGACCGTCTCGCCGGAAGGCGCTT
This sequence comes from Rhizobiaceae bacterium, assembly GCA_050178915.1. Lineage (GTDB taxonomy): Bacteria > Pseudomonadota > Alphaproteobacteria > Rhizobiales > Rhizobiaceae > JBFXAF01. The sequence continues at coordinate 18,979 of JBFXFO010000043.1, read as the reverse complement.
GACTGCCAGGATCGGGCCGGAGGGTGGCCATGTCCGCAGAAGCGACAGCCGAAATCTTCATCTCCTATTCGCGCCGCGACGCGGAAGCCGCAGAGCGCCTGCGCGATCACCTGATCGCGGCCGGCCTGACCGCCTATCTCGACAAGCACGACATTGCGGCGGGCGAGGACTGGCGCAGCCGGCTCGGCGGCCTGATCGAAGCGGCGGATACCGTCGTGTTCCTGATCAGCCCGGATTCCATCGCTTCGGATGTTTGCGACTGGGAGGTCAACCATGCCGAACTGACCGGCAAGCGGATCATCCCCGTGGTCTGCCGCGACCCGGCGGAGAGGTCCGTGCCGGCGCGGCTGCAGCGGCTCAACTATGTGTTCATGCGCACGCCCGCCGAGATGGAGAGCCAGCTCGGCAGGCTGAGGGATGCGCTCGCCGTCGACATCGGCTGGGTGCGTGCCCACACCCGCTACGGCGAGCAGGCGCTGGAATGGGACCGCGCCGGCCGCCCGTCGCGGCTGCTCATGCGCGGGGCGGGGATCGGCGAGGCGGAAGCCTGGCGCGACGGCCGGCCGGCAACGGCGCCGGAACTGACCGAAGCGCATGCCGCCTTCATTGGCGAGAGCCGCCGCGCCGCGACGCGCCGGCAGCGCGGCTGGATCGCAGGTTCGTCGGCCGTGGCGGTGGTCTCCGTGGCGCTCGCGATCTTCGCCTTCACGCAGCAGCGCGCGGCAGAGGCCAGCCGCAAGGAGACAGTGGAGGTGCTGGCGACATCGGATTTCCGGCAGGGCACGCAGCTGGTCGAGCGCGACGAGACTGCGCCGGAGGGCATGGCCTTCCTCGCGCGCTCGGCGCGTGCCGGCGACGAACGCGCCGGGGTGCGCCTGTGGACGCTGCTGCAGCAGCGGCAGTTCTGGGTGCCCGGCGAGCGATCGGATGAGCATCTGGTGGCGCCGGCGCAGACAGCCGTGCCCGACGATGTCGCGCGCGACTTCGCCTCGGTCGACATGGACGGCCAGCAGGTGGCGCCGGCATCGATCGCCGTCAGCGCCGACGGCAGCCACGTGTTCACCGCCACCGGCGATCCGGAGGTGCGGTTCCGCGTCTGGAAGCGCGACGGCACGCCGGTCAGCGGCTGGGTCACGCCGCCCTATGCCGGCAATCACTACGTCAGCGGCGCCCGCGGCGTCTTCTCCGAGGACGGGCGCTACCTGGCGGTCGAGGTGCAAGGGTGGCGCGACGCGTCGACGGTCGTCGCCTACGACAATCAGGAGATGGCGCAGCTGGAGACGGACATCCGCGCCGGCGGGCTGCTGCCGCAGACGGAGTTCGTCACGTTTCCGCTGCTGACGATCGCGACCCACAAGGCCGAGGGCAGGCCCGACAAGGTGTTCATCGTCGCGGGCTCGATCGCCGGCGACGCCGCAGCCTTCGAGTTGCAGGGCACCGGCTTCACCGAGCTGGCGCGCAACAGCCACCGCGCGGCGGTGACGGCGGCGGCCGTCGATCCGGCAGGCGAATGGCTGATGAGCTCGGGGGCAGACGGCACCACGCTGGTGAGCACCATCGGCATCCAGTCGCATCCGGTGGGCGGCCGCATCCGCTTCGACGAGGCGGCGGTCGGGATCATGCGCACGCAGCGCGGGCTGGCACTGCTGCCGGGCGAAGGGGAGCCGCGCTATCTCGACCTGATGCAACCGCCCTTGCGCCAGCCGGCGCTGCCGGAGCGCCTCGACGCGCCGGCATCATGCCTGGCAAGCGCCGACCTCGACGCCGGCAAGACGGTGCTGGAGCCGGCGGGCATTTCCGTGACGCTGGTCAGTGCAAGGCAGGCGAGCCTGCGGCCGGCGTCCGGCAGCGCCGTCAACTCGCCGGTCTATGCCGCGCCGATCGCGCTGGTGTGCGCGTCCGCCGACGGGCGTTTCGTGACGCTGACGACCACCGACTTCCGCACCGAGGCGTGGACGGCGGATTTCACGCGCAGGCTCGGTCCCGCGATCGACGAGCGGCCGTTTTTCGGCGCCGGCTCGACGCCGGAAAAGACGGACTGGGTGAAGCTGTCGCCGGACGGAACGCAGCTGTTGCTGCGCAGCTCGTTCTGGCAGGGGCCGAACGAGGATACGTCCTGGGTGAGCCTGTGGGACCTACAGAGCGGCCTGCCGCTGATCGACCGCATCAAGGACGTGCAGTACGATTTCGACGCGCAGGGCGCCGCATTCGAACCGGCGACCGGCGATGTGCTGCTCATGCGCGGCGACAAGCCGCTGCGGCGCGTCGTGGTCAAGGCGCCGGCCAGCTCCACGGCGTGGCTGCCGGGCTTCGCGGAGGCCACGGCCGGCCTATCGATTGGCGAGGAGGGGCTGGCGCGCGAGATCGCTGGCCGTCCGGCAGTGCTGGCGGACGGGCTCGCCCGGATCGCCGGCGAGTAGTTCAGGCCGGTAAGCGTTCAGGCCAGCCCGCGCTTTTCCATCATGGCGTCGGGGCTCGGCATTTTGCCGCGGAAGGCGAGGTAGAGCGCCTCCGGATCCTGCGAGCCGCCGGCGGCGTAGATGTGCTGCTTCAGCCGCGCCGCCAGCGCCGGGTCGAAATGGTCGCCCGTCTCCTCGAAGGCGGCGAAGGCGTCGGCGTCCAGCACCTCCGACCACATGTAGGAATAGTAGCCGGCTGAGTATCCGTCGCCGGCGAAGATGTGCTGGAAGTGCGGGGTGCGATGGCGCATGGCGATGGCGTGGGGCATCGACAGGTCTTTCAGCGTTTCCGCTTCGAAGGCGAGCGGCTCGGCCGGCGCCTGCCCAAGCGAATGGTAGCGCATGTCGACCAGCGCCGATGACGTGTATTCGACCGTCGAGAAGCCGGCGTTGAAATTCTTCGCGGCCAGCATCTTGTCGATCAGCGTTTTCGGCATCGCGGCGCCGGTGTCGTGGTGGCGGGCGTGCTTCTCCAGCACCTGCGGCACGGTGAGCCAGTGCTCGTAAAGCTGCGAGGGCAGCTCGACGAAGTCGCGACTGACCGAGGTGCCGGAGATGGACGGCCACGTCACTTCGGTGAGCATGCCATGCAGCGCGTGTCCGAATTCGTGGAACAGCGTGCGCGCCTCGTCCATGGAAAGCAGCGCCGCCTCGCCCTGCGGCGGACGCGCAAAGTTCATGACGTTGTAGATCACCGGCATGGAGCCGTTGCCAAGGCGATAGCCGGATTTCAGCGCGCTCATCCAGGCGCCGGAATGTTTCGACGGGCGGGCGAAATAGTCGGCCAGGAAGGTGCCTCGCAGCGAGCCGTCGGCGTTGCGCACCTCGAAGCTGCGCACATCGGGGTGCCAGGCGGCGATGCCCTCGCGCTCGGCGAAAGTGATGCCGAACAGGCGCGTGGCGACATCGAACGCGGCTTCGATGACATGCTCGAGTTCGAGGTAAGGCTTCAGCTCGGCCTCGTCGAAATCGTAGTGCTCGGCGCGCAGCTTCTCCTGATAGAAACGCCAGTCCCACGCCGCCAGCGGCTCGTTGCTGCCAGCAGCGGCGGCGATGCGCTGCAGCTCCTGCTGGTCGGCGGCGGCGCGGGCACGCGCCTTGGTCCAGACCGGGTCGAGCAGGCCGAAGACGGCCTCCGGCGTCTTGGCCATGGTGTCGTCGAGCTTCAGCGCCGCATAGCTGTCATAGCCGAGCAGGCGCGCCTTCTCGGCGCGCAGTTCGAGCGTCCTGCGCACCACTTCGGTGTTGTCGCTGGCGCCGCCGTTCTGGCCACGCATGATGAAGGCGGTGAACGCCTTCTCGCGCAGGTCGCGGCGCTCGGAGAAGGTGGTGAAGGGCTCGTAGATGGAGCGCGACAGGGTCACGGCATAGCGGCCGGACTGGCCGCGCGATTCCGCTGCCTGCGCCATCGAGGAGACGAGAAAGGCAGGCAGGCCGGCGAGATCGCCGGCATCGAGGAACATCACCCATTCCTTTTCGTCGGCGAGCACGTTCTGGCCGAAGGCGGTGCCGAGCGCGGCAAGTTCGGCATTGATCGCGGCGAGGCGCTCCTTGCCGGCGGCGTCAAGCCGGGCGCCGGAGCGGACGAAACCCTTCCAGCTCTGCTCCAGCACGCGCAGCGTTTCGGCGTCGAGCTGCAGCGTCTCGCGCTGCGCATGGAGCGCGTCGATACGGGCGAACAGCTGCGGGTGCATCGACACCCAGGAGAAGTGCAGGGACAGCTTTGGCGAGATGTCGCGTTCGACCGCCTGGATGGCATCGTTGGTGTGGGCGCCGGCACGGCACCAAAAGATGGAGGAGACATGGCTCAGCGGCTCGCCGGCCAGCTCCAGCGCGGCGAGCGTGTTGTCGATGGTGGGCTCGGCGGGATTGTGCGCGATCGCCTCCACTTCCTCGCGGTGCGCGGCGAGCGCCGCTTCGTAGACCGGCGCGAAATCAGCATCGTCCAGCGCCGTGAAGTCGGGCAGGCCGAGCGGCCCGGTCCAGCGGGTGAGGGGATGTGCGGAGAGATCGATCGAGGCCATCGGGTCATCCGGGAAAATCAGGAGGGTGTCGGCATGCATGTAGGCCCGCCCCCGAAAGGGCGCAACCGACGCGCCGCCGTTGACTTGCGTCGCCGCCAGATAGTAAGCATACCTTACTATCTGGCGGCTTGGAAATGGGCAGGATTGGCTAGTGACGAGCGGCATCGACCCCGACAGCTTCGGATTTCTGGTCAACGATGTCGCCCGGCTGACGCGGCAGGAGTTCGACCGCCGCACGCTCGAGGCGGGCTTCGGCCTGACGCCGGGCGACGGCCGCACGCTCTCGCATGTCGGCCGCGCCGATGGCGCACGCCAGAACGTGCTGGCCGAGCGCATGGGCGTCGAGGCGATGACGCTGTCGGGGGCGCTCGACCGGCTGGAGGCGCGCGGTCTGGTGCTTCGCCAGGCTGACCCGGCCGACCGCCGCGCCAAGCTCGTCTCGCTCACCGAGGCCGGCGCGGAACTGCTGTCGCAGCTGCAGCCGATTGGTGCCAGCCTGCGCAAGGACGCCGCCGCCGGGCTCGACGCGCCCGAATGGGCGAGCCTCATCGACATGCTGAAGCGCGTGCGCACCAATCTGCAGCGGGCGCGCTCCGAAGGGCAGCGGCGGGACGACGCGGCATGAACGTGCAATCCGCCACGGTGAAGGGGGCCGTCACCACGGCGCCGCTGATGAGCGAGCGCCGCGTCTCCCTGCTCGGCGCGCTGCTGGTTGCGCTCGGCCCGATCTCGATGTCGCTGTTCACGCCGGCCATGCCGGAAATCGTGCATGTCTTCGGCACGACGGAATCCGCCGTGAAGCTGGCGCTGTCCTCCTACTTTGCCGGCTTCGCCTGCGCGCAGCTGATCTGCGGGCCGCTGTCCGACGGCTTTGGGCGGCGGCCGGTCACCTTCGCCTTCCTCGGCATCTACATCGCCGCCGTGCTGGTCGCGATGTTCGCGCCAACCATCGAGGTGCTGATCGCAGCGCGCTTCGTGCAGGGAATCGGCACCGCCGTCGGCTGGGCCATTGCACGGGCGCTGGTGCGCGACAGCTTTGTCAGCGAGCAGGCGGCGCGCATCATGAATTTCATAGGCCTCATCCTCGGCATCGGCCCGGCGCTGGCGCCGACCATCGGCGGCATGGCGCTGGAGCTCGCCGGCTGGCATTCGATCTTCGTGCTGATGCTCATCTTCGGCATCGCGGTCGTGCTGGTCGTGCATTTCTGCATGCGAGAAACGGTGGTGCGAGACCTGTCGCGCTTCCGGCCGCGCGCGCTGGCGCGGTCATACGGCACGCTGCTTTCGCATCCCGGTTTCCTGCTGACGAGTCTGGTTATGGCAGGCTCGCTCGGCGCGCTTTATGCGCAGGCGACGATCCTGCCGTTCATCCTGATGGACCGCGTCGGGTTGTCGCCGACGCAGTTCGGCATGGGCATGCTGATGCAGTCAGGCAGCTATTTTATCGGCTCGCTGGTGATGCGGCTGCTGCTGCGCCGCGCCAGCGCGTTCACGCTGGTGCCGTTCGGGCTGGTGATGATCGCGCTGGGCAGCATCGCCATGGCGATCAATCTGCGCATCTTCGAGCCGACATTTCTCGGCGTGATGGGGCCGGTGGCGCTCTACACCTTCGGCATCGCGCTGGTGCTGCCGGCGATGACGACCGCCGCGCTGGCGCCATTTCCGCAGATGGCCGGCTCCGCTGCCTCGCTGCAAGGCTTCTTCCAGATGGGCGGTGGCCTGCTCGGCGGTGCCGCGGCGGCGCTGATCGGCGAACCGGTGATCGGCATGGCGACCGTCATTCCGGTCATGGGCGCCATCGCCATTGTCGCATGGCTAGGCTGGCACTCTCTGTCGCGGGGGCATCAGGGGCCGAACCCGGACGCATAGCCCGGGCCGGCACGGGCCGAACTCAGTCGAGGCCGGGGCGCTCGAAGTCGCCGGTCTCCGGGTTCATCGCCCACAATTCACCGGTGGAGATGTCGAACCAGGCGCCGTGCAGCGTCAGCCGGCCCTTGCCCTCGAGAATCCTGACGCAGGGAAAGGTGCGCAAATTCTGCAGCGAATAGCGGATCGAGATGCGCTCCAGCGCCGTCTGCCGCTCGCCCTTGGTCATCATGGTGTTGCCGGTGACGGCCTCGGCTGCGGGCCCCACGAGGCTCATCCACTTGCCGATGAAGTCGCCAGGCGACAGCGGCTCGGCCGCCGGGTCGAGCGCGGCGCGGATGCCGCCGCAGCGACCGTGGCCCATCACCACGATGTGCTTCACCTTGAGGCTCTGCACGGCGAATTCGAGCGCCGCCGAGGTCGAATGGAACTCGCCGTCGGGCGAATAGGGCGGCACCAGGTTGGCGACGTTGCGCACCACGAACATTTCGCCCGGGCCGGCGTCGAAGATGGTCTCCGGCGCGGCACGCGAGTCGCAGCAGGCGATCACCATGGTTTCCGGCGCCTGCCCGTCCTTGCCAAGCGTGCGGTAGCGGTCGGACTCGGAGACGTAGCGGCCGCCCATGAACTTGCGGTAGCCGTCGAGCATGTGGTCGGGGAGGTGCAACATGCTTCCCACTAACGCCAATCCGGTGCGGGCTTCAACCCGGATTCGCGCAGAGCCGAAATGCCGGCTCAGGCCCAGATGGCGAGAGGAATGCCGCGCTCGTCGGCGGCCGGCGGGTCGGGAAAGCTGACGGCCTCGCCGCGCGCATGCCGCAATGCCACCAGCATCACCGCCGCGGCGTCGAGGAAATCGTCGGCGGCGGCGCCGCGCGGCGGGGCTTCCAGAAAGCCGGCATCGAAGCCGCAGGCGGTCAGCAGCGCGCGGCGCTCGGCCATGCCGGCGGGATTGACGCGACCCTTGATCTTCTTGGGCAGGTTCATCGGGCGGCGGCCGTTCAACTGCCAGAAGGCGAGTTCCGGATGCGACTCGAGCAGTCGTGCCCGCAGTTCCGGCCGGTCGGCGAGCAGCCGGTCGATCTCGCGGATCTTCGAGAGGATGCCGAAGGCCTGGATCGAGACCGCGCGCGGCGGATCAGAGGTCGCCCGCGCCACCGCGCTGGCCTGCCGGTGGCCTGCATACCAGCCGTCGAGCGTGGTGAAGGGCGCATCGTGCGCGTAGACCGCCGCCCGCGACGGGATCGAAAAGACGCTGGATTGCCGCTCGCCCAGCAGCCTGCGCACCAGCGCTTCCGGACCGCGTCCGCCGCGCGCCGAGAACTCCGGCAGGCCGATCGGCATGTCCACGGCGATGGTCGCATCATCGGGCAGCGACGCGACCAGTGTGGCCATGTCCGGGCAGACCCGCGCGCGGGGCGCCGCGCCAAGTTCGAGGATCACGGCCACCCAGCCGGCCTTGCAGCCATCCACGCCGGCGATGGTGACCGGCGGGGCGAGCAGCGCCCTGTTCAACCCGGCCCGCCGCCCATGAGGTACCAGACCAGCCAGATCACGATGGCGACGGTGATGAGGAAGCCGAGCGTGCGGCCGATGCGGGCGCCGAGCACTTCGATGCGGTCCTTCGGGTCGGAATCGGCTGCCGAAAGGTGGTCGCCGAGGCGCTTGCCGGTGCGCGACAGCAGATCGCCGCCGGTCTGCTGCTCGACGCGCTCGAGGATGCGTCTTGTCTCTCTCTTTTCGTCGCGGTCGCTGGCCATGGCGCCAGCCTAACGCGCGTGCCGTGCGCATCAACAGGAAAAGAGTGCCAGCCATTCCAGTTGCTTGGCCGGAGGCCTGACAGGAGAGTGGCTGTCCTGTCGTCGGGCGACCGATTCCGATGCTTGCGTCTGCCGGCGGCGGGGATATGGTTGAGAGATCATGAAGACCCTGGCGATCGACATACGAAATGCAGAGCCGCGCGACGCGGCGGCGATCGCCGACGTGCACCACGACGCCTGGCACGGCGCCTATGCCGGCATCATTCCGCACCGCGCGCTGACCTCGATGATCAACCGCCGCGGCCGCGACTGGTGGGCGAATGCGGTGCGCCGCGCCGCCTCCATCATCGTCATCGAAGTGGGCGGCAAGGTCGCCGGCTATGCCACGCTCGGACGCAACCGGGCGCGCGAACTGCGCCAGCAGGGCGAGATCTACGAGCTCTACCTGCGCCCGGAATTCCAGGGCATCGGGCTCGGCAGCCGCCTCTTCGCGGCGGCGCGCCGCCGCCTGTCCGAACGCGGCCTGCGCGGCCTCGTCGTCTGGGCGCTGGAAGACAATGAGAACGCGCTCTCCTTCTATGCCGGCGCCGGCGGGCGCGACATGGCCGAGGGTGTCGAGGTTTTCGACCAGCGCGCGCTCAAGAAGATCGCCTTCGTCTGGGACTGATTGCCGAACAGCCGCCTGGAGCTGCCTCATGCGCGGACTGCTTGCCTTCGCCTGCGCCGCGCTGCTGCCGACGATGGCCGGCGCGCAGGATCTCTCCGCGCAATACGATGCCGCCGTGAACATCTTCGGCGGCGGCTGGGCCGACCGGCAGGACTTTCCGGGCAAGGAGCCGCAACGGCTGCTGGCCGGCATCGACGGCAAGTGGACTGAACTCTCCCGGCTCGGCGCCAACGGCCCGGGCCTGATCGCAAAGGCATGCGAGCGTGTCTTCGTGGAAACCAGGCGGGTCTCGGATTTCACCTTCGTGGTCACGCTTGTCGCTGTCGGCAAGGATGGCACGGTCAAGGTGGACACCACCTACAACACGCTCGGCGGCAACAGCTTCAGCTACAGCGCCGACATTTCGGCATTCTTCGCGCGGCTGTTCCCCAACGGCACGGAAGACAAGGTCGAGCTCGCCGCGCGGGTCAACATGGCACGCCAGCAGAATGGCATCGCCACTGTCTACCGACCGTCGTCCGACATCCTCGTCATCGCCCCGGCGCTGAACGGCATGGCGCCCGACATCTACGGCCGCTGTCCCGACTGACCGCGCCGCCGGTGACTGTCTCTTTGCCGTGACTGCGCCGCGGCCATTGTGCAGTGCAGCGTGAGGGCTTATCGGGTGTCGCAAACAGCAACGGAGTCGCCTCATGCGCATCGACGCCATCAGCATCGGCAACAATCCGCCGGACGACGTCAACGTCATCATCGAAGTGCCGGTCGGCGGCGAGCCCATCAAATACGAGATGGACAAGGACGCGGGCACGCTGTTCGTCGACCGCTTCCTGCACACGCCCATGCGCTATCCGGGCAATTACGGCTTCATCCCGCATACGCTCTCGGGCGACGGCGATCCGATCGACGTGCTGATCTGCAACACGCGCGCGCTGGTTCCGGGCTGCTACATCAATGTGCGGCCGATCGGCGTGCTGGTGATGGAGGACAATGCCGGCGAGGACGAGAAGGTGATCGCGGTGCCTTCGCCGCACATCACGCTGCGCTACGCCAATGTGCACGAGCACACCGACCTGCCCGAGATCACCATCAACCAGGTCCAGCACTTCTTCGAGCACTACAAGGATCTGGAGCGCGGCAAGTGGGTCAAGGTGCGCGGCTGGCACGACGCCGCCCGCGCCCGTCAGATGATCGTCGAGGCGATCGAGCGGGCGAAGAAGTAAGCCTCGCCCACCTCAGGCCGTCGCTGGGACGGCTGCGCGCCGACCCGTTACTCGGCGCGTGAAAAGTCCGGCATACCCTTGCCGATGACCGTCGGCGCGTCGCTGCAGGAGGCGGTGCGTGCCTGCTTGTCGGCAAGCTGCCGGGCCTGCTCGTTGGCCTTCGCGTTGCCGGTCGCCATCACCAGACCGACGGCGCAGGATTGCTGCTCGCCGATCAGGCCGACCTTCTCGACCACCAGCACCTCGACGCTCTTCTCCGAATCTTCCGGATTGCTGACGTTCCAGCGGTGGATGGTGGCGAAGGGGATTTCCTTGTCGCCGCTCTTCTCGATGCGCCACTCGATCCTGGGGCCCGTGGCGTTGAACGGCGAGAAGGATTCCCACGCGTGGTCGCCGGCTGGCGGGAAGCCGTAGACGACAGATTCGCGCAGGTCGCCCTGGTAGATCAGGACCGGGTAGCCGCGCCATCCGTTGCAGACGAGGTTGGCGAAGCCGCCGGGTTCATCCTCGGCGGAGGCTTCGAACGTCGAGCAGCCCCTTTCGAGGTCGATGTCCGTGTATTCGCTGCGGATTTCCCCGGCCGAGGCCGGCATGGCGAGCGCCAGCAGCGCGGCCGTCATGACGAATTTGCGCATGTCCCGATCCCCCAGTGTCCCGGCAAGGATAGCCGGAAGCCCGCGACGATCCTAGCGCAGCCACGGACCGATGCGCGCGGCGCGCGGCCGGACTTTTTCCGGGTGGAGTTTACCCGTCGCCGAGCGCGTCAGCCCTGCGAGGCGATGGAGACGGCCAGATTGATCAGCAGGCGCTGCACGAAGAAGATCAGCAAGAGAACGACGATCGGCGAGAGATCGACGCCGCCGAGGTCGGGCAGGATGCGGCGGATCGGCCGCAGCACCGGCTCGGTGACGCGGTAGAGGAAATTGCCGATCATGCCGACGAACTGGTTGCGCGGATTGACGACGTTGAAGGCGTAGAGCCACGAAAAAACCGCCGCCGCGATCAGGATCCACCAGTAGATGTTCAGCGCCAGGAGGATCGTGTCGATCAGGGCCAGCATTCATCAGTCTCCGCAGGTCCGGCGACATGTAGCCACTGGCCTTCCGGGCGGCAAGCCCTGCACCCGCGCTCGCTTGCCTCCGCTTTCGCTTGCCCCGCGTTCGCTTGACAGGTCAGCGCGGCAAACCGTAAATGCGCCGCATCCGACGGACGGGGCTGTAGCTCAGCTGGGAGAGCGCATCGTTCGCAATGATGAGGTCAGGGGTTCGATCCCCCTCAGCTCCACCATCCGGTCGGCTTTCCCGTTCTGATCGGCGCCCGCGGTGGGACAAATGGAGCGTAGCTTGAAGCTCTATTTCAGTCGCAATCCGAACCCACGCCTGGCTGTCGCGGCGGCGCGCCATATCGGCATCGACGTGGCGTTCGAGTTCGCCGCGCCGCTGGCGCGGGGGCAGGGCGACCGCTTCCGCCATCTCAACCCGACGCTCAGGCTGCCGATCCTCGAATGGTCCGGGCGGGCGCTGTGGGAAGCCGACGCCATCGCCTGCTTCCTGTCGCGGCGCGCCGGCTCCGATTTCTGGCGCAGCGGCGACGACGAGCCCGACATGGTCCGCTGGATCAGCTGGGGCAAGGAAAACTTCGTCCGCGCCTGCGACATCGTCCATTTCGAGCGCGGCACCAAGCAGCGCTACCGCATCGGGCCGATCGACGCGCGGCTGGTCGAGGAAGGCCTCGACTTCTTCGCGGCGAGCGCGGCGCTGCTCGAAAGCGTGCTGGCCGGGCGGGAATGGCTGGTCGGCGACACGATCTCCTATGCCGATTTCCGCATGGCGACCTTCCTGCCCTTCAACGACCTGGCGCAGCTGCCGCTGGAGCGTTATCCGGAGGTTTCGCGCTGGTACGCGCAGCTTGAGCGCATCGAAGCGTGGCGCAATCCCTTCGACGGGCTGACGGCGCCGGAGCTGCCTGCGGTCGGGTGAGGCGGGCGCAGCTTCACGTGAAGCTGGCGCGCTCCTTCTCCACTGCGTCGGCGATGAAGCTCGCCACGGCCTGGATGCGGCGCAGCGGCCTCACGCTCTCATGATAGACCAGCCAGTAGGAACGGCGGATCGGCGGCATCGCCTTGACCGGCACGAGATCGGGCGTGCGGCGCGCGATGAAATTGTGCAGGATGCCGATGCCGGCGCCGGAACGCACCGCCTCGGTCTGGCCGAGCGCGGATGAGATGGCGAAGCTGGCGTCCCAGTCGGCGGCGAACTCGGACGCGTAGTCGAGTGTCGGTGCGATGACGAGGTCGGGCACGTAGCCGACCAGCCGGTGGCGCGACAGCTCGGCGGCGGAAACCGGCAGGCTGTTCGCCTCGGCATAGCCGGTCGAAGCCCACAGGCCGAGCGTGTAGTCGACCAGCTTCTGCGCCACCAGCCGTCCCTCGGTCGGGCGCTCGACCGTAATGGCGATGTCGGCCTCGCGCCGCGACAGCGAGAAGGAACGCGGCACCGGCACCAGCTGGACCTTCAGGTCACGGTGCTGCGCCGTCAGCGCGCCAAGCCTTGGCGCCAGGAAGGTGACGCCGAAGCCGTCGGGCGCGCCGATGCGCACGGTCCCGGAGACATCTTCGCCCTCGCCGGCGATCTCGGCACGCGCGGCGATCATGTCCGCTTCCATGCGCTCGGCCACGGCGAGGAAGCGTTCACCTGCAGGCGTCAGCTCGCTGCCGGTGGTCAGGCGACGGAAGAGTTTTGTCTTCAGCGCTTCCTCGAGCGCTGCGACGCGCCGCGACACGGTCGCGTGGTTGAGGTCGAGCCTGCGTGCCGCGCCGAGGATCTGGCCGGCTCGCGCAACGGCGAGGAAGATGCGCACATCGTCCCAGTTCAACGCATCCGCCTCCCTCGGCATTGCTGATGGATGCACGATAGCTTTGCAAGAACTCGCAAGCAACCTGCCAATGAATGATCATTTTCGCACAACGGCAGGCGCGCGACCGCGCGTTGCCAAAAACCTGCGCAAGCCGGAGAATGAGACGATCCGGTAAAAATCGAGGGAGTGAAGCATGATCGACTACGGTCATTTCATCGGCGGCAAGCGTGTCGCCGGCACCAGCGGGCGCAAGAGCGACGTCTTCCAGCCGATGGACGGCACCGTGCGCGGCACGGTAGCGCTGGCCAGCACGGCGGAGCTGCGCGCCGCGGTCGAGAACGCCAAGGCGGCGCAGCCGGCCTGGGCCGCCACCAACCCGCAGCGCCGCGTGCGCGTGCTGATGAAGTTCCTCGAACTCGCCGCGCGCGAGAACGACGCGCTGGCCGAGCTGCTGGCGCGCGAGCACGGCAAGACCATCGCCGACGCCAAGGGCGACCTGCAGCGCGGCCTCGAAGTGGTCGAGGTCTGCATCGGCGCGCCGCACATGATGAAGGGCGAGTACACCGACGGCGCCGGCCCCGGCATCGACGTCTATTCCATGCGCCAGCCGCTCGGCGTCGTCGCCGGCATCACGCCGTTCAACTTCCCTGCCATGATCCCGCTGTGGAAGATCGCGCCGGCGATCGCCTGCGGCAACGCCTTCATCCTGAAGCCGTCGGAGCGCGATCCGGGGGTGCCGATGCGCATTGCCGAACTGTTCCTCGAGGCCGGCCTGCCGGCGGGCATCCTCAACGTCGTCAACGGCGACAAGGAAGTCGTCGATGCGATCCTCGACGATCCGGACATCAAGGCCGTCGGCTTCGTCGGCTCGACGCCGATTGCGCAGTACATCTATTCGCGCGCCACGGCGAACGGGAAGCGGGCGCAGTGCTTCGGCGGCGCCAAGAACCACGCCATCATCATGCCCGACGCCGACATGGACCAGACGGTCGATGCGCTGATCGGCGCCGGCTACGGCTCGGCCGGCGAGCGCTGCATGGCCGTCTCGGTGGCCGTGCCGGTCGGCAAGGAAACCGCTGACCGCCTCGTCGCCGCGCTCATCCCGCGTGTCGAAAGCCTGAAGGTTGGCCCGTCGACGGATTCGTCGGCCGATTACGGCCCGCTGGTCACCAGCCAGGCGCTGGAGCGCGTCAAGGGCTACGTCGATGCCGGCGTCAAGGAAGGCGCCAAGCTGCTGGTCGATGGCCGCGGCTTCAAGCTGCAGGGCTACGAGAACGGCTACTACATGGGCGGCTGCCTGTTCGACGATGTCACGACCGACATGAAGATCTACAAGGAAGAGATCTTCGGGCCGGTCCTCTCGGTTGTCCGCGCCAAGGGCTACGAAGACGCGATCAAGCTCGCCAACGACCACGAGATGGGCAATGGCGTCGCGATCTTCACGCGTGACGGCGACGCGGCGCGCGACTTCGCCAGCCGCGTGCAGGTCGGCATGGTCGGCATCAACGTGCCGATCCCGGTTCCGATTGCCTACTACACGTTCGGCGGCTGGAAGGCGTCATCCTTCGGCGACCTGAACCAGCATGGCCCGGACGCCTTCCGCTTCTACACCAAGACCAAGACAGTCACCTCGCGCTGGCCGTCCGGCATCAAGGACGGCGCAGAGTTCGTCATCCCGACGATGAACTGAGCCGGACGGTCTTTCTTGTTGCACGTCCTCGCCTGCGGCTGCGGGCGTGCGGCAGGCATCAAGGACGGCGCCGGTTCGTCATCCCGACGATGAACTGAGCCGGACTGTCCCGGATGAAGTGAAGCGGGCGCCTCGGGCGCCCGTTTCCGTTTCCTATTATGGCAATGGACTGGACGCGGCCAGCCAAGCTGAACCCGCATGCCGCAACGCCTCGGGCAAATTGGTTCCGCCCGTCGTCGTCACACACTCCTTCGCGCCGTTACCGAAAGGTGATGAAACGGAAGCGGGCCGCGAAGCCTTGTTTTCGCATCGCCGCGGCGACGCGGCATTCCAGAAGACCGAGGTGGGGGCTCCTCAAAAAGGCTCGACCTACCGAAGGAGATGGACATGCGCAGCAAGCTTCTCACGCTCATTCCCGCAGGCGTTCTCATTGCCGCCGGTCTCGGAGTCGCCGCCGCAACAGGGCAGGCCCAGAGCCAGGCGCAGGACCCGAACCAGGCCCCCGCGCAGTGCAACCAGCGCGAGGCGCTGGTCCAGCAGCTCGACGCCCAGTTCGGCGAGCGGTCGGCGGCAGTCGGGCAGGTCGATACGCAGTCGGTGGTCGAAATCTTCGTGTCCAAGCAGGGTACTTGGACGATCCTGGTCAGCGGCACGGATGGCGGCGCCTGTGTGCTCGCCGCCGGCGAAGGCTGGGATTCGACCGAGGCCATCACCGCCGCCCTGCACGGCGCCTGATTTCCAGCCAGCTCACGGCCGCGCAGCAGCTTCCGCGCGGCGGCGCAGGACCGCCATCAGGCGATCGGCGGCAGCGGCTGCCTCGTCTTCATTGCCGTCAAGGATCGCATGGATCAGCCCGAGGTGGCCGTCCGCCGCCTCGGCCAGCCCTGAATCGGCCTGGTAGCGAAACCAGAAGCGCCGGCTGTGTGTCTGCAAGGGCGCCGCCAGCCGTGCGGCGAAGACATTGTCCGCGGCAAGCGCCAGTGCTTCGTCGAAAGCCTTGTCCGCTTCCAGAAAGGTGATGGCGTTGCCCGCGATCACCGCCTTCTGCATGGCGATGGCAGCCTGGCTGAAGCGATCGGCGGCCTCGCGCGTCACGAAGCGGGCTGCCGAGCGCGCCAGAACGCTCTCGACCCCGCGCCGTGCATCGATGACGCGCAGCCAGTCCGCAGCATGGAGAGGCGTGATGGCGAGGCCCGCACGCGGCCGCACCTCGACCAGTCCCTCCCACGCCAGCCGCTGGATCGCCTCACGCACCGGCGTCCTGCCCAGCGCGACGCGCTCGACCAGCATGGCCTCGGTGGTTAGGCTGGCCGGCGCCAGTTCGAGCGTCACGATCAGCCGCTCGAGAACACGGTAGGCGCGCGCTGTCGCGCCTTCCGTCAACAATCCCTCGCTCGCTGTTGCAATGGCAGCCATCCGGCGCTCCTGATATGCGCGTCATATATCACATCGCTTCGGCGATTGACAGGCGCGCGGGCAACAGATATATCACGCGCATATCACAGGAGAGATGATCATGTGGAGCGGCGTTCTTCCGGCAGTCACGACGAAATTCACCGAGGACGACAAGCTTGACCATGCGGAGATGGAGCGCTGCTTCGGCGTGCTGATCGACGCCGGTTGCGACGGGCTGATCGTCTGTGGCTCGCTGGGTGAAGGCCCGATGCTGTCGCACGACGAGAAGCTTGCTGTGTTCAAGACCGCCCGCAAAGTGGCCGGCAAGAAGCGTCCGGTGCTGCTGACCATCAACGAGGCCGCGACCCGCGACGCCGCCAGCCTGGCGCAGCGGGCCGCAAAGGCCGGCGCCGACGGGTTGATGGTGGTGCCGAGCCCGATCTATCACACCAACCCGGAAGAAACCGTGGCGACCATGAAGGCGATTGCCGAGGCCGGCGACCTGCCGGTCATGATCTACTCGAACCGCCTCGCCTATCGCGTCGACGTAACCGTCGATGTCATGGCCGAGCTCGCCAAAGACGCGCGCTTCGTGGCGGTGAAGGAATCCTCCGACGACATCCGTCGCTCGATCGAGATCATCAACCACTTCGGCGACCGCTTCGACCTGTTCACCGGCGTGGACAATCTCGCCTTCGAGGCGCTGTCGGTCGGCGCCATCGGCTGGGTTGCCGGACTGGTGACAGCGTTCCCGCGCGAGACGGTGGCGATCTACCAGCTGATGAAGCAGGGCCGGCGCGACGAGGCGCTTGCGATCTACCGCTGGTTCCGGCCGCTGCTCGACCTCGATGTGTCGACCTATCTCGTGCAGAACATCAAGCTTGCCGAGGTGCACGCGATCGGCTCCAACGAACGTGTGCGCATGCCGCGCCAGCCGCTGTCCGGCGCGCGCCGCAAGGCGGTCGAGAAGGTCATCAAGGACTCGCTGAAGACGCGGCCGAAGCTGCCGGCGTTCTGAGGTCACCTGGTGAGAGACGTGACGGGTTCGCACCCCCCTCTGGGCGTCAGGACAGAGGGGTGTGCGCTGCGCAAGGTCTGGTTATCATGACCGGCCCGGTCGTCATCGTCGGCGCCGGCATCGTCGGCGTCTGCACCGCCGCCTATCTGGCGGAGGCGGGGCAGGACGTGCTGGTGGTCGACCGCACCGGCATCGTCGAGGAAACCAGCTCCGGCAATGCCGCTGCCTTCGCCTTCTCCGACGTGCTGCCGCTGGCCCACAAGGGCATGATCCGCAAGCTGCCCGGCTGGCTCGCCGACCCGCTCGGCCCGCTGGCCATTCCGCCGGCGTATCTCCCGACACTGCTGCCGTGGCTGTGGCGGTTCTGGCGCGCCGGTTCGCCGCGCCACTACGAGACCAGCCTGGCGGCGCAGGCCGGGCTGATGCGGCTCGCCGAGTCGGAATGGATGGCGCTGCTCGACCGCTCCGGCACGCGGCCGATGCTGCGCGAGGACGGCTCGCTGGAGCTGTATGAAAGCCAGGCGGAGCTGAATGCGTCGCTCCCCGGCTGGGCGGCGCGCGACCGTTTTGGCATCGCTTACCGCCATATTGAACGCGACGAGCTGGCCGGCTTGCAGCCGGGCCTTGCGCAGCGCTTCACCAAGGCGACGTTCGTGCCCGGCTGGAAGACGGTCGATGACCCGAAGCTGCTCGGCAAGGCGTTGTGGGCGCATGCGGAAAGGCATGGCGCCCGCTTCCGGCAGGGCACGGTTACCAACGCCGAGGCCTCCAGCGACGGCGTCACGCTGGCACTCGCCGACGGAAGCACCTTACGGGCGGCAAAGCTGGTGATTGCAGCCGGGGCCTGGTCGCACCTGCTGGCGAGGCGGTTCGGCGACGCGATCCCGCTGGAAACCGAGCGCGGCTACAACACGACGCTGCCGGCTGGCGCCTTCGATGTGAAACGGCAGCTGATCTTCGGCGGGCACGGTTTCGTCATCACGCCGCTGTCGACCGGCCTGCGCATCGGCGGTGCGGTCGAGCTTGGCGGCATCCGCCGCCCGCCCAATTTCGCGCGCTCGAAGGCGATGCTGGCGAAAGCGGCGCAGTTCCTGCCCGGCCTCGACCCAACGGGCGGGCGCGAGTGGATGGGTTTCCGGCCGTCGCTGCCGGACTCGATGCCGGTCATCGGCGGGCCGGCGCGGCACGGACATGTCCACTACGCCTTCGGCCACGGCCATCTCGGCCTGACGCAGGCGGCGGCGACCGGACGATTGATCCGCGACCGCCTTCTGGGGCAAAACCCGGCGATGGATCTGACGCCGTTCTCGGCGCAGCGTTTCTGACGAGGACTGTCATGGCGCGACACTCATTCCACTGCATCGACGGCCACACCTGCGGCAATCCGGTCCGCCTCGTCGCCGGCGGCGGACCGCTGCTCGACGGCAGCACCATGATGGAGCGGCGGGCGCACTTCCTCGCCGAGTTCGACTGGATCCGCACCGGCCTGATGTTCGAGCCGCGCGGCCACGACATGATGTCGGGCTCGATCCTCTACCCGCCGACACGGCCGGACTGCGACGTCGCGATCCTGTTCATCGAGACGTCCGGCTGCCTGCCGATGTGCGGGCACGGCACCATCGGAACGGTGACGATGGCGGTCGAGCACGGGCTGGTGAAGCCGAAGGTGCCGGGCCAGCTCAACCTCGACACGCCGGCCGGCCTGGTGAAGGCCGAATACCGCCAGGTCGGAGAGTATGTGGAGGAGGTGCGCATCACCAACGTGCCGTCGTTCCTTTATGCGGAAGGGCTGACCGTCGCGTGCCCGCAGCTCGGCGAGATCGTCGTCGATGTCGCCTATGGCGGCAATTTCTACGCCATCGTCGAGCCGCAGAAGAATTTCCGCGACATGGCAGATCACACGGCAGGCGACCTGGTTGCCTGGTGCCCGGTGGTGCGCAAGCGCCTGAACGAAAAGTACAGCTTCGTGCATCCGGAGAATCCGGGCATCACCGGCCTCTCCCACATGCTGTGGACCGGCGCGC
>JBFXFO010000042.1:0-25559 GCA_050178915.1 Rhizobiaceae bacterium | reverse complement strand
TCTCGATCTCGTCGCCGAACATGGTGATGCGCCAGGCGCGATCCTCAAGGTGGGCAGGGAATATCTCGATTGTGTCGCCGCGCACGCGAAACGAGCCGCGCACGAAGTTGATGTCCTGCCGCTTGTACTGCTGCGCCACGAGGTCGGCGAGCAGCTGGCGCTGGTCGAGCCGGTCGCCGACCTGCATCTGGAAGGTCATTGCCGTGTAGGTCTCGACCGAGCCGATACCGTAGATGCACGAGACGGACGCGACGATGATGACGTCGTCGCGCTCGAGCAGCGAGCGCGTCGCCGAGTGGCGCATGCGGTCGATCTGCTCGTTGATCGACGATTCCTTCTCGATGAAGGTGTCGGTGCGCGGGACGTAGGCTTCCGGCTGGTAGTAGTCGTAGTAGGAGACAAAATACTCGACGGCGTTGTCCGGGAAGAAGTGCTTGAATTCGCCATAGAGCTGCGCGGCGAGCGTCTTGTTCGGCGCCAGGATGAGGGCAGGGCGCTGCGTCTTCTGGATGACCTGCGCCATGGTGAAGGTCTTGCCGGAGCCGGTCACGCCGAGCAGCACCTGCGTGCGGTCGGCGCGGTCGACGCCTTCGACAAGGTCCGCGATCGCCTGCGGCTGGTCGCCGGCCGGCTCGAACTCGGACTTCATCCGGATGGTGATGCCGCCTTCGGATTTCTCCGGACGGGCAGGGCGGTGCGGCGTCCAGAGCTGGCCGTTCTTGTGCAGCGGGTTGCCGCTCTCGATCAGCGCCGACAGCGCCTCGACCGTCGCGGTGACGCCGCCCTTCGGCAGCGACTCGGCCTCTTCCAGACTGATGTCGAGGCCGGGCACCGGGTTGAGGCCGGCGGCGGCGCGCTCCTTCGGCGATGCCGCGCCGCCCATCGACGTGCCGCGGCCGCTGCGCGTCGGGGCCGACGAGCGTTCGGGGATTTTCTTTGAGGGCTTCGCGGACTTGCTGGTCGCCCCGGTCGAGGGAGAAGAGCTAACTTCGATCGAGCGCCCATCGCGCTCGGCTTCGCGCGCGATCTGCTCGGCCCAGTCGGAGACCGAGCCGGAGAGCGGTGCGCCCGTCAGGCCGGGCTGCGGCGCCTCCTCGAAACCGTGCGGGTGCAGCGGTTCGGACGCGTCGGCGTAGTCGAGCAGCGGGCTGCGCCGCCGGCGCGGGCCGGAACGGTCATCATTGCTCGCGGCCGGCGCGGGCGAGGACGCTGGCTTTTCGGGGGATTTGGCCATGCCCGCAATATGGGTCCGCGCGCGGCGGATGGAAAGGGGAAAGCCTTCGTCTACAGCGCCGCGGGATGCGATGCTGACAGCAGGATGTCAGGAGCGGGTCGCTACAGAGGATGACGACAACGGACATCCCACGACAGACGGAGAGCCCACCTTGACTGCCACATACAGCCCGATCGTCGAACTGCGCCGCTACACGCTCAATCCGGGCATGCGCGAGCAGCTGATCGACGTGTTCGAGACACATCTGGTCGAGGGGCAGGAGCGCGACGGCATGACGATCATCGGCCAGTTCCGCGATCTCGACGACGACAACGCCTTCGTGTGGCTGCGCGGCTTTCTCGACATGGAGGCGCGCAGGCAGGCGCTGACCGACTTCTACTCCGGGCCGGTGTGGCTGGCGCATCGCGAAACCGCCAACGCGACGATGATCACCTTCGACGACGTGCATCTGCTCAGGCCCGTCGATGCTGGCAGCGGGTTCGCGCCGTCGCCGCGCGACGCAGCCGCCGGGCTGATCACGGTCAACCTCGTCAGCGTGAAGGGTGACGCTGCCGCCTTCGCCGCGTGGCACGCGCAGAACATGCTGCCGTTGCTGCGCGCGGCAGGTTCGGACGTGATCGCGCGTTTTGTCACCGAGCCCTCGGAGAACACCTATCCGGCACTCCCGGTCCACGGCACGCCGGCGCTTGCCATGTTCACGCGCTTTGCCGGCCTCGACGCGTTCGAGGCATTTCGCGCGCGGCTCGGCGCAATGCCGGAATGGCAGGCCGCGTTCAAGGCGGCATCCCAGATGATCGTTGGTCCGCCGAGGACGCTGAAGCTCATCCCGACGGAGAAATCGGCGCTGCGCTGACGCGAAAGCGCCGGGCGCTACCGGGCCAGCCCGCCCAGGGCGGGGCCAGCCCGCCCCAGGCGGGGCGAGCCCGCCTCAATTGAACCAGATGGCGAAGGCCATGAAGCTCTCGAAGCGGTTGGCCATGCCCCAGAATTCCTCGCTGGTCAGCATCGGCCCCTGCCGAAGATAGGGCACGACACCCGGACCGGTGATCGACAGCACGAGGTCGAAGGTCGTCGGCTCCTCGAAGAACTTCTTCATGTCGATGCCGCGATCCGCGATGCGGAAATGCGGCATCAGCTTGCGGCCTTCGAGCAGGTCCTCGGCCATCGCCAGTGCCTGATGCCAGGCATCGACTTCGTTCTGCGTCACCTGCAGGCCGGTCAGCGCGTGCATGCCCGGCTGCTGCGGTCCGGGCAGCCATTCGCGATCATTGTCGGTCTCGGCGAGGATCGCCTGCCAGTTCTGCCGTGACAGCGCGATCATCTGCAGCAGATCCTGGCGTGCCTGCTTGCGCCGCTCCGGCTCCACCACCGGCCAGTTGACCAGGTGGAAGAAGGAGACGAAGTCGGCCAGCCGCCATTCGCTGGCGAAGATGTTGCCCTCCGCATCCATGTCGAGCGGCACCAGCGCATCCTGCATCGGCAGGCTGGCGCGCGGGAAGAGCGCGTGGAAGGACTGTTCGAAGGCCTGTCGGAAGTCGTGCGCCAGCCAGAAATCGGCCTGCGCCATCAGCACGTGCGCATAACCATCGAGCCAGTAGCCGTCAGCGCGGTCGAAGCGGAAGGTGAGAGGCTGCGTTGCCTCGTCCGGAGTCGGCAGTCCGCCGCCGCCGATCGCCGCCATGATGCCGGCGAGGCTTTCCGTCGCCCTGTCGATCGCACCGTTGCCGTCCATGTCGATGCCGGCGCGCGTCAGATCGACGTCGATGCCGATGTCGGCGCCCTGCGGCACCGAAGCCAGCCGCTCCGACGCATCGTCGAGGCGGTCGCGGAAATCCGACAGCATGGCGCGGAACTGCTCGTAGGTCAGCGGTTCGGGCGACGCGTTCGGCGGAATGGGCATGCGCATCAGCGGCAGCATCAGCGACTGCGGCGTCTCGAAGCCGTGCCGGTGCAAATCCTGCGCCAGCCCTTCCAGCGCCAGGAAGAAGTGCCCGGCGCCGGCCGAATAGGAGGCGAGGGGATCGGCGGCGCGCGCCGCGTCGAGTTCGGCCAGCGCCTTGTCGCGATCTGTCGTTGTGGTCGCGTCGAAGAGCGCACGCGCCGCGCCCGGCACGTCGGCGTGCGCCAACGCGGCGGCGGACAGGACAAACGCCGACGCGGAAATCAAACGCTTCATGGTGAGCCTCCCGATGCGACTGTGCAGACGCTCGTCCGGCTTTGCAGCATTTCCGGGGCGGACCCTATGCCGGGAGCGGCCCGCTCAGCTGCAGGGAGCGATGGCGTCATTGATCAGCGGGCCGGCGCCGGTCAGGTCGAAGCTCGCGAAGGTTTCGAAGGGCGAGCCGTCCTTGCCGTTGGCAGGCGTGATGTCGAGCGCGATGGTCAGTGTCCTGCCGGCGAACATGGCATCGATCAGCGCGAAATCGATCGGGGCCAGGTAGCTTTCCTCCGCCGTGCCTTCGGAGAACAGCACCACCGCGATATCCGAGCCGGCCGCGACCAGCGGGAACTGCTTGCCGTCGACATCGGCGCGGATCACGCCGGGCTTGTAGAAATAGTCGGCGTCGCCACCGCCTTCGGCAGGCAGCACCGGTGCGTTGTCCGTGGCGTAGAGGTCGATCGCCGGACCCTCGAGACAGTGCACGAACAGCGCCTCGATGTTGCTGTTGGTCTGCGTCGGTTTGACCATCGAGCCACCCTCCGCCTTCTCCCACGCGGCAAGGGCCGGAGAGGCGGCAAGCAGCATGGCAAGCGTCGCGGCGGTCAGCTTCATGCGGTCATGGAGCCATGGACCGGTGCGCTGCGCAAGAGCCGTTACTCAAGGGGATGACGTGCGGCCCCCGATGCCTCTACAAGGTGGCATGGCCAATTTCCCGATCGCGTACCGCATGGCGTGGCTGCCGCGCCTGATCAGCCCGAAGGTGAGCGGCAACCGCACCGGCTTCGCGCCGCCGGCGGCGCAACTGATCGATCCGATGCCGAAGACGGCGCGGCTGGTGTTTTTCGGCGACCTGTCGGCGGTAGCCAACCGCTCGGCGCCGGTGCTCGATCCATCGTTGACCGCACTCTTCGCGTCGGCCGATCTCGTCATCGGCAATTGCGAAAGCCCGGTGGTGAAGCGCACCGGCCTCGGCAGCCGGCTCGGCACGCACCATGCAATGACGCGGGAGTTCCTCGCCGACGCACTGGCCGCTGCCGGTATCGAACGCGAGGCGCTGATCCTGTCGCTCGCCAACAACCACGTGCTCGACCAGGGCGTCGCCGGGTTCGAGGAAACACTTGATGCGCTCGACGGGCTCGGCATTGGCGTGACTGGCGTGACAGCGCGCGGCTCGGCGACGATGGTTTCGCTCGACGGGCTGACGATCGGCTTCGTCGCCGGCACGCTCTGGCACAATGCATCGGCGAAGCAGTTCGCCGGCCGCGTTGCGCTGCTGCGCGAGATGGCGGCCGGCGGCTGGCGCGCGGTGAGCCGCGTCAATGCCGATCTTGTCTGCGCGCTGCCGCACTGGGACTGGGAGTTCCGCCACATGCCGCGGCGCGAGACGCGCTGGATGGCGCGCCAGTTCGCGAGCCGCGGCGCCGGACTGATCGTCGGCGGCCATGCGCATGTCATCCAGCCGGTGGAGACGCTGGCAGACACGGTGGTGGCCTACAGCCTGGGCGACTTCCTTGGCACGGCCTGGGCACGGCAGACCTGGCCGGGACGCATCAGTGCGCTTTTCGTGGCCGACATCAGCACGGAAGATGAAACGCGCGGGCAGGTCGCAGCCTATCGCATGGTGCCGTACATGCGCATGAAGGAGGCCGGGCGCGAGCGGTTGGTGCCCCTGGGGCAGCTCGAGCCGGGGCTGAAGCGCAAGGCCGAGACCCGCGTCGAGCGGGTGCTGGGCGGCGTTCCGGCCTCCATTTGAGCGATGCCGCCATGCGCCCTGCCGGCAGTGTCATGATTTCATTCGGCTTTGCCGGTTGGCGCTGCCAATGTCTCTGATCACGCTTGCTTGATACGCCGCCGCTTTTGTGCCACAACAATCGGGTTCGGGCATTTGCTACCCGGTGGCTGGAACGTTTTGGACGACCTTTCCCCGACATTGTGAATCTCTGATCACCCCACTTTGGCGGGGGGTTTTCGCGCGACCGCAAACTGCCAAGCAAACAAGGCCTTCCGGCGCTGCGACCGGAAAGGCAAGACGAAACGGGTGAAGGAGTTACCCAATGAGCCAGACCGGTACGGTCAAGTTTTTCAACACCACCAAGGGCTTCGGCTTCATCACGCCGGATGGCGGCGCGAAGGACGTCTTCGTGCACATCTCGGCCGTCGAGAAGTCCGGCCTGCGCACCCTCGTCGACGGCCAGAAGGTCTCGTTCGACGTTGAGCCGGACCGCATGGGCAAGGGCCCGAAGGCGGTCAACCTGCGCGCCGGCTGATAAAGCCTCTGCAATGCCAAGGAAACGGCGCGGCATCTGCCGCGCCGTTTCCTTTTGCACCAAGCTGTCGTGGTGCAACGGGGCAAGATGAGTCGGCTCAACCTCGATTTCAACATCGCGGTCAATGAGCCATTGCAAAGTTTCTCTTGCTCGCTGGCCCAAAATGGACCACAAAATCTATGTTCGGGCGTTGCCGGCCCGGAGACCGGAATGGACTGTCCCGGGCAATGATGCGGAAAGGCGCCCGGAGACTGCGACGGGGGAGGCTTCGCTCACCAACCGACGCGGCGGAACTGTTTCTTCTCCAAGCTGGGAGCAATCGAGCCCGCGCGAAAGACAAAAGTCTCGCGTGGCAAGACCAGCAGGGGATCAAACAGGAGCTTCCCAATGCCGCAGACCGGCACCGTCAAGTTCTTCAACCATGCCAAGGGTTTCGGCTTCATCACGCCGGACGATGGGCAGAAAGACGTCTTCGTTCACATCTCGGCCGTGCAGGCCTCCGGACTTCCCGGCCTCAATGACGGGCAGAAGGTGACGTTCGACACCGAGCCGGACAAGCGCGGCAAGGGGCCGAAGGCAGTCAACCTCAAGGTCGGCTGAGCGCAGCCATCCGTTCCCAACGCAGGGCATCCGGCCCTGCGACTGTTCCCGTACCAGGCCGCGATGGCCAGATGCCGCCCGGTCGGCCGGTGCCGAGCTTTTTCCGCCGTGGCGCCGTGATCGCGCCACATTGCATTCAGGCACCATTCAGCGCGGAAATCCTAATCCTTCGACCCAACGCCGGGCCAAATCCTTGCTGTCCGGCGCGAAGGAGAATCTCGATGAACCGCTTCCTGAAGAAGACTGTCCTGAGCTGTACCGTCGCAGCGATGGCGATCACCGCCATCCCCGCCGCGAATGCCGGCGGCCGCTTTGACCGCAACCATGAAGTCGCCCGCCACTCCGACAACAGCGACGACGTGATCGCCGCCGGCATCCTCGGCCTCGCGGTCGGCGCCATCATCGTGGCCGCCATCAGCACGCCGGAGCCGCGTGGCCTGCTCGACCGCGATCCGGAGAACGACCGCTCGGTCGAAGACGCGCTGGGCTACTTCCCGCCGGCGCCGAAGGCGACCTCCGCCGAGCTGGCGATGATGGACTTCACGGCCGAGGAGGATGACGGCTACTTCCGCAAGCCGACGCGTCCGTCGACCTGGGACGTCAACGATCGCAGCTTCTACAAATACTGCGAAGACAATTATCGCTGGGGCAAGGCGCGCGGCGTCAAGAAGTTTTCGTGCTCGGCCGAGTAACCCTCGCCAGCCAGTGCAAGAACAAGCCGGGACCTGCGGGTCCCGGTTTTCTTTCGGCGGTCAGCGCAGGAACGGGTTGGTGCGGCGCTCCTGGCCGAAATTCGAGCCGGGGCCGTGGCCGCAGATGAAGCCGATCTCGTCGCCGAGCGGCAGCAGCTTGTCCTTGATCGAGGCGATCAGCGTGTCGTGGTCGCCGCCGGGCAGGTCCGTGCGGCCGACCGAGCCGGCGAACAGCACGTCGCCGACATGCGCGAACTTGGCGACGGCGTTGAAATAGACGACATGGCCCGGCGCGTGACCGGGGCAGTGCAGCACGGAGAAGACGTGGCTGCCGAAGGAGACGACGTCGCCCTCTTCGAGGTAGCGGTCGGGGATGCAGTTGCGCACCGAGCCGACGACGCCGAAGCGTTCGGCCTGCTTCTCCAGATTGGCGAGCAGCGGCTTGTCGGCGATGTGCGGTCCGACAATCTCCAGCCCCAGCGCTTCCTTCAATTCCATCGCGCCGCCGGCATGGTCGATGTGGCCGTGCGTGATCCAGATGGCGGACGGCACAATCCTGTTGCGGTCGAGCACGTCGAGAATGGCCGGCACGTCGCCGCCCGGATCGACCACCACGCCGGTCCTGTCGTCGGTGTCGAAGAGGATCGTGCAGTTCTGCTCGAAGGCAGTGACGGGGATGATCCCGGCATTCAGCTGACCCATGGCAACACCTCGCTCGCGTGAGGCGAGGCATAGTGCCTAAGGGCGCGGTGGTCCAGCGGCAATGACCGCGCACACGGCATCGTGCTAGAGCAGCCGCATGAGCATCGACATCGACCTTATTCGACGCGTTCGTGGCCGCATCGATCCCGCCTTCCTCAACTCTCCGCTGCTGCGACCGACAGCGCTTGGGGAAGCGCTCGGCTGCTCGCTGGCGCTGAAGGTCGAGACGCTCAATCCGATCAGGTCGTTCAAGGGGCGCGGCACGGAAGCACTGATGGACTCGCTGTCGCCGGCGCCGCGACACGTGGTGGCGACGTCGAGCGGCAATTTCGGACAGGGGCTGGCTTACGCCGCAACCCGCCGCGGCGTGACGTGCACGATCTTCTCCGGCGTCAACGACAACCCGCTCAAGATCGACGCCATGCGCAAGCTGGGCGCCGAAGTGCGGCTGGTCGCCGACGGCGTCGACAGCAAGGCCGAAGCCCGCCGCCACGCGGAAGCAATCGGCGCGCTGCTGGTCGAGGACGGGGCGCATCCGGAGATCGCGGCCGGCGCCGGCACGCTGGCGATGGAACTGCTGGAAGCATTTCCGCAGCCGGAGATCGCGGTGGTGCAGATCGGCGACGGCGCGCTGATTTCGGGCGTCGGCTCGTGGATCCGTGCGATGTCGCCGACGACACGCATCATCGGCGTCACGGCAGCGGGCGCGCCGGCGATGCGTGTTTCGCTGGAGCAGGGCCAGTCGGTGCGCATCGCCTGCGAGACGATCGCCGACGGGCTGGCGATCCAGCGGCCGGTCCCATCGGCGCTGGGCGAGATCAGGGCGGTGGTCGACGCTGTCATCGAGGTCGAAGAGGACGCCATCATCGACGGCGTGGCGCTGCTTCTGAAGGCTGGCATCATGGCCGAGCCTTCGGCGGCGGTCGGCGTCGCTGCCATCATGCGCAACGCGGAGACATTCCGGGGACGCAGCGTCGCGGCGATCGTCACCGGCAGCAACATCAGGCCGGAACTGTTGCGCGAAGCTGTTCGGCGCGACCGCTGAGGGCGCTCAGCGCCGGGGCGCTCCCGCGGGAGCAGCCCCGGCGCGAATGGCCGATCAGGCCCTGCGACCGCCCATCACGGCGCCCGCGATGGCCGTCAGGATGGCGCCGCCGCCGGCGCCGCCGACGATGTTAGGCAGCCAGTTCGCCAGCGCTCCACCGATGCCGGCGCCAGCAGCGGCATCACCGGTGACAAGCGCGCCGAGAATCTGGCCGCCCGCGACGCCGCCGATACCGCCGGCGATGATCTTCATGATGTGCGGCAGCGAGCGCGACACGGCTGTGCCGATCGCTTCGCCGCCGATGATCCCGGTCACGGCCTGGATGATGATTGGCCAGATGGCTTCCATCGACAATTCCCTCCTCGTTTTAAGGCGGTCGACCCCATTCCGCCGAACCGCCGGGTGCCAGTGAGACTCCACATTAGAGCAAAGTCAAATGTGAAAGGGGCGGCCCGCAGGACCGCCCCCAGAAAGCTTGGCCGGCGAAAGAAGCTATTCGGCCGCGATGCGCTTCGGCTGCACTTCCGCCGAATAGTCGTTCATCAGCATCTCGGACAGCTTGCCCGGCTTGAATGTGTAGGTGCCGATCTCGGACACCGGCGTCACTTCCGCCGCGCTGCCGGTCAGGAAGCACTCCTCCATGCCGTTCAGTTCCTCCGGCATGATGGCGCGCTCGATCACCTCGATGCCGCGACGCTTCGCCAGCTCGATCGTGGTCTGGCGGGTGATGCCATTGAGGAAGCAGTCCGCCTTCGGCGTATGGATCTTGCCTTCCTTGATGAAGAAGATGTTGGCGCCGGTGGCCTCGGCCACCTGGCCGCGCCAGTCGAGCATCATCGCGTCGGAATAGCCCTTGGCCTCGGCCGCATGCTTGGACAGCGTGCAGATCATGTAGAGGCCGGCGGCCTTGGCGCGCGACGGTGCCGTCTTCGGATCGGGGCGGCGCCACTCGGCCATGTCGAGGCGGATGCCCTTCAGCTTCTGCGCCGGGTCGAAATAGCTCGGCCACTGCCAGATCGCGACGGCGCAGTTGATGCGGTTGGCCTGCGCCGACACGCCCATCTGCTCGGAGCCGCGCCAGGCGATGGGGCGGATGTAGGCGTCGCTGAAGCCCTGCATCTTCAGGAGCGTGTTGCAGGCGTCGTTGATGACCTCAACGCTGTACGGGATGGTGAAGCCGAGCAGCCGCGCCGACTCATGCAGGCGCTCGGTGTGCTCGTTCAGCTTGAAGATCTCGCCGCCATAGGCACGCTCGCCCTCGAACACGGCGCTGGCATAGTGCAGTCCGTGCGTGAGTACGTGAACCTTCGCGTCCGCCCATTTGACGAACTCGCCGTTCATCCAGATGTGGCCTTCGAGCTGGTCGAAAGGAACGGATGCCATGCTAACCTCCCGCGGGACGTCGTTGTGTTTGACCTGAAAGCTATGCCGCTGCGTGAGCCAACGCAAATGCCGAGGAAAATTTCGGAAAACCCGCCCCTGCCTTGCCTTTTCGTTCGCGTTGCGGCGAAAAGCTTGGCTAAAATTATCAAGCGCCGGAAAATATGTCAATAAGGCTGACGTATTTTTGGCGAACCGGAGTCGTGATGCCAGAACGCAAGAGTCAGCCGCAGCCCATCACGTCGGTGCTCACGCTCGAGGAAGGCATCGACTTCACGCTCATCGAGATGCTGTTCTTCGCCTATCGCGACTTCACTTCCGACCCTGACCAGATCCTTGAAGAGTATGGCTTCGGGCGCGCCCACCATCGCGTCCTCCACTTCGTGAACCGCCGGCCCGGGCTCACCGTGGCCGAGCTGCTCGAGGTGCTGCAGATCACCAAGCAGAGCCTGGCGCGCGTGCTCAAGCAGCTGATCGACGCCGGCCACATCGTACAGGTGCAGGGCCCGCGCGACCGGCGCCAGCGCGAGCTCTATCCGACGGCGAAGGGCAGGGGGCTGGCGCTCGACCTGGCGCGGCCACAGTCGCGCCGCATCACCGGGGCATTGGACGATACGGGCGACGGGGGCAGGGACGCGGTGGAGCGTTTCCTGAAAGCCATGGTAAATCCGGAACTGCGCAGCCAGATCGACAAGGCCTGAGGGCCACGGACGGATCGGACGCGAGCGCAGGCGCAGAGGTCGACATGCAGAACGAAGCTGACAGCAGCGAGCCGCAGATGGTGCCTGGCGACGACGCCCCGCATCTGCTCGTGGTGGATGACGACACGCGCATCCGCAACCTGCTCAAGCAATATCTGGCGGAGAACGGTTTTCGCGTCACCGTTGCGGGGACCGCAGCCGAGGCGCGGCGCAAGCTTGCCGGCCTCGACTTCGACCTGCTCGTGCTTGACGTGATGATGCCGGGCGAGAACGGCGTCGACCTGACGCGCTCGCTGCGCACCGAGAAGGACGTCCCGATCCTGATGCTGACGGCGCTGTCGGAGACGGACAGCCGCATCGCCGGCCTCGAAGCCGGCGCCGACGACTATCTCCCCAAACCGTTCGATCCGCGCGAACTGATCTTGCGCATCAACTCGATTCTGCGCCGCGGTGGGCCGCCGGCGACGCCGAAGCTCGAGCAGATCGTGTTCGGGCCCTACACCTTCCAGATCGCGCGGCGCGAGCTGAAACGCGGCGGCGAGGCGCTGAAGCTGACCGACCGCGAGCAGGAGATTCTGGCGATCTTCGCCGCGCGTGCGGGCGAGACCATTCCGCGGCACGAACTCGTCGGCTCCGACGCCGAAGTCGGCGAGCGCACCATCGACGTGCAGATCAACCGGCTGCGCCGCAAGATCGAGCGCGATCCGTCCAATCCGGTCTGGCTGCAGACCGTCCGCGGCATCGGCTACCGCCTGAGCGTGGAGTAGCACCCGGACGCTCCGTTGCCGCGATTGAAGCGGCGACGGCCGCTTTGTAAGGTCGCGCCGCGATCGGAGGGGCATGGTGGCAGCGGGCGAAATGCGGGACGCGAAGACGGATCGCGTGACATCCGGCGCGGACGTTGCGCGTCCGGATGCACTGAAGGTCTTCATCTCCTATTCGCGTCGCGACATGGCCGCTGCCGACGCCATGGTCGCCGATCTCGAGCGCAACGGCTTTGCCGTCACCATCGACCGCCGCGATCTCCCCTATGGCGAGGAGTGGCAGAAGGAACTCGCGAGCTTCATCGCCAGCTCCGATACGGTCGTATGGCTGGTTTCGCCCGACTCGGTGAAGTCGAAATGGGTCAACTGGGAACTCGGCGAGGTCGGTCGCCTGTCGAAGCGGCTGGTGCCGGTGCGCGTGCGCGATGTCGACGCGGCCAATCTGCCGGAGGCGCTCGGCCGCATCCATCTGCTGCCGGCGGAAGGCGCCTACGAACCGGCCGCGCACGAGGCCGCCCTGGTCAAGGCGCTGAACACCGATCGCGCCTGGCTGAAGAAGGCGACCAGCCTTTCCGACGACGCGCGCGAGTGGGAAGCCAAGGGGCGCGACTCGGCGCTGCTCCTGCGCGGCCGGGCGCTGACGGAAGCGGAAGCGTGGTCGCTGAAGACACCGAAGGACGCGCCGGCGCCGCCGTCCGACGTGCTGGAGCTGATCCTCGCCAGCCGGCGCGGACAGCGCAGCCGGCTGCGCTACACGGTCATCGGCTCGGTCGCGGCGGCAATCCTCGCAATCGGTTTGAGCGTCTACGCGTTCCAGCAGGCACAGCTCGCCTCCGCCAAGACGGTCGAGGCGACCGACGGCGCGGCGCGGCTCGCCGTCAACGTGGCCGCCTCGCTGCTCGACCAAGGCCAGTCGGACGCGCCTGCCGTGCTGCTGCTCGAAGCCGCAAAGGCGTTCGACGACACCAGCGCCAGCGACGAGATGCTGATCGCGCTGCACCGCGTGAACCAGGAGTTCGCCGGCAACCGGCGGCACGCGCTGCCGGCCGGGGCAACCGCCTTCGACGGACCCGATGCGCTCTACTTCGTGGACCCGGCGCGCAACGCCGTGCTGCGCTTCGACGGCGAGGGCGCGCCGCGCGAGATTTTCGCGGACGCAGCCGCGTCGCCCATCATCGCGCTCGGCTTCCTGCACGGCGCCGATGCAACCGAAGTGGTGATCAGCCACCGCGGCGGCGAGGTGGAGCGCATCGACGCGTTGACCGGGGCAGTGCGCTTTGCCGGTACCATGCCGCCGGCCGGCGAGCATGTGTTCGACACGCCGCGCGAGCCGGAGGTGACGGTGCACGCCAACGGCGTCATCACCCGCAACGACTTCTACGAGATCGGGCCGATGCGGACGCAGACGGTCGGGCGCATTCTCGACACCAACAATGGCGCCGCCCTGACGATGGAGCTGCGCATCGGCCTCATCTACCTGATCGCCGCCGACGGCTCCGAGATCGTGCTCGACGGCGCCGGCATGTATCCGGAACGCACTGCCTTCGCCCGGCTGGCGCGCAAGGGCGCGACGATTGCGCCGGAGGCGGTCGCGGTGAGCGAAGACGAATTTCGTGCGCTGGTCTACCGCACCTGCGCCATCGACGGCGGCGTCGATCCGGCGGTGGCGACGGACGCCGCCTTCGCCGCGCTCGGCGCTCCGACCGGCGAGCATCACTGCGTCCCGATCGGTTCGGACCGCTTCCTCTACACCAACGTCCAGTCGACCTCCGGCGGCGTGGTGCGGGGCGACACGATCCTGGCGGCGGACGGGACGAGCACCAACATCGAGACGCTGCTGCAGGGCTTCGGCCGGCGGCCGTCCCGCGCCAACTTCTCGTGGCTTGGCTACGATGCCGGGCGCAGCGAGTTCGGCGCCATCGTGAACCGCGAGTTGATCCTCTTCAACGACTACCAGCTGAACGAGGTGCGCAGCTATCCCGGGCCGCCGGGTCCGGCGCATTTCCTCGCCGGTGGCCGGCTGGCGATGCAGCAGGACTGGGCGCAGCGCGTGGTGGCGAGCGACCTCGACCGTTCACCGCGCGCCGCGCTCGACGATCCCCGCCAGGCGGCGGTGGTCGAAGGCCGCGAGCGGCTTACGCCGCTCAATCCGGGAAGCTGCACCGGCTTTGCCTTCTTCGACCCCTACCTGACGCTGACGCTGACGACCGCCGATGGCGACAGCATCGACTATGCCGGACTGTTCGCGGAAGAGGGCGGCCGGTTCTTCACGATCAGTGGCGGCGACGGCGGGCCGGTCACGTTCAGGCTGCCGCAGGAGACCGGCTGCATGCAGTTCTCGCGCGATGGCCGCTACATGGTGGGCAGCCAGCAATATGGCGATCCGATCCGGATCCACGACCTGCGCAAGGCGCGGGCGGGCGGCACGCTCGAGAGCGCGACCGTCGCTGCGCCGGGCGGCAATTTCAGCTCTGCCTTCTTCGGGACGAGCAGTGACGAACTGGTGACGACGGATGCGCAATATGTCGTGACCCTGTGGCGCCGCGACGCCGCCGGAGCATGGCAGCCGGAGAGCATCTACGAGGGCGACAACCCGGTCTTCCATGCCGAGCCAGGGCCCGATCTGTCGCGCCTGCTCATGATCGAGAGCCTCGGCGCAGGCGACACGCGGGGCTTCCTGCAATCGGCGAAGGCGCAACAGCGCTGGATCGATCTCGGGAGCGACTACAAATGGTTCGGTGTCACGTTCTCCGCAGATGGCGCGGTGGCGTCCGGCGCGCGTGGCATCCAGCGCGTGCTCAAGCTCCCGACGCTTTCTCAACTGGTCGCCGAGACCGAGGCCAATCTGCCGGCGGAGTGCAAGCCGACGGAGCCGGACGACTACCGGACATCGCCCTGCTGGCCGGCGGCGCTGTGAAGCAGCGTGGCGCCCGCGCGCCCGGGCTTTTGCCTTGGCGCGCTCCGGCGACTATCTTCCGGCCGTAATGGCAGTGCCCGGTTGCGGGCGGACAGGCGATGGCAAGCAGCGAGACAACCGGAGAGCCAGGGCAGGGAGGAGCGCTCACGCGTTCCTGGCAAGGCTTTGCACGGCAATGGGAACGTCTTGGGCGGATGGCCTCGCGCTGGATGCCGAAGCGGCTCTATGCGCGCTCGCTCATCATCGTCATCGCGCCGATGATCCTGCTGCAGTCGGTGGTGGCGTTCGTGTTCATGGAGCGGCACTGGCAGACGGTGACGCAGCGCCTCTCGCAGGCGGTGGTGCGCGACATCGCAGCGGTGATCGACATCGTCGAGACGTTTCCGCTCGACGGCGACTATGCCAATCTGATCCGCGTGGCGCAGGACAGGCTGGCGCTGCGCATCGACGTGCTGCCGCCCGACCCGCTGCCGGCGCCGGGGCCGAAGCCGTTCTTCTCGCTGCTCGACCAGACGCTGTCGGAAGAGATCACCCGGCAGATCAACCGGCCGTTCTGGCTGGATACGGTCGGCAATTCGGCGATCATCGAGATCCGCGTCCAGCTCGAGGACAAGGTTTTGCGCGTGTTTGCGCGGCGCTCGGCGGCCTATGCGTCGAACACGCTGATCTTCCTGCTCTGGATGGTCGGCACATCCGTGGTGCTCCTGCTCATCGCCATCCCGTTCCTGCGCAACCAGATCCGCCCGATCCTGCAACTCGCTGCGGCGGCCGAAAGCTTCGGAAAGGGCCGCCCGATGCCGGAGAACTTCCGGCCGCATGGCGCGGAAGAGGTGCGGCGCGCCGGCAATGCCTTCATCCTGATGCGCGAGCGCATCGAGCGCCAGATCGAGCAGCGCACGGCGATGCTGACGGGCGTGAGCCACGATCTGCGCACCATCCTCACGCGTTTCCGCCTGCAGCTCGCGCTGGCGGGCAAGCGTGTCGACACGGAAGCGCTGACCGCCGACGTCAACGACATGCAGTCGATGCTGGAAGGCTACCTCGCCTTTGCGCGCGGCGCGGCGAGCGAGGATGCCGGCGGTTTCGACCTGACAGCGGCATTCGCGCGACTGACCGACGAAGCAAAGCTGCGCAAGCGCAAGATCACCACGTCGATCGCCGGCAGGCCGGAGGTGCATGTGCGGCCAAGCGCCTTCTCGCGCCTGCTCGGCAACATCGTCGGCAACGCCTTCCGCTATTCGAGGAAGAATGTGCAAGTGACGGCTGTTCACAGCCGCGGCTCGCTGATGATCACGGTCGACGACGACGGTCCAGGGGTTCCGCCGGAGAAGCGCGAGGAGGTGTTCAAGCCGTTCGTGCGGCTCGATCCGGCGCGCAACCAGGACGAAGGGGGCACCGGTCTCGGCCTTGCGATCGCGCGCGACATCGCCCGCACGCATGGAGGGGACGTGATGCTGGACGATTCGCCGCTCGGCGGCCTGCGCGCCATCATCCGGCTGCCCGCCTGATCAGGAAACGGAGAGCCATGAAGATCGTTGCCTGCGGCAGCACCCCGACCAAAACCGCTCCGGACGCCTATTTCACCGGGCGGGTGCTGATGACGCCGATGATCGAGGCGCCGGCGCCGGCGCGGCTGCGCGCCGTGCTGGTGAGCTTCGAGCCGGGCGCGCGCACAGCCTGGCACACGCATCCGCTCGGGCAGACGCTGGTCGTCACGGCAGGCGCCGGGCTGGCGCAGGTGTGGGGCGGGCCGATCCAGACAATTCGCGCCGGCGATACGGTCTGGTTCGAACCGGGCGAGAAGCACTGGCACGGCGCCGCTGCGGACGTGGCGATGAGCCACATCGCCCTGCAGGAGGCGCTGGACGGTGTCTCCGCCGACTGGCTGGAAAAGGTCTCCGACGATCAATACCTAAAGCAGGCGTAAAGGTTGGCCGGGGCTCCAGCCTCTGTTGGGCCCGGGGAGGTGCGAGCTTGCTGAAGAACAGCCGTCCCGATAGGGCCGCAATCCGGCGCGACACAAGGCTGGTTGCACCACGCGCTCAAACCGTCAAAATGGCATCCAGCCATCTGCACGGCCTGCCGGAAATTTCATGAACAACACCGACACGGGCCGTCCAACGGCCCCCGCACGCAGAAATACAACGGATGAACCGCGCCTGTTTGGCCCGGCGTCTTCGCGCATTGCGCTCGTCGCGCCGCTGACAATGGCGCGCTGGCTGCTGGTGCTGATCGCCGCCGCCGGCATCTATTTCTTCCACGGCTTCCTCGTGCCGGTGCTGGCGGCGCTGATCGTCGCCTTTGCCAGCTGGCCGCTCTATCGGCGCCTGCTGCGGCGGGTGAACTTCAACCGCACGGTCGCGGCATCGCTGGCAACCTTTGCCGTGGTCGCCTTCCTCGTGGTGCCCATCGCCATCGCCGGCGCCTATGCCGTGCACGAGATCCAGATATGGATCGGCTGGGCGATCGAAGCCAATCGCAACGGCGCGCCGACGCCCGAATGGATCGTCTCGCTTCCGCTGGTGGGCGAGCGGCTGGACGCGCTGTGGGCGCAGTACATCGGCCATCCGGGCGCCATCGGGCAGCTGGTGCAGCTGATCAGCGGCGACAACATCGGCGGCATCTACCGGGCCATCGTCGCCTTCGGCGGCAGCGCGTTCAATTTCATCCTGGCGCTGGTGTTCATGCTGATCGCGCTGTTCTTCGCCTACCGCGACGGAGAATCGTTCGTCGCCCAGCTCGACACCATCGGGGAACGCATTTTCCCGACCCGCTGGGAGCGCATCTCGCGCGTGGTGCCGGCGACGATCAGCGCCACCGTCACCGGCCAGACGCTCATCGCCATCGGTGAAGGCATCGTGCTCGGCGTCGCCTACTGGCTGGCCGGGCTGCCATCCCCCGTCACCTTTGGCCTGATCACCGGCTTCCTCGCACTCATCCCCGGTGGCGCGCCGCTGTCGATGACGCTCGCCTCGATCTACCTCGCAGCCAGCGGCTCGCTGATCTCAGGCCTGGCGCTGTTCATCTGGGGCACGGTCGAGCTCTTCGTGGTCGACAAGACCATCCGGCCGAAGCTCGTCGGAGGCCCGATCAAGCTGCCTTTCCTGCCGACCTTCTTCGGCCTGATCGGAGGCGTGAAGACGATGGGGCTTGTCGGCCTCTTCGTCGGGCCGGTGCTGATGGCGCTGATCGTGGCGATCTGGCGCGAATGGGTGCACGAGACGGCAGCGGAACCCGTGCCGGCCGTCGTGCCCGAGGCGCCGGAAACGATGATCGCGGCGGGCCCGGAACCAACCAGGCCGGCGCCCGCAACAGGCTAAGCCAACCGCCTGCCGCTTCTGGCCTTTCCGATCCTGCGCCGGCGCTGCTAAGCCTCCCGCCCACAGACGGAGGCAGGCATGCAGCAGCGCACCATCGGCAAGGGTGGCCCCTTGATCGGCGCAGTCGGTCTCGGCTGCTGGAGCTTCGGCCATGCCTACGGCGAGGCGAAGGTCGAGGACTGCCACGCCGCGATGGCGGCGGCGCTCGAGCTTGGCGTGACGCATCTGGACACCGCCAACGTCTACGGCGCGGGGCGCTCGGAAGAGATCATCGGCGCGTTCATCAAGGAGCATCCGAACCGTTTCACCATCGCCACCAAGGGCGGCATCGTGCATGGCCCGCCGCGTCACTTCGTCAATTCGCCGGAGCACCTGCGCAGCGAACTCGAAGGCTCGCTGCGCCGGCTCGGCGTCGAGCATGTGGCGCTCTATTACATCCACCGGCGTGAGCAGGCGCGGCCGATCGAGGACGTGGTGGAAACGCTGCTGCGCTTCAAGCAGGAAGGAAAGATCGGCGCGATCGGCTTTTCCGAGATCGCACCGTCGTCGCTCGAGCGCGCGGCGGCGGTGCATCCGGTGGCGGCCGTGCAGAGCGAGTTCTCGCTGTGGACGCGTCAGGTCGAACTTGGAATGGTCGACGCCTGCCGCCGCCTCGGCACCACGCTGGTGGCGTTCTCGCCGCTGGCGCGTGGCATGTTCGGCGAGAGCATCCCGCAGCCGGAGACTTTCGGGCCGCGCGACTTCCGCCTCTCGACCCCGCGCTTCAATGCCGAGAACCTGCCGCGCAACAGCGCCATCGTGGCGCGTTTCCACGCCCTGGCGCGCCGCATGGGACACGAGCCGGCGGCACTGGCGATCGCCTGGCTGCTCAGCCGTGGCGAGCACGTCGTGCCAATCCCCGGCACGCGTTTCGCATCGCACCTGAAGCAGTGCGCGGCCGGCGCGGAGATCAGGCTGACAACGTCAGACCTGGCGGAGATCGAACACGTGCTGCCAGCGGGATTTGCCCATGGCGCGCGGTACTCGGACGAGCAGTTTATGGGGATAGAGCAGTACTGCTAGCGAGGGTAGCAGTCGGCCGGGATGTTCGGCCAGACGGCCTTGGCACAGCCCAGTTCGGCCTGCTTGCGGCTGAATTCCTCGCTCACCGGCCCGGTCACCATCGGATCGACGCCGAAGGCGGCGTCTTCGAACATTTCCTCGGCCGGCGTCGCGGCGATCTGGGCAGGTTCGAAGGATGGCGTGCGCGCCGCGACGGGCGTCAGCAACGAGGCCCCGAGAAGGCCCGCGACGGCAATCAGGCGAAGGGCGGTGGTGGTCTTCATCATGCCTTAACGCGCGAGAATGGCCCAGGTTCACGAATCGAACCAAGGGCAGGTTGCCGATCTTGGCGCCCGAACTGGTTAAGGAGGCGTGAAAGCACGCACCCTTTCGCAAATGCGAAAAAGCCTGTATGAGCCGCGCCAACGAAGCGCGACCCCGTCTGCGGGTTGCACCAAAATCCTGAAGAGACATCATGAAACTGCGCAACATCGCGATCATCGCGCATGTCGACCATGGCAAGACCACGCTCGTCGACGCGCTCCTCAAGCAGTCCGGCTCGTTCCGCGAGAACCAGCGCGTCGCCGAACGCGCGATGGATTCCAACGACCTCGAAAAGGAGCGCGGCATCACCATCCTCGCCAAGGCGACCTCGGTCGACTGGAAGGACACGCGCATCAACATCGTGGATACGCCCGGCCACGCCGATTTCGGCGGCGAGGTGGAGCGCATCCTTTCGATGGTCGATTCGGCCATCGTTCTGGTCGACGCCGCCGAAGGCCCGATGCCGCAGACCAAGTTCGTGGTCGGCAAGGCGCTGAAGGTCGGCCTGAAGCCCATCGTCGTCATCAACAAGATCGACCGTCCGGACGCTCGCCACATCGAGGTGGTGAACGAGGTGTTCGACCTGTTCGCGGCGCTCGACGCGACCGACGAGCAGCTCGATTTCCCGATCCTCTACGGTTCGGGCCGCGACGGCTGGGTGTCGGAAAAGCCTGAGGGCCCGAAGGACCAGGGTCTCGCGCCGCTGTTCGACCTCGTGCTCAAGCACGTGCCGGAGCCGACCGTGCATCCCGGCCCGTTCAGCATGATCGGCACCATCCTGGAGGCGAACCCCTTCCTCGGCCGCATCATCACCGGCCGCATCCACTCCGGCTCGCTGAAGCCGAACCAGGCTGTGCGGGTGCTGCACCATGATGGCTCGCTGCTGGAGAGCGGCCGCGTCACCAAGATCCTTGCCTTCCGCGGTCTGGAGCGGCAGCCGATCGACGAGGCGCAGGCAGGCGACATCGTCGCCATCGCCGGCCTGCAGAAGGGCACTGTCGCCGACACGTTCTGCGATCCTTCGGTGACTGAGCCGCTGAAGGCGCAGCCGATCGACCCGCCGACCGTCACCATGTCCTTCCTCGTCAACGACTCGCCGCTTGCCGGCACCGAGGGCGACAAGGTCACCAGCCGCGTCATCCGCGACCGCCTGCTCAAGGAGGCCGAGGGCAACGTCGCGCTGAAGATCGAGGAATCGGCCGACAAGGATTCGTTCTTCGTGTCGGGCCGCGGTGAATTGCAGCTCGCGGTGCTGATCGAGACGATGCGCCGCGAAGGCTTCGAAATCGCCGTGTCGCGTCCGCGCGTGGTGATGCAGAAGCGCGAGGATGGCCAGCTGCTCGAGCCGATCGAGGAGGTCGTCATCGACGTCGACGAGGAGCACGCCGGCGTGGTCGTGCAGAAGATGAGCGAGCGCAAGGCCGACATGGTCGAGCTGCGTCCCTCTGGCGGCAACCGCCAGCGCCTCGTCTTCCATGCGCCGACCCGCGGTCTCATCGGCTACCAGTCGGAGCTTCTGACCGACACGCGCGGCACGGCGGTGATGAATCGCCTGTTCCATGCCTACGAGCCCTACAAGGGCGAACTGCCCGGTCGCACCAATGGCGTGCTGATCTCGAACGAGCAGGGCGAGGCCGTCGCCTATGCCATGTGGAACCTGGAAGAGCGCGGTCCGATGGTCATCGACCCGGGCGTCAAGGTCTACCAGGGCATGATCATCGGCATCCACTCCAGGGACAACGACCTGGAAGTGAACGTGCTGAAAGGCAAGAAGCTCACCAACATCCGCGCCGCCGGCAAGGATGAGGCGGTGCGCCTGACGCCACCGGTGCGCATGACGCTGGAGCGCGCGCTCGCCTGGA
The DNA here is from genome assembly GCA_050178915.1 of Rhizobiaceae bacterium. GTDB lineage: Bacteria > Pseudomonadota > Alphaproteobacteria > Rhizobiales > Rhizobiaceae > JBFXAF01. The sequence goes on along the minus strand of JBFXFO010000042.1, from coordinate 4,549 downwards.
TCCAGGATGACGAGCTGGTCGAGGTGACGCCGAAGACCATCCGCCTGCGCAAGCTCTATCTCGACCCGCACGAGCGCAAGCGCTTCGAGAAGTCGAAGGTCTCCGGCGCCGCGTAAAGGCCGCTCGGGCGACGCCCGGACAAACGAAAGCCCCCGCATGGCGTCATGCGGGGGCTTTTTTGTTCCGGGTCGCTCAGGTGAGGCTGGCGGTAAAGCGCTGGATGCGCGCGCAGGCCTCTTCCAGCACGCTCTCCGCCGTTGCGTAGGAGATGCGGAAGTTGGGGCCGAGACCGAAGGCCGAGCCGTGCACGACCGCGACGCCTTCCTGCTCCAGCAGTTCCGACACGAAATCCTCGTCGCTGGCGATCACCTTGCCCGACTTCGCCTTGCGGCCGATCGTTCCTTCGCAGGATGGGTAGACGTAGAACGCGCCTTCCGGCGAGGGGCAGGAAATGCCCTTCGCCTGGTTGAGCATCGACACGACGAGGTCGCGGCGGCCCTGGAAGATCGCCTTGTTCCTGCGCACGAAGTCCTGCGGGCCGTTGAGCGCCTCCACCGAAGCCCACTGCGCGATCGTGCAGGCACCGGACGTCTGCTGGCCCTGGATCATGTCCATGGCCTTGATCAGCGCTACCGGGCCGGCGGCGTAGCCGATGCGCCAGCCGGTCATGGCATAGGCCTTCGACACGCCGTTCATGGTGAGCGTGCGGTCGTAGAGCTTCGGCTCCACCTCGGCGATCGTCTTGAAGACGAAGTCGCCATAGGTCAGGTGCTCATACATGTCGTCGGTCAGCGTCCAGACATGCGGGTGCCTGAGCAGCACATCGGCGATGGCGCGCAGTTCGGCCTCCGTGTAGGCGGCGCCGGACGGGTTCGACGGCGAGTTCATCAGCAGCCACTTGGTCTTCGGCGTGATGCGCTTTTCCAGTTCCGCCGCCGTCAGCTTGAAGCCATTGGCGATCGACGTCTCGGCGAACACCGAGGTGCCGCCGCAGATCGCCACCATCTCCGGGTAGCTGACCCAGTAGGGACGCGGGATGATCACCTCGTCGCCGGGGTTCAGCGTCGCCATGAAGGCGTTGAACAGGATCTGCTTGCCGCCGGTGCCGACGATGGTCTGCTCCGGCTTGTAGTCGAGGTTGTTCTCGCGCTTGAACTTGGCGGCGATCGCCTCGCGCAGCGGCACGATGCCCGACACCGGCGGGTACTTGGTCTCGCCGCGGCGGATGGCCTCGATCGCTGCGTTCTTCACATTGTCCGGCGTATCGAAATCCGGCTCGCCGGCGCCGAGTCCGATGACGTCCCGGCCTTTCGCCTTCAGCTCCCGCGCTTTCTGGGTGACCGCGATGGTCGCAGAAGGCTTCACGCGTGCAAGGCTGTCGGCAAGGAATGCCATGGCTCGTCTCCGGGAAAAAATAGCCGCGCCCCCTTCGGCGGGGCGCGCCTTCATGTCGAATCGCGCGCGGAATCGCAAGCGCAAAGCGGGCACCGAAACGCCGCGGATTGCCGTTAAGGCAGGATAAAGCACTGACATGGCAGGGTGGCCAGCGGGGAAATCCAGCGGAGAAGACGACCCGTGTCGCGCAGCGTCGGGCTCGCACATATCGTTCGGCAGAGCGACGGAACCTCTGTCGGGGTGTGGGGAAACTATTCCCTGCGCTCCGCCTTCCAGCCGATTTTTGCGTTTCGCGGGGGCAAGCTGGACCTCGTCGCTTTCGAGGGGCTGATCCGTCCTTTCCGGGACGGCGAAGGGGTGTCGCCGGGGCAGTTCTTCAGCCTGGTGCCGCCGGGCGACCGGCTGCATGTCGAGACGCTGTCGCGCACGCTGCATCTGCTCAATGCCGGCGCGTGCCTGCCGATCCATACCTCCATCTTCGTCAACTTCGACCCGTCGGTGTTCGTCGAGCCGTCGGTTGCCGACAGCGCGTTGCGCGACATGCGCCTCGTGCTGCACGAGGCAGGGATCGATCCCAGCCGCGTCGTCTGCGAGGTCACCGAAAAGAAGTCGTCTTCCGAAGAGGCGCTGGCGAGTTTCGTCGAGGCGCTGAAGCATCACGGCTTCCGCATCGCGGTCGACGATTATGGCGCTGACGAATCCGACATGCAGCGCATCAATGGCCTGAGGCCGGACATCGTGAAGTTCGACGCCCACTGGATCACCCGGCTGATGGAAAGCGGGCCAGGCTTCGCGCTGCTCTCGGCCATGGTCGGCACCTTCTCCGACCAGGGCATCGTATCGCTTTTCGAGGGCATCGAGGAAGGATGGCAGCTCGAACTGGCAGAGCGTTCCGGCGCCTCGATGGTGCAGGGCTACGTGCTGGCGCGGCCGCAACTGGTGCCGGCCAACTTCGCCGAGTTCGTCGTGGAGCAGGGCGCCGAGCCCAGCCGGGCCGAGCCGCAGCCGGCGGCCGACGAACAGGCTCCGGCAGCGCGGCATGCGGCGCGGCCGGCGGCACGCACCTTCGGGCGTCGGCGCGCGTGAGCTTCATCGGCGGCAATATCCTGGTCGACGAGACCGGCGTGGAAACCGGGCTGTGGGGCCGCTTCCGGCTGAAGACGGTGTTCCAGCCGGTGTTTCGCCTGCATGGCGACGTCCTGACGGCTTTCGCCGTTGAGGGCCGCACGCTGCCGCTGCTGGAAGGCAGTGTCGTTCCTCCGAACCTGTTCGCCGCATCGGTGCTGCCGAGCGACCGGGCCTTTCTGGGCCGGCTGGGCCGCATGCTGGGCGTCGGCAATCTGGAGAACGCCAGCAGCGGCGGGCTCGATGTTTTTGTCGGTCTCGACCTCGACAGCGCCGACGTGGCGGCCTTGCCGGAGGAGGTCGAGGAATTGTCGGTGCGGCTGGCCGAAGCCGGCCAGTCTGCCGATGCCGCAATCTTCGTGCTGCGCGGTCATGCGGCGCGGTTGCCGGCGGAACTCGCCGGTGTTGCCGAGACGATCCGCTCGTCCGGCATGCGGCTTTGCCTGGAAGGCGAGGGACCGCTGTTTCCGGCTCCCGATCTGCTCTCTGCGCTGTCGCCAGACTTCCTGCGGCTCGACGCCGCTCGCCTGCGCGTGCTCGCCGGCGACGCTTCGATCCGCCGCCTGCTGCTCTCCATGCATCTGGCGCTGGCCGAGCGCGGCATTGCCGTGCTCGCCACCGGCATCGAGGTCCCGGGGGATTTCGCTGCCACGGTCGACGCCGGCTCGGCGTGTTTCCAGGGCATGCACCTGGCGCGGCCGGCGCTCGCCGGCAGCATGCTTTCGCTAAATCCGCTGGCGGTCGAGCCGCTGCGCAACAGCCGCGACAATGTCGTGCCGCTGTTCGGCTGAGCAAACGCCCCGCTGCAAATGAAAAGGCGGGGCAATTGCCCCGCCCGAAGACGTTCCGACACCTCGTCCTTCAGACCGCCCGCAGACAATATGCTGCCGGGCTTTCGGTCTTCCGGTCCGGTGGCGCTTTCACACGCGACTGCCAGTACATCCGTGGCTCGTCGCGGGCGCGCGGCTCTCGCCGCTGCGCCGTCAGCCCGCCTTGCTGAGAGATCCAGCCGAGGACCGGCCGGTACGGCGATCCTGCTCGATCTCGAAGTTGATCTTCTGGCCCTCGTTGAGCGAGGTCATACCTGCACGCTCGACGGCGGAGATATGAACGAAGATGTCGGCGCCGCCGGCGTCCGGCTGAATGAAGCCGAAGCCCTTGGTGGCGTTGAACCACTTTACGGTACCAGTTGCCATTGTCGTTTTCCTTTCACGTTCGCAGACAGTCCCGACCCGAGGGCCGGTTGGGCATATCGAGATTTTGGGACGGACTTAGCGAACGCGTGAAACCGCGAGGCCTGATCGATCGGCCGAAATATCAACAATAGCCCATATGGGCTCTAATGCCGACAAGATCAATCCCCTTTCACCAATTTCTCGATCGAGAGCCCGTTCAGGTCGGCGACCACGTCGGAGAGCATTGGCACGAAACGGTCGCCGGCGCCCGTGCCGACGGCGGTGGCAAAGGCGTTGCGCACGGCTGCGCCGAGCGGGTTTGCGACCCCGGCGGCGTTGGCGAAACCGGAGAGGTAGGTCAGGTCCTTGAGGCCGTTGCGGATGGCAAAGCGGTGCGCGTCGGGATCGCGCTCGAGAACCCAGCGGAAAAAGGTCTGATAGAAGAGATTGTCCATGCGGCCGCCGCGAATGACGCTGTCGAAGACCTGCGGCGTCAGCCCGGCCTTGGCGCCCAGCATCAGCGCCTCGGAGTACAGCGCGGCGTAGCCGAGCGAGACGAAATTGTTGAGCAGTTTCATGGTGTGGCCGCTGCCCACAGGGCCGGTATGAACGATCTTGCCGGCGAAGGTCTCCAGCAATGGCCGTATCCGGGCGAAGGTCTCGGCATCGCCGCCGCACATGACGTCGAGCGTGCCGGCGGCGGCCTCCTTCGGCGTACGCGAGAGCGGCGCATCGACAAGCGTGATGCCGCGCGCGGCAAGATCGGCGGCAAGGCGGATGGTCGAGGACGGATCCGAGGTCGAGCAGTCGATGACGGTCAGCGCGCGGCGCGCCGACGCCAGTCCGTCGGCGCC
>JBFXFO010000041.1:0-25912 GCA_050178915.1 Rhizobiaceae bacterium | reverse complement strand
CTTTCGCCACGGACTTTGAGAAATATGCCGCGATGTCCGAGCCCGGACCACTCGCCGTGAAATGGATCACGAGGAACTGCGGCTTCATCTTTCCGCCGACGTTCGGCGACTTCACGAAGTCGACTTCTGTGCCATCGATCGTCAACTTACCCTTGCTTACCCCGTACATTCCAAACCTCCCGTTCAGGTTGTCTGCACCTGGATCATATACAACTTTAAGATACACTTAAATGAGGAAATACACCTTAAGATTGCATTTCAGACCCGGCTCAATGCATTGAGATCGGGGGCAGTGTCAGGGCTGCCTCACAGGCGTGGACAAATCCGCGCCAGCAAAGGAGCGGCGCTCGTCCAAGTCTCTGGAATGATGGGAAGTTTTCTTTGGCCTGTCGGAGCGCGACGCGGATCTGTCCACGTCGGCATGAGCCGGCATGGCCAGAATTGACCGCTCCGCCCGGCATATCGGAGCGGACCTGTCGCCCGACCGACTCCTGTAGCGGCCGGGCAGCCGCGCTCAGCTGAGCGCGAAAATGCGTGCGGGCCCACCGGTCCCGCCCCGGATCTTCGGCGCACCGACGATGATGGTCGCGCCGGTCGCAGGCACCGCATCCAGATTGGCGATGCCTTCGATGCCGTAGCGGCCGGCGGGCAGCCAGGTGTTGTGCACGATGAAGTCGGGCGACTTGCCGAAGTCGAGCGACAGCGTGTCGACGGCGATCGCCTTGGTCGATCCTTCCAGCAGGAGCTGTACCGCCTCGACGTGGAAGCCGGGGAAATGCATCGCCTTGTCCTCGCCGACATTCCTGAACTTGTCGGTGGCGACATGTTTGTCCCAGCCGGAGTTCATGGCAACGACAGCACCTTCCGGCAGCTCGCCATTGGCGGCGATCCACGTCTTGATATCGTCGGGCGTCACCTGCGCATCGGGGTCGCTCGCGGCCTTCGCCTTGATGTCGATCACCACCAGCGGCGCGATCAGGTCCTCGATGGCGAGTTCGGCGACCGACTTGCCGTCGGCGGAGAAGTGCAGCGGCGCGTCGATATGTGTGCCGGTGTGCTCGGAAAGGCGAAGTTCGTAGAGGTTGAACGTGTCCTTCTCGAACGAGAATTTCTTGTCATAGAAGAGCTGCTGCCCGCCGAAATAGGTCGGGAATGTATCCCACAGCTCATGCGTCAGGTCGGAAGTCTTGGGACCGTCCTGGGCCCGCGCCGGCGCGGGTGCGACGGCTGTCGCTGCCAGCGCTGCAGCGCCGGCTGCAGCCACGCTTCCGGTGAAGAAGCTGCGGCGGCTCAACATGTTCGACTTGACGTTCTCGATCACGCAATGATGGCACATGACTTCCCTCCTGCGACAAATGTTACGCAAGGGAAGACTAGTGCCTGCCACATCGCTTACAAGCGCAAACCTTTGCGTTGCTAGCGGCCGCCCTGGAAGATATTTTCGACGTGGATCGGCCAGCGGCGGGGCAGCACGGCCACCATGTCGAAGCGCAGCGACAGCTTGGCGGAGTCACGCTGGCGCGAGAGCCACAGATCGGCCGCCGCCTCGATGCGCCGTTCTGACAACCTGCCTATGGCATCCATCGCCTCGATCAGAGTCGGCCGCGCCTTCACCTCGACGATCAGCACAAGGTCACCGCGCCGCGCGATCAGGTCGATCTCGCCCGACGGCGTGCGATAGCGCCGCGCCACCGTGCGAAAACCTTTCAGCAGCAGCGCCAGCGACGCCAGCCACTCGCTGCGGTGGCCTCGCCGGTAGGCGCGCCGCCGGTCAGCCACGCTCGTCCTGCCTCAGTTCAAGCAGACGGCGATAGAGATCGGGCTTCTTCAGCCCGGTCATGCGGGCAGCCTCCGCCGCCGCGCCCGACGCCGGCATCTCGGCTGCGAGCGCCAGCAGCAGGCGATCGACGTCGCCGGCATCGAGCACCTTCTCCTCGGCCGGCGGGCCGACGCAGACGACAATCTCGCCCTTCGGCGTGTCGGCATCGGCATAGTGGGCCGCCAGTTCTTCCAGCGTGCCGCGCCGCATCTCCTCGAAAGCCTTGGTGAGTTCGCGCCCCACCGCTGCCGGGCGGTCCTTACCCAGCACGTCGCGCATCGCGACAAGCGAGTCCGCCAAGCGGTTGGGCGATTCGAAGAAGAGCAGCGTTGTTTGGATGGCCTTCAGCGCCTCCAGCCGCGTGCGGCGCTGGCCGTCCTTCTGCGGCAGGAAGCCAGCGAAGAGAAAGGCGTCGGTGGGCAGCCCGCTGGCCGTCAAGGCTGCCAGCGGCGCCGAGGCGCCTGGCACAGGCACCACGCGGTGTCCGGCGGCGATTGCCTCGCCGACCAGACGGTAGCCCGGATCGGAAACCAGCGGGGTGCCGGCGTCGGAGACGAGCGCGACGGACCGGCCCGCGTCGAGCGCCGCGATCAGGCGCGGGCCCACCTCCGCCGCATTGTGTTCATGATAGGCGTAGGGCCGCGCCGAGATGCCGTAGCGTGTCAGCAGCACGCGGGTGACGCGCGTGTCCTCGCAGGCGAGCACATCGGCGGCGGCCAGCGTCTCCAGCGCGCGCAGCGTGATGTCGGCGAGATTGCCGATGGGCGTCGCCACCAGATAGAGCGCCGGCGCAAGCGGCCGCGCGGCGATCTCCGTCTGGGCGATCAGATAGGATCGCTTGCGATCGTGGGCCGGTGCATTCTCGTTCATGTTCCGATGCTTTCGCATGCGGCGCGCCACCGCGCAAAGCTGTCGCAACAAAATCGACCGCCGCTGGAACCCGGAGGCGGCTTCGCGCATTTCTTTCTGCCGCCAAGGGAGGATGCCATGGGTTCGCTCGAAATCTACGACAGCTTCCAGCCCTATTCGGACCGCGACGACACCGCGCCGTCAACTTTCGCCGACGTGAAACCGGACTCGGTGGCGGCGGCGCGCGCGGCAATTGATCGGTTCCGCGAGCGGCATGGCCGCAAGCAGCCTCGCGCCACCCAGCCTTCCGACAGCGATCGACGCTGATCAGTACCGCACCGTTGCGGTCCGGGGGAACCGCCTGCGAGGTCGCCCCTTGCCGTTCGTCCCGGCTTCCGCCATAAGCGCGCCCGTCCGAAAGGACTCTCGCCTCCGTCACATCAAGACGGCTGGTCGCTTCCGAAAAGCCTGCAATGTTTCGGGACCATGCGCGCGAGACGGCCGTCCACAAGCCAGGGGTATCCCGTGTCGTTCAAGCAACTCGTCTTTTCCGGCGTCCAGCCGACCGGCAATCTGCATCTCGGCAATTATCTCGGCGCGATCCGCAAGTTCGTCGCGCTGCAGGAGACCAGCGACTGCATCTATTGCGTCGTCGACCTGCATGCGATCACGGTCTGGCAGAACCCCGCCGACCTGATGAAGGCGACGCGCGAGGTCACCGCGGCGTTCATCGCGTCGGGCATCGATCCGAACAAGCACATCGTGTTCAACCAGAGCCGCGTCGTGCAGCACGCCGAGCTGGCCTGGATCTTCAACTGCATCGCTCGCATGGGCTGGCTGAACCGCATGACGCAGTTCAAGGAAAAGGCCGGCAAGGACCGCGAGAACGCTTCGGTCGGCCTGTTTGCCTATCCGGCGCTGATGGCGGCGGACATTCTCGTCTACCGCGCCACGCATGTGCCGGTGGGCGACGACCAGAAGCAGCATCTTGAGCTGACGCGCGACATCGCGCAGAAGTTCAACAATGACTTCTCCGACCGCATCGCGGAGCTGAAGGCCGGCGTCGAGATGCAGGTCGGCGAAGAGACGGTCAACGGCTTCTTCCCGATCACCGAGCCGATCATCGAAGGCCCGGCGACGCGCGTCATGAGCCTGCGCGACGGTGCCAAGAAGATGTCGAAGTCGGACCCGTCCGACCTGTCGCGCATCAACCTGACCGACGACGCCGACACGATCTCGAGGAAGATCAAGAAAGCGAAGACCGATCCGGAGCCGCTGCCGTCCGAACTGGCCGGTCTGAAAGAGCGCCCGGAGGCCGAAAACCTCGTTGGCATCTATGCGGCGCTCGCCGACAAGACACGCGAGGCGGTGATCGCCGAGTTCGGCGGCCAGCAGTTCTCGGTGTTCAAGCCGGCGCTGGCGGACCTCGCGGTGGAGAAGCTGGCGCCGATCGCCGGCGAGATGCGCCGCATCTCCGCCGACCCGGCCTATATCGACAGCGTGCTGCGGCATGGCGGCGAGCGCGCCGGCGCGCAGGCGGAGGCGACGATGAAGACGGTGCGCGACATCGTCGGCCTGCTGCAGGGCTGAGGCGCTTGCGCAGCCGGCCGGCGCGGTGGCACATTGCCACCGGCGCGGTGCCTGTCCGAGGGGTCTGAATGGTATCGAAACGCCTGAGCCGGGAAGACGGCCACCGCCGCAAGTTCCTCGCCATCATCGACGACACGCCGGAATGCGAACGCGCCGTGGCCTACGCGTCGCGGCGCGCCAAGAACACCGGCGGCGTCCTGGTGCTGCTCTACGTCATCGACTCGGCCGAGTTCCAGCAGTGGCTGGGGGTCGAGAAGATCATGCGCGAAGAGGCAACCGCGACTGCTTCCGCCGCGCTCGACGTGCATGCCCGCAAGGCGCGCGAGACGCTGGGCATCGAGCCCGAACAGGTGATCCGCGAGGGCAAGCCCGCGGAAGAAATCCACAAGCTCATCGAGGAAGACCAGGACATCGCCATCCTCGTGCTGGCGGCCGGCATGAACAAGGAAGGCCCGGGGCCGCTGGTCGCGTCGATTGCCGGAAAAGGCGCAGCCTTCCCCATCCCGGTGACAGTGGTGCCGCAGAACCTGTCGGACGAGGATATCGACAACCTCGCTTGATTCCGCACCGGCCCGAACCGACATGCGGGGCAGCCACGCGCTTTCGCTTGAACAGGCGCGCAAACAGGCTTATTTAGAACTATTCCAAAGAGGCTGCATGCTGCGGCCGCTGGAACGGGATCCAAGACGATGTTCATCCAGACCGAAGCTACCCCGAACCCGGCTACGCTGAAGTTCCTTCCCGGGAAGGAAGTGCTTGGCGAAGGCACGGCCGAGTTCCGTGACGCCGCAAGCGCGGGCGAGACGTCGCCGCTGGCCGGCCGCCTGTTCGGCATTCCCGGCGTGACCGGCGTGTTCTTCGGCTATGACTTCATCACCGTCACCAAGGACGGCCCCGAGTGGCAGCACCTGAAGCCTGCGATCCTCGGCGCCATCATGGAGCACTTCATGTCGGGCGCGCCGGTCATGGCCGGCGTCAACCGCACCGAAGCCAATGATGAAGCCGACGAGTTCTTCGACAAGGAAGACACCGAGATCGTTCTCACGATCAAGGAACTGCTGGACACGCGCGTGCGGCCGGCGGTGGCGCAGGACGGCGGCGACATCACCTTCCGCGGCTACGAGAACGGCACCGTGTTCCTCAACATGAAGGGCGCCTGTTCGGGCTGCCCTTCGTCCACGGCGACGCTGAAGCACGGCATCCAGAATTTGCTCAAGCACTTCGTCCCCGAAGTGCAGCAGGTCGAGGCCGTGTCCTGAGACGCCATCCGTCTTAGACGCTTGGTCTGAGAAACAAGCTGAACAACAAAAAACCGGGCCTTAAAGCCCGGTTTTTCGTGTCTGGTGCCGTTTGGTGTTGCCTGGACGGTCCGCGACTTATTTCACGATCACCTTCGCGCCGACGTCGACGCGGTTGTAGAGGTCGACCACGTCCTGGTTGAGCAGGCGGATGCAGCCCGAGGACATGGCCTTGCCGATGGAGTTCCATTCCGGCGTGCCGTGCAGGCGGTAACCAGAATCACCACCCTTGTTGTAGAGGTACATGGCGCGCGCGCCGAGCGCGTTCTGCGGGCCGCCCGGCATGCCGCCGGCCCACTTCTTCAGGTCCGGGCGGCGCTTCATCATCGCCGGCGGAGGTGTCCAGACCGGCCATTCGCGCTTCATGGCGACGCGCGTCGTGCCCTTCCACTCGAAACCTTCGCGGCCGACGCCGATGCCGTAGCGCATCGCCTTGCCTTCCGGCATCACCAGATAGAGATGCTTGGCGCCGGTATCGACGATCACCGTGCCCGGCTTTTCCTTGGTTTCGTACCTGACGACCTGGCGGAGGAACTTGCGGTCGATCTTGGAGATCGGAATCGCCGGCATCTGGAAGCCGTTGTCCTTGCGCGCACCGTAGTCGTTGGTGAACACCGACATGCCGCCGCCGGTGGTGCAGCCTGCCAGCGCCGTCGAAACCGCGACGACCGCCACGGCAAGAAGTGATCTGATCCGCATCATCCCTTCCGAAATCCCCCGCATGCCATCCGCAGCGCCCCGATTCGGGCCGCCGCCTGCTCTATTCTTTGTGCGCAAATGTCGCGCCTTGCCAAGCGGCGATGACGATGCGGCAGCGGCGGGATGCGCTGTCGGGGCACAGCTATTGTATTTTCGCAACAGCCGTTCACACGGCCGTGATCGGCCGGGCAGCCGCCGGCCGAGTTGACCGATCCGCCCCGCAGTGGTCCGGTAACGTCGTCGAACGGAGGTGAGGCGAGATGATCCGCGGCGGATGCCTGTGCGGGCGCGTGCGCTACGCAACGCCCGAGACGCCCATCATCACCCGGCTCTGCTGGTGCCGTGTCTGCCAGTACTTTGCGACCGGGAACGCCGCTGTTTCGGCCTGCTTCCCGAAGGCAGGGCTCGAGGTCGAAGGCGAGCTGCGCGACTACACAAGCGTGGCCGACAGCGGCAACCGCATGCACCGGCGCTTCTGCCCGAACTGCGGAACGCACCTGTTCAGCGAAGCCGAGGCACGACCGCACCTGATCTTCATCCGCGCCGGCACGCTCGACGATCCCGACATCGCAAAGCCCGCCGCGACCATCTGGACGGCCTCGGCACCGGGCTGGGCCTGCATCGACGCGAGCCTGCCCGCCTTCGAGGGGCAACCGCCCGCTCCTGCCGTGAAAGACTGAGCTGTCCGGGTTTGTCAAAGACATAATCGCCCCCATACACGGGGTTCAAAACGTGAACAAACACTGGCATGGTGGGGCATGCCCATTGTCTCCCCGTTTCCCCTCAACCCGCTGATCGACGGCCGCCAGTCCGAGCGCGCCATGCTGGTGCGTCGCGGCGTGCAGCATCTGCTGATGCAGATGGGCGCGCATGTGATGCCGGAGATCTCGCTCGCCTCGGGCCGGCGCGCCGACCTCGTCGCCATCACCCGCACCGGCGACATCTGGATCGTCGAGATCAAGTCGTCGATCGAGGATTTCCGCGTCGACCGCAAATGGCCGGAATACCGGCTGCACTCGGACAGGTTCTTCTTCGCCACGCATCCGGGCGTGCCGTCCGAGATCTTTCCGGACGAGTGCGGCTTCATCCTGTCCGACGGCTACGGCGCGGAAATCATGCGCGAGGCGCCGGAGCACCGCATGCCGGCGCATGTGCGCAAGGCGCTGATGCTGCGCATCGCGCGCGCCGGCGCGGCACGGCTCACCGCCGCCGAACTGGCGGGCGTGCCGGTGCCCGCGCTCAACGGCGAAAGCGAATAGCCGCGATCGCACGGCGCTTGGCGCCAGGCTGTGATTCCGGCGCGGCCCGCGCCTGCGAGATGTCGGACAGGGCGTTTCCGCAACTGGCCGACGGGCGCCTGACAGACCGGCTCGACCTGTCGCTGTTCAGAAAGGCCTGCTTCCTGAGCCGGGGGACGATGCGGCTGGAAACCGCCTAGCGCGGCGCGCGCTTGGCGAGGATGCGCTGCAGCGTGCGGCGATGCATGTTGAGGCGGCGCGCCGTCTCGGAGACGTTGCGGTCGCACATCTCGTAGACGCGCTGGATGTGCTCCCAGCGCACGCGGTCCGCCGACATCGGATTTTCCGGCAGCGCCGCCTTGCCGCCGCCCTGGCGGGTGAGCGCCGCGAAGATGTCGTCGGCGTCGGCAGGCTTCGACAGATAATCGACCGCGCCGAGTTTCACGGCAGTCACCGCCGTGGCGATGTTGCCGTAACCGGTGAGGATCACGGTGCGCGCGTCGGCGCGCTTCTCGCGGATGGCAGCGACGACGTCGAGACCGTTGCCGTCGCCGAGGCGCATGTCGACCACCGCGTAGGCCGGGGCATTGGCGCGCGCCTTGGCGACAGCCTCCTCAACGCTTTCGGCGGTATCGACGCGGAAACCGCGCCCTTCCATCGCGCGTGCGAGGCGCGCCAGGAACGGCTTGTCGTCATCGACCAGCAGCAGCGAAGCGTCGCCTTCCAGCACGCTTGCCTCGAGGGTTGCCGTCTCGGTCGTGGTCATCGCGTTCATCCGTCCTTGTCTTGCTGGCTGTGATATATGGCTGAGCCGGCAAAAATCCAAGTTTCGACCCGTTTCAGGCCCGCGAGGGGACCGCCGGCATGGCCGGATTGACGAACATCTCGCGCGGCCAGACCACTTCGATGGAAGCGCCCTCGCCCGGCACCAGCGAGTTGGTGAAGCGCAAGGTCGCGCCGGAACGCTCGAGCAGCGTCTTGGCGATGAACAGTCCCAGGCCGAGCCCGCCGCCCGGTTCGACGCCCTGGCGCGTCGACATGTAGGGCTCGCCGATGCGGTCGATGATGTCGGGCGGGAAGCCCGGGCCATCATCGGTGACGCCGATGACGACGCGCGCTGCGTCCCAGCGCCAGCGCACGACGATGCGCGACTTGGCGAAGTCGACGGCGTTCTCGACCAGATTGCCGAGCCCGTAGATCACGCCCGGATTGCGCCGGCCGACGGGTTCCGGCCCGGTCTGCTCCAGCGCCTCGAGCTTGATGTCGATGCCGAAATCGCGGTGCGGCGCGATCACATCCTCGACCAGCGACGTGAAGGGCAGACGCGCCAGATGCGTCTCGCCTTCGCTCGACAGCGATGTGAGGCGCTTCAGGATTTCCCGGCAGCGCTCGGATTGTGAGCGCAGCAGCGTCACGTCCTCGTGGAAGCGCGGGTCGGAGCCGAGCGCCTTCTCCATCTCCTTGGCGACGAGCGTGATGGTGGCAAGCGGCGTGCCGAGCTCGTGCGCGGCCGCGGCCGCCAGCCCGTCGAGCGCCGACAGATGCTGCTCGCGCTGCAGCACGAGTTCCGTGGCGGCGAGCGCGTTGGCGAGCAGGCGCGCCTCCTGCGCGACGCGGTAGGCGTAGACGGCGGTGAAGGCGATGCTCGACACCACGGCCACCCACATGCCAGCGACATAGGCGAAAGGCATGGTCAGTTCGGCGTCCGAATACCAGGGCAGCGGCAAGTGCCACACCGCCAGCAGGCTGGCGGCGGCGATGGCCAGCACGCCGAGCATGGCGGTCATGCGCAATGGCAGCGAGGTGGCGGAGACCACGACCGGCACGGTCATCAGCAGCGAGAACGGATTGGTGAGGCCACCGGTCATGTAGAGCAGGCCGGCCAGCTGCAGCGTGTCGAACAGCAGGATGCCAAAGGCCGGCACCGGCCCCAGCCGCTGCGCGGTGGGGTAGCGGAAGGACAGGAAGATGTTCAGCCAGGCCGAGCAGGCGATGAGCGCGAAGCAGAGGCTGACCGGCAGCGGAAAGTGCAGCACATAGGCGACGATCACCACCGCCGCGCTCTGTCCGACGATGGCCAGCCAGCGCAGCCAGATCAGCGTGGTCAGCCGCAGCCGCTGGGAATATTGCGTGTCCGGCTCGCGCATTTCCTGCATGGCGCCCTTATGCTCCCAGCGCGCCGCGGGTGCAAATGGGCGTTGTCGGATTTCCGTGCAGTCCGGTCAGGTTCCGCGCGGTTTGGCGCGGCTGGTGGCCGCGGCGTTCTGCGGGTCTTCCGGCCACACGTGGCGGGGGTAGCGCCCGCGCATGTCGGAGCGCACATCGGCCCACGAGCCGCGCCAGAAGCCGGGCAGGTCGCGCGTCGTCTGGATCGGCCGGTGAGCCGGCGAAAGCAGCTCCAGCGTCAGCGGCACGGTGCCATTGGCGATCGAGGGGTGCGTGGCGAGGCCGAACAGTTCCTGCACGCGGATCGCCAGCAGCGGCTGCTCGCCCTCATAGTCGATCGGCACATGGCTGCCCGAGGGCGCGTTGAAATGCGTCGGCGCGAGCGACGCCAGCTTGCGCTGCAGATCGTGCGGCACGAGCGACATCAGTCCCTGCGAGATCGACCCGGGATCGAGCCGGCGCAGCGACGCCTCGCCTGCCAGGAACGGCAGCAGCCAGTCATCGAGCGAGGCCAGCAGGGCCGCGTCGCTCATCTCCGGCCACGGTTCGCCGAGCCCGCGATGCAGCCAGCCGAGGCGATGACGCAGGATCGTCGCCTCCTTCGACCAGGGAAGCATCTCAAGGCCATGCTCGCGCACCGCGGCGATCACCGCGCGGTCGGCGTCTGGCCCGGACGGCGCCGGCAGGGTGCGCTCCGACAGGGTGATGGCGCCGAGGCGCTCGGTCTCGCGCGCCCGGACGGTGCGGCTCTCCGGGTCGAAGCTGGTCGCGACGCTGCGCTCGATGCGTTCGCCAAGCGCGGCGCGGATGTCGGCCTCGCTCACCGGCGCGGCGGCTGCGATGCGCGCATTCTGGGCGCGCCCCTGCAGGTCGGCGACGACCAGAAACGCTTCGGCTGCCAGCGAGTCGGACGCGTCAATCATCGCTCCCCGCCCATTTGCCAGTACGAACCGTCCGCGCTCGCCACGCGCTTTGGCGACGCGATCCGGGAAGGCATGCAGGAGAAGTGCGCCGGGTGAGGCTGGGGATTGCACGCCGCCTGGCGCAGCACGCGCGGACTTTGCCAGCCTTTCCGCCATCTGCCGCGCCGCAGCTGCGCGCGGTCCACCTTCGCTGCGGAAGCGCGACAGGCGGCGCTCCAGATCAGCGCCGTCCCCTCCAAGCCCGCGCTCGGTCAGCAGAACGGCGAGCAGCGCCGCCTCCCTGACCTGCCCGTCGGGCCCGGCCTCGGCCACCATATGCGCCAGCCGCACCGGCAGAGGCAGCGCGCGGACCGCCTCGCCCGCCGGCGTCAGCCGCCCATCTCCATCGATGGCATGGAGTTCGGCAAGCAAAGCGCGCGCTTCGGCCAGCGCCGGCGCCGGCGGCGGATCGAGGAAGGCCAGCCGGCGCGGATCGGAGACGCCGAAGGCGGCGCAGTCGAGCAGCAGCCGCGACAGGTCTGCCTCGATGATCTCGGGCGGCGCGAAAGCCGGCAGGGCGGCATTCTGCTCCTCGCGCCAGAGCCTGATCGCGATACCGGGCTGGGTACGGCCGGCGCGGCCGGCGCGCTGGTCGGCGGAAGCGCGTGACACACGCACCGTTTCGAGACGGGTGAGACCCGTCGAAGGCTCGAATTTCGGCAACCGCGCCTGACCGCTGTCGACCACGATGCGCACGCCGTCGATGGTGATCGAGGTCTCGGCGATGGCCGTCGCCAGCACCACCTTGCGGCGTCCGGCGGCGGCAGGCTGGATGGCGCGGTCCTGCGCGCGACCGTCCAGCTGGCCGTGCAGCGGCACGATGTCCACATCAGCGCCGACGCGGCCCTTCAGCCGCTCGGCGGTGCGTTCGATCTCGCGTTGCCCCGGCAGGAAGGCGAGCACGCTGCCGGTCTCCCCCGCGAGCGCTTCACGGATGGCGGATGCGACCGCGTCCTCGACCGCCAGATTGGGGAGGCGTTCGCGGTAGCGCAGCTCCACCGGGAAGGCACGGCCGGCGCTTTCCACCACCGGCGCCGGCGCCAGCAGGGCTGCGACGCGCGCCCCGTCGAGCGTTGCCGACATCACGACCAGCCGCAGGTCGGGGCGCAGCGCGCCGCGCACGTCGAGCGCCAGCGCCAGTCCGAAATCGGCATCGAGCGAGCGCTCGTGAAACTCGTCGAACAGGATCGCCGCGATGCCCGGGAGCTCGGGATCGTCGAGGATCATGCGCGCCAGCACTCCCTCGGTGACGACGAGGATGCGCGTGGCGGCCGACACGCGGCTTTCCATGCGCATGACGTAACCGACGGTGCCACCCGGCTCCTCGCCGAGGAGCGCCGCCATGCGGCGGGCGGCGGCGCGGGCGGCCAGCCGCCGCGGTTCGAGCAGCAGGATGCGGCGATCCTGCCGCCATGGAGCCTCGAGCAGCGCCAGCGGCACGAGCGTGGTCTTGCCTGCCCCGGGCGGCGCGACGAGCACGGCGGCGCCATCTCCCTGCAGCGCTTCCAGCAAGGCCGGCAGCGCTTCGGTGACGGGCAGATTGGGAAGGTCGATGCCGATTTTTATGCCCTCGCGGTCGAGCTCGGTTCGGCTCCTACTACACCAGTCCGATCCGGCAAGGGGCCGGCGAAGCGCCCGCAAACTTGACAGCGGTAGTTTAGAATAATTCCAAACTATTGATTTCAAAGCACTTCTGCCATTCTGTCGCGTTGACTTTCGGCTTGCTTGCGTCTTTATGAGCGCGTGCCTCAGGGCGCAGACCTTCGATGTTCGGGCCTTTAACCCTTGCGATTGGAGGATGCCTCGGAGCCGAATCCAGACGCGGCGGTGCCTTTCTCCGCAGCGCGCCTTCATCCGGCCGAGGGTCGAAAGACCTCAGCATCCTTGCATCAGGACCCGACAGCGAAGCTCGCGCCGAAGGCGAGAGGAGCAGAGGCATGGTGCTGACTGTGGTTTCCAGCAAGATGGTGCGGACGGCGGCGATCCTCGCCACGGCGGCGCTCACCGTCGCAATCTTCGTGCTGCCGTCGAAAGCCGCCACCGACGCGCAGGCGGTGGTCACGACCTACGCCGATATCGCGCTCGCCGGCTACGAGGATTCGCTCAGCACCGCGAAAGCGCTCGACGCCGCGGTGGACGCGCTGATCGCGAAGCCGTCCGCCGAGACGCTGGCCGCGGCCCGCGACGCCTGGAAGGCGGCCCGCATCCCCTACCAGCAGACGGAAGTGTTCCGCTTCGGCAATGCAATCGTCGACGATTGGGAGGGCCGGGTGAACTCCTGGCCGCTGGACGAAGGCCTGATCGACTATGTCGATGGCAGCTACGGCACCGAGTCGGACGAGAACGCGCTCTATGCGGCGAACGTGATCGCCAACAAGGAGATCGAGATCGACGGCCAGAAGGTCGACGCCTCGAACATCACGCCGGAGTTCCTGTCGAAGACCCTGCAGGAGGCCGGCGACATCGAAGCCAATGTCGCGACCGGCTACCACGCCATCGAGTTCCTGCTGTGGGGACAGGATCTGCATGGGACCGGTGCGGGCGCAGGCCAGCGGCCGTTCACCGATTTCGACGCGGCCAACTGCAGCGGCGGCAATTGCGACCGCCGCGCCGCCTATCTGAAGGCCGCATCCGACCTGCTGGTCTCCGACCTCGACGAGATGGTGGGCAACTGGAAAGATGGCGGCGCCGCGCGCAAGAACCTCGTCGATGGCGATGCCGCGGCCGGCCTGTCCGTGATCCTGACCGGCATGGGTTCGCTCTCCTACGGCGAGCTTGGCGGGGAACGCATGAAGCTCGGCCTCATGCTGCACGACCCGGAGGAGGAGCACGACTGCTTCTCCGACAACACCCATATCTCGCATCTCTACGACGCCGTCGGCATCCGCAACGTCTATCAGGGCAGGTACAGGCGCGTGGACGGCTCGGTGGTCGAGGGGCCGTCCCTGCAGGCGCTGGTGAGGGAGGCCGACGCCGGCGTCGACAGCGAGCTTGCCGCCAGGCTCGACGCCACTGTGGCGAAGATGGAAGCGATCAAGGCGCGCGCCGAGGGCGGCGAGGCCTATGACCAGCAGATCGCGGAAGGCAATGCCGAGGGCAACGCGACCGTGCAGACCGCGGTCGATGCGCTGGTCGACCAGACCACCTCGATCGAGCGGGCAGTGACGGCGCTCAAGCTCAATTCCATCGAATTCGAGGGGTCCGACAGCCTCGACGCACCCGACAAGGTCTTCGAATAGGCCATCCACCGATCAAGCCAGCCGGCGCGCCGCGCCGCCCAGCCAAGAGCCCAGCATGCTGATTTGTCATTGCAATCTCATCACCGAGAAGGAGATCGAGGAAACAATCATCGAATTGCTCCACGACGATCCCTGGCAGCTCATCGTTCCTGCGAAGGTCTATCACACCTTGCAGAAGCGGGGGCGCTGTTGCGGCTGCTTCCCAAATGTGGTGGAAACGATCATTCGGATAACCGAAGCGTACCACGCATCCGCCGATAGTGGCGGAAACGACGTCGTTTCACACCTGGACCGCGTCAGAAGCCTGCGCGGTCAATATGGGAGCAGGCACCATGAAGGGCGAAAGAGAAATCATCGAGCGGCTTAACGAGGCGCTGTTCCTCGAGCTCGGAGCGGTCAACCAGTACTGGCTGCATTATCGCCTGCTGGAAGACTGGGGTTACACGCGGCTCGCCAAGAAGGAGCGGGCGGAATCGATCGAGGAAATGCATCACGCCGATCGCATCGTGGCGCGCATCATCTTCCTTGAGGGGCATCCGAACCTGCAGTCGGTGGCGCCGCTGCGGATCGGACAGAACGTCAAGGAAGTGCTGGAATCGGATCTCGCTGGCGAATACGACGCCCGCACCTCCTACAAGCGCTCGCGCGAAATCTGCCAGGAAATGGGCGACTACGTCACCATGGAACTGTTCGAGGAACTGCTGAAGGACGAGGAAGGTCACATCGACTTCCTCGAGACTCAGCTCGACCTGCTCGCCTCGATCGGCGAGGAGAAGTACGGGCTGTTGAACGCTCACCCCGCCAACGAGGCCGAATAAGGCCATGACCGATGCGGCGCGCCCCTGAAGCAACGCGCCGCGCGCCACACGCGACCCTCCCTGCCGTGGGGAGGGCGAAGCACGTCATCGCCGTGCTCTTCGCCTCGCTCTGCCTTTCCGCGACGGCGGTCGCCGTCGAAGCCGTTCCGGATGCACCGGGGCTCGAACGCGTACGCCGCGACATAACGCCCGACGAACAGGCGCGCGTGGATGCGGTGACCGCGCCGGCCACGAATTTCTCCGGGCCGGAAGAGTTCGAGCCGCTGCAGGGCGGTGCCGGCACCTCGAAGAAGCGACCGAACCGCGACGCGTTCTCACAATTCTCGGCCAACATCACCTTCGAAGAGGAGGCGACGTTCAAGCTCGGCAACGCCCTGTTCCGCAAGAACTGGGTGTCCTCGCCGTCGTCGACCCAGGCCTCCGACGGGCTGGGGCCGTTGTTCAACGCGCGCGCCTGCCAGAGCTGCCATCTGAAGGACGGACGCGGGCATCCACCGGAGGGTGCGGCGGAATCGACCTCGATGTTCCTGCGGCTGGCGCGCTCGGCCTCGGACGACGAGGAGCGTTCCAAGATTGCCAGCCGCGCCGCGCTCGTCCTGCCCGACCCGGTCTATGGCACGCAGCTGCAGGATCTCGCTGTCCCCGGTCTCGCCGCCGAAGGTCGCATGACGGTCCGCTACGAGGAAAAGCCGGTGACGCTTGGCGATGGCACGGTGGTGCCGATGCGCTATCCGACATACGGCGTGGACAGCCTCGCCTACGGCCCGCTCGACCCGACGACGACGCTGTCGCCACGCGTGGCGCCGCCGATGATCGGCCTCGGCCTGGTTGAGCAGATCCACCCGGCCGACATCCTGGCAAAGGCCGACCCGGACGATGCCGACGGCGATGGCATTTCCGGCAAGCCTTCGGTCGTGCTCGACATCATCACCGGGCAGCCCACGCTCGGGCGCTTCGGCTGGAAGGCATCGACGCCGTCGATCCGGCAGCAATCGGCCGATGCGTTCGCCGGCGACATCGGCATCTCGACGCCGGAAGTGCCGAAGAGCTATGGCGACTGCACCGACGCGCAGGCTGCCTGCCTCGCCATGCCGAATGGCGTGCAGGAGCGGCTGGGGCCGGTGGAAGCGCCTGCGCCGGTGATGGACCTCGTCACCTTCTACTCGCAGAACCTGGCAGTGCCACGCCGACGCGAGGCGGACAAGGCGGACGTGTTAGCCGGCAAAGCACTGTTCTACAAAGCCGGCTGCACTGCCTGCCACACGCCGAAATTCGTGACGCGGCGCGATGCGCCGAACAAGGCGCAGGCGTTCCAGCTGATCTGGCCGTATTCGGATTTCCTGCTGCACGACATGGGTGAAGGACTGGCGGACGGACAGACCGTCGGCGACGCTACGGGCAGCGAGTGGCGGACACCGCCGCTCTGGGGCATCGGGCTGACGCAGACGGTGAACGGCCACACCTTCTTCCTGCATGATGGCCGCGCCCGCAACCTGACCGAAGCCATCCTCTGGCATGGCGGAGAGGGACAGAACTCGCGCGACGCATTCGCCGCGCTCGCCGCCCGGGATCGCGACGCGCTGATCAGATTTCTGGAGTCGCTGTGATGAAGACGACACTCTGCCTCGCGCTCGGCGCGGCGCTGTTCGCCACCGGCGCCAACGCCGAGAACACCACGATCCGGCATGTGATCGACGGCTATGTGATCCCCGCCTACGCCGATTTCAACGAGGCCGTCCGCGACACGCGGGAGGCCATGGAACAGCTCTGCGCCGACCCGTCCTATGGCGGCGCCGAGCGCGCGCGGCAGGGCTTCAAGGCGCTGGTCGAAACCTGGTCGGCGGCCGAGCCGATCCGCTTCGGGCCAATCACCGAAGACAACCGGCTGGAGCGCATCCTGTTCTGGCCCGACCGCAAGGGCATCGGCCTGCGCCAGGTGCAGGCCGCCATCGCCAACGAGGACCCGACCGCGAACGATCCGTTGCAACTCGCGCAGAAGAGCGTTGCGATGCAGGGGCTCGGGGCGCTGGAATTCGTGCTCTACGGCACCGGTTTCGAGGCGCTGGAAACCGGTGAAGGCCATCATCGCTGCGAGTATGGCCGCGCCATCGTCACCAACATCAACCAGATGATGGACGCCGTGCAGACCGGCTGGCTCGACCCGAAGGGCATCGCCACCGACTGGGCGAATCCGGCGGCCGGCAACGCCCTCTACCGCACCGATGACGAGGCGCTGACCGAAGTGCTCAATGTGCTGGTGCACGGGGTGGAACTGATCCGCGATGTGCGGCTCGACGGTTTCCTTGGCGCGACTCCGGAGGACGACAAGCCGAAGCAGGCGATCTACTGGCGCTCGGGCAACACGACGAATGCTCTCGCTGCCAATCTGCGCGGGCTGAACAAACTCGCAGACGCGGCCGACTTCGCCAGCATGCTGCCCGCCGATTCCCGCTGGATACCGCAATCCGCCGATTTCGAATTCGGCAACGCGGAGCGCGCGCTGGCGAAGCTCGACGCGCCGGTCGCCGACATGCTGGCCGATCCGGAGAAGCGGCAGACGCTCGGCTATGTGCGGCTGGTGACCTCCAGCCTTTCCGACATCCTTGCGGTGAAGCTGGTCGCGGCGCTCGGGCTGACGGCCGGTTTCTCGTCGCTCGACGGCGACTGACATGCGGGCTCGCCACGGTCGCAATTCCGGACGCAAGACCGCCAACACTTCTGCAGGGATTACTCCTTCGCTGATCGATCGGCGCGATTTCCTCAAGGCCGCCGGCATCGGCTTCGTGGCAGCACTGGCGCCGCGCGGCGGGGAAGCACTGGCGGCTGCCGACGCCGTCTTCGCGACCGCCTACCAGCGGCGCGACGGGCAGTATGGCGTCGCCGTCCTGTCGGAGGACGGCAAGCCGATCTACTCCACGCCCCTGCCGGAGCGTGGGCATGACATCACCTTCGACCCGGTGTCGCGGCGTTCGGTCGTGTTCGCGCGCCAGCCCGGCACCTTCATGGTGGTGTTCGACCATTCCGGAGAGATCGCGCCGGTCACCATCCCCAGCATCGCCGGGCGCCACTTCTTCGGGCATGGCGTGTTCTCGCCCGATGGGGCGCTGCTCTACGCGACGGAGAATGATTTCGACAATGCCGCCGGCATGGTCGGCGTCTATGACGCGCGCGACGGCTTCCGGCGGCTCGGCGAGTTTCCCACGCATGGGATCGGGCCGCACGAACTCGTGCTGCTGCCCGACGGCGAGACGCTCGGCATCGCCAATGGCGGGATCGAGACGCACCCCGATTTCGGTCGCGCCGAACTCAATCTCTCGACCATGAAGCCGTCCTTTGCGCTGGTTGACCGAGGCACCGGCGATCTGCGCGAGCTGCACGAACTGCCGGCGGCGCTGCACCAGCTCTCCATCCGCCACATGGACATCGCCGCCGACGGCGCCGTCTGGTTCGGCTGCCAGCATCGCGGCCCCGCAGGCGAACGGCCGCCGCTGGTCGGCGTGGCGCGGCGCGGCGAAGATTTGCGGCTGATCGACATTGCCGACGACGCGCTGGCGGACCTGCGCAACTATGTCGGTTCGGTCGCCGCCAACCGCGACGCCAACATCGTCGCGGTGTCGTCGCCGCAGGGCAACGCCTTCCTGACATTCGACGCGACGACGGGCGAGGTGCTGGCGCGGCAGTCGCTGCAGGAAGTGTGCGGGCTGGCGGCGGACGCCGCCGGCTTCCTCGCCACCACGGGAACCGGGCTTCTGCATCGCCCCGACGGTTCGGACCGGTCAGAGCCCGACTATGTCTGGGACAATCACCTGCTGCGGATCAGCTAGGCCTTAGGGCTCCACCGTCCCCGACACATCCGCGAAAGCGATCGCCTTGCGGATTGCAGCGACAAGGCGGTCGCCCGCCTCCTCGCGCGTGCCGGAATTGTCGATCCGCACCACGTCGCAGGCCACCGCATCGACCGCCGGCGTCGAGCGCGCCAGCCGCGCCAGCACATCGTCGCGTGACTCGCGACCGCGCGCCGACAGCCGCTCGGCGAGAATTTCCGGCGCGGCCGTGATCTCGGCAATGACGACATTGGCGTAGCGCGCGTTGAGCATGGGGATCGCCGCGCGCGACACATTGGCGACGGCCACGCGTCCCGCCGAGATCGCCTCGTCGACCGCCGCCGGCAGGCCATAACAAAGGCCGTGCGCGCGCCAGGAGATGGCGAAAGCGCCATCGGCCTCGGCGTCGATGAAGGCGGCCTCTGCCAGCGTGTCGTGATCCTCGCTGGCCGCATCGCTCGCTCGGGTGATGACGCGGCGAACGAATTCGGCGCCCTGTCGTTCGCCCAGCCGCTCGCGCGCATAGGCGATCAGCGTGTCCTTGCCTGCGCCGCTGGGGCCGACCACGGCGACGAACACGCCGTTGCGGACGGGAAAGCGCGTGTCGGCGATGACGCGTTCGATCAGGCCGGAGACCATCATGCGACGCGCTGCCCTTCGCGCCAGACGGTGCGGACCACCGGCACGTGCTCGTCGACGCGTACGCGCACGAGGTCGGCGCGGCGACCGATTTCGATGACGCCGCGGTCGGTCAGCCCAACCGCTTCGGCCGGGGTCTTCGCAACCAGCGCGACCGCCTGCGGCAGCGAAATGCCGTCCACGGCCTCGCCCAGGAAGAAGGCCGACTGGATCAGGCTGAACGGGATGTAGTCCGAGGACAGGATGTCGAGCAGGCCGTTCTCGGCAAGCTCGCGCGCCGAAACGTTGCCGGAGTGCGAACCGCCGCGCATGACGTTCGGCGCCCCCATCAGCACGCCCAGCCCCGCCGCCTTGGAGGCGCGGGCCGCTTCGGACGTCGTCGGGAATTCGGCGATGCCGACGCCGTGATCGACGGACTCCTGCACGTGGTCGAGCGTGGCGTCGTCATGGCTGGCGAGCACGATGCCGCGCGCGTTGCAGGCGGCGGCAATGGCGTCGCGGTTCGGCGCCGAATTCAGATCGGACTCGGCCATGCGGCGCTCGCACATGGCGACGAACGTCGCGTCCGACATCTTCAGCTTGCCCTTGTAGTAGATGGCGTAGGCGTCGAGGCTGGCGAACTGCCGCTGGCCCGGCGCATGGTCCATCAGCGACACCAGCTTCACGCGCGGATCGTCCTCGAACAGAACAAATCCCTCGCGGCAGTCGGGCGCCGAAACCTCGCAGCGCAGATGCACGAAATGGTCGGCGCGCAGCCGCCGCTGCGCCACGCTGTCCTCGATCGCATCGGCGAGCTTGCGCATGTCGGTGACGCTGATGTCGGCCTCGTTGTCGATGCCGACGCGCAAGGCGTCGAAGACGGTGGTGATGCCGGAGGTGGCGACCTGCGCGTCATGCGCCAGCACGGCGGCGATCGGGTTCCAGCGCACCTTCGGACGCGGCGCGTAGTGGCCTTCGAGGTGGTCGGTGTGCAGTTCCACCAGGCCGGGGATCACATAGTCGCCCTCGAGGTCGTGGCCGGAGGCGACGCGGCCCTGCGCGATGTCGGCGATGCGGCCATCGCGCAGCACCAGCGTGCCATCGATGACTTCGTCGGCCAGGACGAGCCGGGCGTTGGTCAGGACAGTTTCGGACATCAGGCGGACTTTCTTTCGCGGCGGCGGCCAAGCTCGTGGCGCGTCCGGATGTGGAATGGCCCACCCGCTTCCGGCTCGACGAACAGCGCGATGCCGTCGATCAGGACCGGCTGCTCCAGCAGCGGACCGAAGAAGCTCTCGATCGCCGCACGCACGCGCGCGGCGTCTTCGCCGAAGACACGGCCGGAGAGCGTCATGTGGAAGCGGAAAGCCTCGAACACATAGGGATAGCCCCACTGGCAGAGGTTGCGGAACTCGGCCGGCTTCAGCGAGTCGGGATTGCGGCGCTCGATCTCGGCCTCGGTGAGCGGCGCGCGGAAGCGCTCGAAGGCAACGACCACCTCGTCGGCAAAGCGGTTCAGGGCCGGCACCGGCTCGGCCGGGATCAGCGCGAAATAACCATCGATCTGGCCGAGGATGAGGCGCGGCAACGCGACCGGCTCGATCCGCTCGGCAAAGACCTGCGCAGCCCGGTCAAGCGCCTGCTCGCTCTCGTTCTCAGCCAGCCGGAAGGGTGCCTTCAGCGTGGCGTGGAAGCCGTAGCGGCGGGCGGAAGCGGTGTGGAAGGCGATCTCGGCCGGCGACAGCGCGGCAACGGTCGGATGCGCCACGGCCGCGCCGCTGAAGGGGTCGCGCCCCAGCCAGCTCGCGGCAGCCCGCGTCAGCGGGTCTTCCCGCCCGGGCGTGAAATAGATCGCGTAGCGCATCGTCGGAAGTCTCGGTTCGGCCGAGCCATAGGCGATTTGCATGACAGATTGACGAATGAAAATCGAGCAAAAAGGGGCAATGCCGCCAGCAGCATGGGCAGCGAAGCCGAAAGCCGGCTCACATCCCGGCGCGTCTAGGTGCCGCCACCCATCAGGCGGCGGCGCAGCGCGCTCGATATGCTGTCGAACACGAACACCACGGCGAGGATCAGCAGCACCATGTAGGCGACGTTCTCCCAGTCGGAATTGGTGCGCATCGCCTCCCACAGCTTCAGACCGATGCCGCCGGCGCCGACCGCGCCGATGATCGTGGCCGAGCGCGTGTTCGATTCCCAGAAGTAGAGCGACTGGCTGAGGAAGACGGGCAGCACCTGCGGCAGCACGCCGTAGCGCTGCACCAGCACCGGCGCCGCACCGACCGACTTCACGCCTTCGCGCTGCTTGTCGTCGATGTTCTCCAGCGCCTCGGAGTAGAGTTTTCCGAAGGTGCCGGTGTCGGTGAAGAAGATCGCCGAGATGCCCGCGAGCGGACCGGGGCCGAAGGCGCGGGTGAAGAACAGCGCCCAGATCAGCATGTCGACCGAGCGCAGGAAGTCGAACAGGCGCTTCGTCACCTGGTTCACGACGCGGCTGCGCGTGATGTTGCGCGCCGCCATGAAGGCCAGCGGGAAGGCGACGATCGTCGCCAGCAGCGTGCCCACGAACGCCATGACTATGGTCTGCAGCAGCTTCAGCCACACATCGCCATGCTGCCACTCGGCGTTGTTGACGATGTTGGACCATGCAAGCGCGGCGTTGGACATCGACGGGTCGATGCGCTCGCCGGACAACACCAGCCCGAGCACCTGCCCTGTCGACATGCCCCAGAAGGGTGAATTGGCGTCGAACAAGAAATTCTCCCAGCCCCAGAAGCGGTGGCGGACCTTGACCTCGTCCTCCTCGATGTCGGCGCTGCCTTCGAAGCCGAGATCGACGCTGATGCGCTGACCCGGCGCGCGCTGCATCGCCCAGGAAGGAAGAGCGCCCACGGCATCGACGCGCCGGTCACGGGTGACGTCGATCGCCAGCACCTCATCGCCGCGCGTGACGGTCACGCGATTGGCCTCGACGACGAGCTTGCCGAAGCCGATGGCCATGTCGATGCGGCTGTAGACGGGCTTGGTCGCACCGCCGGCTGCGGCGGCGGGCTGCAGCTCGATCCAGTCGGGATGACGGTCCTGCCGGTAGGCGGAGAAGCGCGGATAGGAGATGGTCGCGCCGCCATCGACATAGTCGACGTTCGGGCGCGTCTCGTAGCTCACCCAGTCGGCGAGATACGTGCCGGCGATGCCCCAGTTGGCCGAGGAGAACACCGTGCCGACGGAAAACAGCCACCAGGCAAAAGCGAGATAGGCGACGATGCCGGCGCCGACGCACCAGCCGGTCCGCCCCTTGCGCCCCGCTGCGGCAAAGACGGCCGGGTGGCGCGCGGCGATGGCCTCGACGTCGACGGCGCTCATCAGGCGGCTCCGAAAGCGAAGGCCTGGTCGCCCACAAGGCGACGGCGCAGCCAGGCGGAGAACTGGTCGACGGCGATGATGGTGACGAGCAGCAGCAGCACGATGGCGAGCGTCTTCGCCTCATGGCCGCGGCTGATCGACAGGCGCAGCTCCTCGCCGATGCCGCCGCCGCCGACCGCGCCGATGATGGTCGAGGCGCGCACGTTGATCTCGAGGCGCAGCAGCGCGTAGCTGAGGAAGTTCGGCATGACCTGCGGCACGATGGCGAACCACACGCGCTCCAGCCAGTTCGCGCCGGCGGCGCGCAACCCCTCGTCCGGCTTCATGTCGGCGTTCTCGACCACCTCGAAGAACAGCTTGCCGAGCGCGCCGACGGTGTGGATCGACACCGCGATGATCGCAGGAATGGCGCCGAGCGACAGCACCGCCAGGAAGAAGCCGGCGATGACGATCTCGGGGAAGGCGCGCAGGACCTCCATGAAGCGGCGCACGCAGAAGCGCAGCCAGCGGCGCGTCGTGATGTTGGACGCGGCGAGGAAGCAGAGCACGAAGCCGAAGGCGAAGCCGATGATGGTGGAGACCAGCGCGATGTTGATGGTCTCGATCATCTTGTAGAAATATTCCGGCAGGTAGAGCCCGCCGGCGAGGTACACGCGCCCTTCCGGATAATTGTACTTCAGGCTGCCGTCGTCATAGGGCGACGGGAGGTCGAACAGGGCGCGCCAGACCTCGTTGCCGTCGCGCGGGATCAGCTGGTCGACGAAGTCGAAGAAGTAGGGGATGCGGTCCCAGAACTTGCCGGCATTGCTGTCATTGGCGAACCACAGCGAACCGGCCATGGCGACAACGAGGAGCGCGAGCCCGCCGAACGTGTAGAGCCGGCGGCGGGCTGCCAGTTCCTGCCAGTGGCGCTCGACGGCGCGGCCGGTTTCCGAGAGAGCGACTGTCATCGAGCCTACCGCTAGGGCACCGGAACCGGTGAACATCATCGAAGGGCAACAAGCGGAGCCGGCGCCGCGGGCTTCGAGGCCCACGGCGCCGGGCCGAGGGGATCCGTGTTACGAGCCGATCTGCGCCTTGCGGGCGGCGATGATCGGGGCATAGAACTCCGGGGTCACTTCGGTGAAGCCCGTGAAGTCGCCGCCCTGGATGGCCGAGAAGCAGGCGGCGTCGGTCTTCGGCAGGTTCACCATGTAGTCCTTGAACTTGGCCTTGATGTCGTCGGACATGGACGAGCGAACGACGATCGGGCCGTTCGGGATCAGCGGCGACTTCCACAGCTCGACGAGGTCATCCATGTCGAGGATGCCCTTGTCGACCATCTTGCGGAGGTTGCCGGAGGTGTAGCCGTCCTTCCACTCGCCGACGCCCGAACCGAAGGTCGTGCCGGCGTCGAAGGTGCCCTTCAGCACTTCGAGGACGAGGTTCTCGTGGCCGCCGCCGAAACCGGTCTCGGCGACGAAATCCTTGACGGCGACGCCGCCGAGCGAGTCCGGCAGGGTGGCGACCGGGATCAGGTAGCCGGAGGTCGAGTCCGGATCGGCGTAGCCGAGCTTCTTGCCCTTGATGTCCTCGACCTTGGTCAGGCCGGAATCCTTGCGGGCGACCATGATCGAATAGTAGCCGGTGGAGCCGTCGGTCTGCACGGTGGTGAGGATCGGCTCGACGGCCTTCTCGTCCTGCAGGTAGATCTTGGCGTAGCCGGAAGCGCCGAGCTCGGCGTAGTCGAGCGTGCCGCCGAGCAGGCCCTGGATCACGCCGTCATAGTCGGCGGCCGGGAACAGCGATACCTTCTCGACGCCGAGAACGGCCGGGAGCTGGTCGACCATGCACTGGAAGTTGCGCAGGCGGTCGGCTTCGTTCTCGCCGCCGATGATGCCGACGCGGAATTCCTTCAGATCTTCGGCGCGGGCGGCGCCGATGGCGAGCACGGCGAGTGAAACTGCGCCGAGTAGAATTTTCCTGAACATGGATCGTCTCTCCTGTTGGCCGGCGTCATGCCGGCGTCTGCCTGTCAGTGCTGTGCCCTTTACGCGGGCAACGCGGATCCCATCCTTCAGGCGCCGGCCATTGCGACGCCGAGCGGCCCGGAGGGAACGGGGGCCTTGGGCCGGTGCGGAATCGCGGTCGAGGTGATCGCCTCGGAGATGTCGGAGCCGTCGCCATCGGCGCCGTAGACGGTGCGGACAGCCTCGCGGTTGAGGTTCTCGGACGGTCCGTCGAAGACGACGCGGCCGGCGGCCATGCCGACGACGCGCGTGCAGTAGGCGCGGGCGGTGTCGAGCGTGTGCAGATTGACAACGACGGTGATGCCGTCGCGCAGATTGATGTCGCGCAGCGACTCCATCACCACCTTGGCGTTGAGCGGGTCGAGCGAGGCGATCGGCTCGTCGGCGAGAATGACGCGCGGCTTCTGCATCAGCGCGCGGGCGATGGCGACACGCTGCTGCTGGCCGCCGGAGAGGGTGCCGGCGCGCTGCAAGGCGGTCTGGGCGATGTCGAGGCGCTCCAGCGCGGCGATCGCCTCGGCACGCTCCTCGCGCGAGAACACGCCGAACAGGTTGAGCAGCGTGTTGCGGTGGTTGAGGCGGCCAAGCAGCACGTTGGTCAGCACGTCGAGCCGCGGCACCAGGTTGAACTGCTGGAAGATCATGGCGCAGTCGCGCTGCCAGCGGCGCAGCGCGGGGCCGCGCAGGCGCGAGACCTCCTGTCCCTCGAACACGATCGAGCCCTGACTCGGATCGATGAGGCGGTTGATCATGCGCAGCAGCGTCGACTTGCCGGCGCCGGAACGACCGATGATGCCGACCATCTGGCCCTGCGGGATGTCGATCGCGACATGGTCGACGGCAGTCTTCTTGCCGAACCGGCGCGTGACATCGCGTATCTGCAGCATACAGCCGGTTCCCGTACTCAGGCCGCAGCACCGGGGTGCCGCTCTCGGGCAACTCGCTACAGGAGGCGCATGAAAGCCGGGTGTCGGTTCAATGACAGTTGGGTGACGCCCCACAACGGCGCCGCGGCATCGCGCGGCGCCGACACGCCCCGACGTTGCGAGACGCGATCCCTGCCGACGCGGGGACCTACTTCAGCAGCGCGGCGAACTCAGGCTTGAGCAGCGGCATGACCTCGGCGACGGGCAGTTCGAGGACGTCGTCGCCGCAGGCCTGGATCGCATGCGGCAGGCCTTGCAGCCCGAACACGATGCGCAGCCCGTCGCCTTCCCGCTTCAGGCTGGCGGCGAGGTTCTGGCTGATCAGGTCGTCGGTGCCGCATTCGGCCTCGAAATCGACATCGACCTGGTCGCTCGGCTTCTCGCGCGTGTCCTTGACGAATTTCTGCAGCGTCGGGCCGGGCACGCCATCGACGACATCGGTGAACATGTCGCCGAGGCCGAGCATCTCGCCGGTCGCCACGTCCATCGTCAGC
>JBFXFO010000040.1:0-26180 GCA_050178915.1 Rhizobiaceae bacterium | reverse complement strand
GCGAGACGGAGGGTGAAACTCTCAAAAAGACAATCGACGCAGCAAACATATTGCTCGCTAAGCTCGGGATTGACCCTGTTCAATTTAGTCTATTGAAGACTTTAAGTCCTTACGATAACTCAGAAATTGTCTTCGCATTTGATGGCTTCGAGCTTCCTGCTGCACACGGCGGATCAGGGGTTGAGATGCTTGTTTCCCTTGCGCTGCTGGAAGCGCTGGCCATGCTCTCAAAGGAGAAGTTGATCATCTTGATTGATGAGCCAGAACTGCATCTCCACCCGAAGCTTCAAGCCAGATTGGTCGAGCACCTGAGTGACTTGAGTGCGAGCGTCCAAATAATCGCATCGACGCACTCGCCGCTAATATTCAAGAATGTGTTCCGAAATTCAGATGCGAAATTACAGATAACAAAGCGCGAAATGGGCGCGGTCAAGGTTGTTGATGCCCATAGTGCTGGCTTTGGATACTTGGGCTGGAGCCCATCTTGGGGCGAGATTTGCTACCTCGCGTACGACCTACCTACGGCGGAGTTTCATGACGATCTTTACGGCGCGTTAGAAGACCGGTTTAGAGGAAGCCCTAACGCCAAAACCTCCCAAGCAGATTTCGATATGTGGTTGGTCAGTCATGGCTATCCTCAGGACGTGAAGTGGACTGGCGCAAAAGGAGAGCCACGAGCGGAGACGTTGATGACGTATGTTCGCAATCGCATCCACCATCCGGAAAACCATTTCCGGCCTGCCTACACAGAGGCTCAGCTAGCAGCCTCCATCGAGGGGATGTGTAATCTGCTGAAGAAACTGGCATAGGGCCGACACAACCGAATGCCCTAAAGCCTCTAACGTCAGCTTTTCGGTATTGATCAGCCGGCTCAAATGACCACCATGGGTCGAAAGCCGACAGGGCCGCTCCTTACGTCCCCACACCCCCTAGCTTTCCACGTCACATTCCATTATATGCGCCGCAGCAATCGCGCCCTTGCGCCTTGCTCGCATGGCCCCCGCTGGACGACATCCCGGCCGTGGGCGTCTCTCTTCCTCCCTTAGAAAGGACAGCCCGATGTCGATAACCGCAGAGCGCAAGCAGGCGCTCATGACCGAATATGCCACCCAGAAGGGCGACACGGGTTCCCCCGAAGTTCAGGTTGCCATCCTGTCTGAGCGTATCAAGAATCTGACCGAGCACTTCAAGGGCCACGCGAAGGACAACCATTCGCGTCGCGGCCTGCTGAAGCTGGTGTCGCAGCGCCGCCGTCTCCTCGACTATCTGAAGGGCAAGGACGAAGGCCGTTACTCGACGCTGATCGAGAAGCTCGGCCTGCGCCGCTGATCGAATTGACCGGCGGACCTCGCAAGAGGCCCGCCGGTCGCATTTCCGGGCCGCGCCACTCGGCGTGACCCAACCGGCCTAGCGATCAAGGGGACCGCAAAGCCGCCCATGGACGGTCATGGGGCAGGATTGCAGGACGCCCGGCGCGCCTTCAGGCAGAAGGCGCCAGAGAGAGCCGGACCTCCCGTCGTCTTGCCCATGGCTCGTCCGAACGAAGCCGAGGGATGGAACGCGCGCCGGCAGATGTCCGGCGGGCCATCCCGCATATGAAGGACAAGACATGTTCAATCATCACAAAGTGGAAATCGAGTGGGGCGGCCGTCCGCTGATCCTCGAGACCGGCAAGATCGCACGCCAGGCTGACGGCGCCGTGCTGGCTACCTACGGCGAGACCGTCGTGCTCGCCACCGTCGTCTCCATGAAGGAGCCGAAGCCGGGCCTCGACTTCTTCCCGCTCACCGTCAACTACCAGGAAAAGACCTTCGCGGCCGGCAAGATCCCCGGCGGCTACTTCAAGCGTGAAGGCCGTCCGAGCGAGAAGGAGACGCTGGTCTCCCGCCTCATCGACCGCCCGATCCGCCCGCTCTTCGCCGAAGGCTACAAGAACGACACGCAGATCGTCGTGACCGTGCTGCAGCACGACCTCGAGAACGATCCGGACATCCTGTCGATCGTCGCCACCTCGGCCGCGCTGACGCTCTCGGGCGTGCCGTTCATGGGCCCGGTGGGCGGCGCCCGCGTCGGCTACATCAACGGCCAGTACGTGCTCAACCCGCATGTCGACGAGATGGCCGAGTCGAAGCTCGACCTCGTCGTCGCCGGCACGGGCGACGCGGTGCTGATGGTGGAATCGGAAGCGCAGGAACTCGACGAGCAGACCATGCTCGGCGCCGTCATGTTCGGCCACAAGGGCTTCCAGCCGGTGATCGATGCGATCATCAAGCTGGCCGAAGTGGCTGCCAAGGACCCGCGCGATTTCAAGTCGCCCGACTATTCCGAACTCGAAGGCGAGATGCTCAAGCTGGTCGAGGACGAGCTCCGCACCGCCTACAAGAACACCCAGAAGGCCGAGCGTTACGCCGCGGTCGACAAGGTGAAGGCCAAGGTCAAGGCGCACTTCGCCGCCGCCGAGGGCGAAGTCGCGAAGTACTCGCCCGAGCAGGTCTCGACCGTGTTCAAGGAACTCCAGGCCAAGATCGTGCGCTGGAACATCCTCGACACCTCCGCGCGCATCGACGGCCGTGATCTCTCGACCGTCCGCAAGATCGTCTCGGAAGTCGGCGTCCTGCCGCGCACGCACGGATCGGCCGTGTTCACCCGCGGCGAGACGCAGGCCGTCGTGGTCGCCACGCTCGGCACCGGCGAGGACGAGCAGTATGTCGACTCGCTGACCGGCATGTACAAGGAGCGCTTCCTGCTCCACTACAACTTCCCGCCCTACTCGGTGGGTGAGACCGGCCGCATGGGTTCGCCGGGCCGCCGCGAGATCGGCCACGGCAAGCTCGCCTGGCGCGCCATCCGCCCGATGCTGCCGGCCGCCGAGCAGTTCCCCTACACGATCCGCATCGTCTCCGAGATCACCGAGTCGAACGGCTCGTCCTCGATGGCGACGGTGTGCGGCACCTCGCTGGCGCTGATGGACGCGGGCGTCCCGCTCGCCAAGCCGGTCGCCGGCATCGCCATGGGCCTGATCAAGGAAGGCGACCGCTTCGCGGTGCTCTCCGACATCCTCGGCGACGAGGACCATCTCGGCGACATGGACTTCAAGGTGGCCGGCACCAAGGACGGCATCACCTCGCTGCAGATGGACATCAAGATCCAGGGCATCACCGAGGAGATCATGAAGGTCGCCCTCGAGCAGGCGAAGGGCGGTCGCGTCCATATCCTCGGCGAGATGGCCAACGCGCTCTCCGGCGCCCGCTCCGAGCTCGGCGAGTTCGCCCCGCGCATCGAGGTCATGCAGATCCCGACGGACAAGATCCGCGAAGTGATCGGCACCGGCGGCAAGGTGATCCGCGAGATCGTCGAGAAGACCGGCGCCAAGATCAACATCGAGGACGACGGCACGGTGAAGATCGCTTCGTCGAACGCCAAGGAGATCGAGGCGGCGAAGAAGTGGATCCACACCATCGTGGCCGAGCCGGAGGTCGGCGAGATCTACGAGGGCACCGTGGTGAAGACCGCCGACTTCGGCGCCTTCGTCAACTTCTTCGGCCCGCGCGATGGCCTCGTGCACATCTCGCAGCTCGGCCAGGAGCGCGTGCAG
Organism: Rhizobiaceae bacterium; assembly: GCA_050178915.1. Lineage (GTDB taxonomy): Bacteria > Pseudomonadota > Alphaproteobacteria > Rhizobiales > Rhizobiaceae > JBFXAF01. The sequence continues at coordinate 22,585 of JBFXFO010000040.1, read as the reverse complement.
AAGACCACCGACGTCGTCAAGGAAGGCGACAAGGTCTGGGTCAAGCTCATGGGCTTCGACGAGCGCGGCAAGGTTCGCCTGTCGATGAAGGTCGTCGACCAGACCACCGGCAAGGAAATCGTGCGCGAGAAGAAGGACGCGGAAGAGAGCGCTGCCTAAGCCTCTCCGCTCAGCGAAATGCGAACGGGCGCGGCGCAAGCCGCGCCCGTTTGCTTTTCGGCTTCGACGAATGCACGATCGTGACCGCGACACGACCGACGACCGCATCGAAGCGCGACGGAAGATGCAGCATTGCCGCGCGTTGGCTGCTATGAGCCCCGCATGACCGACCACGGCTGGCGAACGCTCTTCCATCCCTTCGAGTCCGCTGCGCTGGATGCACCCGGCGCCGGGGAGCGCGTGCTATTCCTTGGCGGCCAGCCCGGCTTCCGCTTGCCGGATGGTTTCGCAGCCGCGCTGACCATTGTGCAGGGCTTTCGTCCCTGGTTCCTGGCGCTTGGCAAAAGCGGCCACGCGGTGACCGCGACGCCGGAAGGCGATGGCTACGATACGGCGCTGGTGCAGGTCGGGCGGCATCGCGGTTTCAACGAACTGCAGGTGGCGGAAGCGATCGCGCGCGTCAGGCCGGGCGGACTGATCGTCGTTTCCGGCGGCAAGGAGGACGGCATCGCCAGCCTGCGCAAGCGCGTCGGCGAACTGCTTACCATCGACGGGCATCTCTCGAAGCATCACGGCGTCGCGTTCTGGTTGACGCCGCCGGAGGCGTTCGGGGACGCGGTGGCGGCGCTGCGGGAAAGCAACCCGCCGACGCTTGTCGAAGGGCGCTTCCACACGGCGCCGGGCATGTTCAGCCATGATCGCGTCGATGCCGGTTCACGCCTGCTGGCCGAGCATCTGCCCGCCGGCATTGCGGGCGCGGTCGCCGATTTCTGCGCCGGCTGGGGCTATCTGTCGGCCGAACTGCTCGCGCGCTGTCCCGACATAGAGACGCTCGACCTCTACGAAGCCGAACACGCGGCGAGCGAGGCGGCCAGGCGCAACGTCGGCGATCCGCGCGCCGAAGCCTTCTGGCACGATCTGATCGGAGAGCCGGTGGGACGCCGCTACGACTGGATCGTCATGAACCCGCCCTTCCATCAGACCCGCGCTGCCGATCCGGGCATTGGCGAGCGTCTCATCCGCGCGGCCTCACAGGCGCTGGTGAAGGGCGGCCGGCTGGTCATGGTGGCGAACCAGCAACTGCCTTACGAGGCGACGCTGAAGGGTGCCTTTGCCGACATGCGCGAGATCGTTCGCGCCGGCGGCTACAAGGTGATTGTCGCCAGACGCTAGTGCGTGCCGGTGCGGCGATACGCCGGCTGCGCATGTCCGTTGCGGACGGCGAGCGGCGCCGGCTTGCCGAACAGATAGCCCTGCACGACCTCGCAGCCGGCGGCCTTGAGCAGCATCGCCTGGTTCTCCGTCTCGACGCCCTCGGCGATGGTGTGCACGCCGAGCGCGCGCGACAGGCCGACGATGGTCGAGACGACAGCGCCCGAGCTGGCATCCTGGTCTATGCGGCTGACGAAAGAGCGGTCGATCTTCAGCTTCTGGAACTCGAAGTCGATGAGATAGGCGAGGTTCGAATAGCCGGTGCCGAAATCGTCGACAGCGACGGAAATGCCCATCACGGAAAGTTCTTTCAGAATGGCCGCCGCGCGGTCGCGATCCTGCATCATGGCGGTCTCGGTCACCTCCAGCTCGAGCCGCTTGGGATCGATGCCGGTGCGCGTGATGATGCTGCGCACGAGGCCGAGGAAATCCTTGGTCATGAACTGCACGGGCGAGATGTTCACTGCCACGAAGCATTCGTCGGGGAGGTGGCGCGCATCGGTGCAGGCCTTGCGCAGCACCCATTCGCCGATCGGCCCGATCATGCCGGTTTCCTCGGCGATGGGGATGAACTCCATCGGCGGGATCATGCCGCGCTCGGGATGCTTCCAGCGGATCAGCGCCTCGTAGCCGACCACGCGGCCGGAGATGAGGTCGTGCTGCGGCTGGTAGTGCAGGTCGAAATCGCCGCGCTCGAAGGCCGTGTGCAGCTCGGATTCGATCCACTGGCGGTAGTCGGCGACGCGGCCCATGTCCGGGTGGAACACCGACCAGTTGCCGATGCCGCTGGCGCGCGCATGCTGCAGCGCCAGGTTGGAGCGGCGCAGCAGCAGGATCGGATCGTCGCCGTCCTTCGGCATGGCAACGATGCCGACCGACAGGTTCACAGACTGCAGATGCGACTGCAGCTGATAGGGTTCCATCAGCTTCTCGATCAGCGTCTCGGTCACCGTTTCCAGCACAAGGCCGGGGCTGTCCGGGTAGAGCACGCAGAACTCGCCGGCCCCGATGCGGCCCATCTGCAGGCCTTCCGGCACCGACGCCTTCAGCCGCTCGGCGAAGGCGCGGATGAGTTCGTCGCCCTGGCTGTAGCCGATCGAATCGTTGATCTGCTTGAAGCGGTCGATATCGATGTCGATGAGGAAGACCGGCACGCCGGTGCGTTTGATCGACTGAGCCGCCTCGGCGATCCGCCCGACCGTCGCGGTACGGGCGAGCAGGCCGGTCAGCTTGTCGACCTGTGTTTCGTTGAAGACGTATTCGGCGGATTCATCGACACCGGCGAAGAAGGACATGGCGGCAAGCGCCGCCGCCAGCGCGCAGAGCGAGGCGATGATCGCGCCCAGAACATCGGTCGGAAGGCCGGCCATGTTGCTGCCGAGCGCGTATTTGAGGCCCCAGAGGCCAATCACGAACGAGCCGATCCCCGACGCCGCAATCGTCAGCAACCGGAAAACCGGGCTGCGATTCGGGTGCGAGACCGCCTTCGCCTTTGCCGCCTTCTTCATCCCAGACCCCTCGTTCTGGAACCTATAAGCGGCAACTCCTTAAATTGGGTTTCTTTCGATATTTCTAATTTTATCGGCGTTATTCGCGCTCATCGAGCGCCTTCAGCTCGTCCAGCGTCGGCATGGAGACGATATGATAGCCGGAATCCACGTAGTGAATCTCGCCGGTCACGCCGCTTGAAAGATCGGAGAGCAGGTAGAGCGCCGAATTGCCGACTTCGTCGAGCGTAACGGTGCGGCGCAGCGGCGCGTTGCGCTGCTGGTAGGAGAACATGTAGCGCGCGTCGGCGATGCCGGCGCCGGCCAGCGTGCGCACCGGACCGGCCGAAATGGCATTCACGCGAATGCCGCGTGGCCCGTAGTCATTGGCGAGATAGCGGACGCTGGCTTCCAGTCCGGCCTTTGCGACGCCCATGACATTGTAGTTGGGCATCACCCGCACCGAGCCGGCATAGGTCAGCGTCAGCAGCGAGCCGCCATTGGTCATCAGCGGCGCCGCGATGCGCGATACTTCGGTGAACGAGAAGCACGAGATCACCATGGTGCGCACGAAGTTCTCGCGGCTGGTGTCGGCGTAGAGCCCCTTCAGTTCGTTGCGGTCGGAGAAACCGATCGCATGCACGACGAAATCGATGCCGCCCCAGTCGTTGCCGAGCGTGTCGAAGGCCGCCTGCACGCTGGCGGTGTCCTCCACGTCGCAGGGCAGAACGTGGGTCGCACCCACCCTGTCGGCGAGCGGCTTGACGCGCCGCCCGAAGGCCTCGCCCTGATAGGTGAATGCCAGTTTCGCGCCCTGTGCGGAAAGCCGCTGCGCAATCCCCCAGGCGATCGAATGATCGTTCGCGACCCCCATGATGAGGCCGCGCTTCCCCTCCACCAGTGCCATGCTCCCCCTCAGGCCGAATAGCGCTGGAACACCAGCGTCGCATTGGTGCCGCCGAAGCCGAACGAGTTCGACAGGGCGGTGTCGATCTTGGCATTGTCGATGCGCTCGCGCACGATCGGCATGCCTTCGAACTCGGGGTCGAGCGTCTCGATATGGGCGCTCTCGCCGATGAAGCCCGCCTGCATCATGAGCAGCGTGTAGATCGATTCCTGCGCGCCGGCCGCACCCAGCGAGTGTCCGGTGAGCGACTTGGTCGAGGTGATCCTGGGCAGCTTGTCGCCGAACACTTCGCGGATGGCGCCCATCTCCTTGGAGTCGCCGACCGGCGTCGAGGTGCCGTGCGTGTTGATGTAGTCGACTGGCGTCTTCACCGTCGACAGCGCCTGCCGCATGCAGCGGATGGCGCCTTCGCCCGAAGGCGCGACCATGTCGTAGCCATCCGAGGTGGCGCCGTAGCCGACCACCTCGGCCCAGATCCTGGCGCCGCGCGCCTTGGCGCGCTCCAGCTCTTCCAGCACCAGCACGCCCGCGCCGCCGGCGATGACGAAGCCGTCGCGGTCGACGTCATAGGCGCGCGAGGCGACCGACGGGCGGTCATTGTACTTGGTCGACATCGCCCCCATGGCGTCGAACAGGTTCGACATCGTCCAGTCGAGGTCCTCATGGCCGCCGGCGAAGACCATGTCCTGCTTGCCCCACTGGATCAGCTCGTAGGCGTTGCCGATGCAGTGCGCCGAGGTCGAGCAGGCCGACGAGATCGAGTAGTTGACGCCGTGGATCTTGAACCAGGTGGCAAGCGTCGCCGAAGCGGTCGAAGACATCGCCTTCGGCACGGCAAACGGGCCGATGCGCTTGGGGCTGCCGTTCTTGTTGGTGATGTCGGCGGCTTCCACGATGGTGCGCGTCGACGGACCGCCGGAGCCCATGATGATGCCGATGCGCTCGTCGGTGATCTCGCCTTCCGACAGGCCGGCATCCTTGATCGCCTGCTGCATCGCGACGTGATTCCACGCTCCGCCCTTCGACAGGAAGCGCATGGCGCGGCGGTCGATCAGTTCCGTCGGGTCGAGCGTCGGAGCGCCCCACACCTGGCACTTGAAGCCATGCTCGGCGAAGTCATTGGAGAAGCTGATGCCGGACTTGGCGGTCCTGAGCGATTCGCGCACCTGATCGGCATCGTTGCCGATTGAGGAAACGATCCCGAGACCCGTGACAACGACACGTCTCATCCGGCACTCCTTGCTTTCAGTAAGCCGCAGCGGCTCAGGCCGCTGACTGCTTCGACAGTCCGACTTTCAGGTCGGTTGCCGAATAGATGGGTTCGCCATCGGCTTTCAGCCAGCCGTCGGCGATGCCGAGGACCAGCCGGCCGCGCATAACGCGCTTGAAATCGATGCCGTACTCGACCCTCTTCACCGATGGCGTGACCATGCCCTTGAACTTCACCTCGCCGGTGGAGAGCGCCATGCCCTTGCCGGGTTCTCCCAGCCAGCCGAGATAGAAGCCGGTCAGCTGCCACATGGCGTCGAGGCCAAGGCAGCCGGGCATGATCGGATTGCCGATGAAATGGCAGGAAAAGAACCAGAGGTCCGGCTTGATGTCGAACTCGGCGCGGATGTAGCCCTTGTCGTGGGCGCCGCCGGTTTCGCTGATGTCGGTGATGCGGTCGAACATCAGCATCGGCGGGTAGGGGAGCTGCGCATTGCCCGGCCCGAACAGCTCGCCGCGCGCGCAGGCCAGCAATTCGTCGTAGCCAAAGCTGTTCTGCGATCGCGGCATTGAAACCCTTGTCCCCGTTGATGGCCGCTCCGCCCGATCGCGAAACGCCTAGCTAGCCGTGCGCGACACCGCTTGGCCGACGTGACTAGCACAGTCAGCCCATCGCCGGAAATCGCCCGAAGCGATTAGCTTGCGTCTCCGGCAGGGTCAATGCGCGGCTATTGATCGTGTTCCTGCGAGCGAATATATGTCGTTCGGGCAGGTCCGCCAGGGACGGCGGAGCCTTTGGGCTCGTCCTGATCAGGGTTTGACGAAGGTTGCGTGACACGGCGATGACTTCGGCGGTCTCCAAGGACCAGGTGGTGCAGCGGGTACGTTCGGCCGGGCTGCGGCCGACGCGGCAGCGCGTGGCGCTCGCCGAACTGCTGTTTGCCAAGGGCGACAGGCACCTGTCGGCCGAGGAACTGCACGAGGAGGCCGTGGAGGCGGGCGTGCCGGTTTCGCTGGCGACCGTCTACAACGCACTGCACCAGTTCACCGGCGCCGGCCTGCTGCGCATCCTCGCCGTCGAAGGTGCGAAGACCTATTTCGATACCAACACCTCGGATCACCATCATTTCTTCATCGAGGGTGAGAACCGCGTCTTCGACATCGCCAACGGCCCGGTGCAGGTGATCAACCTGCCGGAACCGCCGGAGGGGATGGAAATCTCCAATGTCGACATCGTCGTGCGGCTGAGGCCGAAGCGCGGCTGATCCGGCCGGACGGAGCGTAGCGCATGCGCCCCGTCGATCTTGTTGTCAGACTGGAATGGCTGGCCGTCTTCCTGGCAGCAATTGCGTTCTACGCCTGGCTGGACGCCTCATGGTGGCTGTTCACGCTGCTGATTCTCTCGCCCGACCTGTCGGCAGCTGGCTACCTGGCCGGACCACGGGTCGGCGCCATCGCCTACAATTCGGTGCACACGCTGCTGACGCCGATCCTCCTCGGCGCGTTGGGCATCTGGCTCGACATTGCGTGGCTGCTGCCTGTGACGACGATCGTGCTGGCGCACATCGCCATCGATCGCGCGCTTGGCTACGGGCTGAAGCTCGCAACCGGCTTCCGCGACACACATATGGGGCGCATCGGCAAGGCGCCCTGAGCGCGCCGACCATTCGGTCAGTCGGAGATGGTCTCGCCGGGATAGGCTCCCCACACCAGCGCCTGGCTGACCCAGCCGGTGTAGCCGGCGAAGGTCATCTGGCACCACTCGCCGTTGCACGACTTGATCGTGCCGATCACGCCGGGCTCCAGCGTCGCCACGGAACCGGCATCGGCGACGGGTTTGGAAAGCAGCGGGATCTTTGCATCCTTGCCACGCTGCCATGGGGCGGCGATGCCGGTCCGGCGGCCCGACAGCAGCGACTGGTTGATCCAGCCCTCCGAACCGTCGGCGTCACGCACGCGCCGCCAGTTGTCGTACTCCTGGATGATCTCCATCGGCAGGCCGGGCTTCATGTAGAGCCACTCGACGCCGTAGTTCACGCCGGGGCCGACGCGCGCATTGACCTTGCCGGATTTGAGGCTGACGAAACGCGGCAGCGGCAGGCCGCTCGGACCCAGCGAAACGCTTGGCGACGCGCTGAGCGCCGGTCCCGCCGTCAGGCTGTGGACAGCCAAACCCGAAAGACCGGTGAGTGCCACAGCGAGCACTGCCCCCGTACGCCTGCAAGCCTTGTTCCGCACCGTTTTCACCCTGCTCGCCCGAATGTCCCGGCCGGTCGGTGCGAGCCCTTTTCCTTTGTCATCCGCCCGACCGCTTGTTAGAGAAGGGGCGCAGGTCGGAGCCATTTCCCAGTTTCGCCCGCCTTGGTTAAAGAGGTCTCAACAGGGACCCGCATTCGAGGAATTCCATGGCCGGCAGGAAGAAGCCGCTTGTCGTCATCACCCGCAAGCTGCCGGACCAGGTCGAGACCCGCATGCGGGAGCTGTTCGACGCGCGCCTGAACGTCGACGACAAGCCGATGTCGAAGGCCGATCTGGCGGAGGCGCTGAAGATCGCCGACGTGCTGGTTCCGACCGTGACCGACAAGATCGATGCCGAGATGATCGCCGCTGCCGGCCCCGGGCTGAAGCTGATCGCCAATTTCGGCAATGGCGTCGACAACATTGATGTCGCCGCCGCCGCCAAGAAGGGCATCACGGTCACCAACACGCCCAACGTCCTCAGCGAGGACACGGCCGACATGACGCTGGCGCTGATGCTCGCCGTGCCGCGCCGCCTGACGGAGGGCGCGGGCGTGCTGAAGGGCGATGGCAAATGGGCCGGCTGGTCGCCGACCTGGATGCTCGGCCGCCGCATCTGGGGCAAGCGCCTCGGCATCGTCGGCATGGGTCGCATCGGCACCGCCGTAGCCCGCCGCGCAAAGGCCTTCGGCCTGTCGATCCACTACCACAACCGCCACCGCGTCGCTCCGGCGATCGAGGAGCAGCTGGAGGCGACCTATTGGGAGAGCCTCGACCAGATGCTCGCCCGCATGGACATCATCTCGGTCAACTGCCCATCGACGCCCGCCACCTTCCACCTGCTGTCGGCGCGCCGGCTGGCGCTGATGCAGCCTTCGGCCTATCTGGTCAACACGGCGCGCGGCGACATCATCGACGAGAACGCGCTGGTTCAGATGCTGGGCGAGGGCAAGCTGGCCGGCGCCGGGCTCGACGTCTTCGAGCACGAGCCGGCGGTGAACACCAAGCTGCTGAAGCTGGCGGCCAAGGGCAGGGTGGTGCTGCTTCCGCACATGGGCTCGGCCACCATCGAGGGCCGCATCGACATGGGCGAGAAGGTGATCATCAACATCCGCGCCTTCATCGACGGACACCGCCCGCCCGACCGCGTGTTGCCCAACCGGGTCTAGCCGCCCCCAATCCGGCCGTCAGCCTTGATAGAGACGGTTGCGCCTCCGAACTGCGCGTGCTGAGCGCGGTCCAGCCGCAACGCCATGGGCGTCGCCCAGCCCATCTCGCGCGCCACGATCAGCCCGAGCAGCAGGATCGCGTCGGGTTCGGGCAGTATGAGCGCTGCCGGCGCATGCCCCGCATGCACCAGTTCCAGCAGCACAGCGGATGCGGAAGAAGAACCGATCGTGCCGGGCAGAAACAGGACAGTGCCGGCAATGACCTTGCCGCAGTCGGGATGGCGGACATCGGCGATGCGGCCGGATTTTGGATCGACGCCGCCCCAGAAGCTGATCGGCGCGGCCAGCACCAGCGCTTCGCCGCTGGCAGCGGGGCCGGGGACGAGGATTTCGGCTGCGGCATTCATGCGGGTGAAGCCAGTGTCGGACGGCCGCTGACAGCGCTTTCGACGCAATCGGCGAGCGAACCATAGAGCACGCCGTAGCCGGTGTTGCCGGGCGCATAGTGCGCGAACTTGCCGGAATTGGTCATCAGCACGCCGCTGCGGTTGTCGGGCAGGATTGGCGTGACCACGACGCAGGTGTCGGCCACGACCACGACGCCAAGCGCCTCCAGCCGCCGGCGCATGCCTTCACGGTCGAGCGCCTCGACCACGTGCCGGCCGGTGCAGGCGTGGATGGGCACGGACAGACGGCGCCCGGCGATCAGCCGGTCGAGCGCTGCGAATTCGGCGAGCGAGAGATGCGGGCTGCCGATGGCGACGGCGTCGATGCCGTCAGGCTGCTCGGCGGTGGAAAGCCGCGCCTGCGCGTCCCGCGCCATTTGCGGCGTGACGACAATTCGCTGCGCCGGCGGCAGGCCGCCAAGCGCGGTGGCAAGGTCCGGCGCTTCGGGCGTGACGCCTTCGATGTGGAACAGGCCGACCGCGCCGGTCGAGGCCGCGGCTGCGCCAAAGGCCTTGAGCGCATCCTCGCCGGGGTGCGTTCCAACCTGCGTTAGAACGCCGATCGAACTGCCCACACACCTGCCGAAAAGACTGCCAAGCACCGGCCAGGCGATTTCCGAGGCCATGAAGGCCGGATCGAGCCCGGCGACATTCACCACCACCGTCGCATGACGGTTCTCCGGCCGATGCAGCCCGTAGTCGGGCGCCCGGCCGGCGATGGCGCAGGCAATGTCGAGGAAGTCGCCATATCGGTTGGTGCGCGCGCCGAGCACGGAGTTGCAGAAGGCGACCGCGTTGGATTCGCCCCATGCGACGTCGGTGCCAGAAGCCGGGCGGTGCCCGGCCTGGTAGGGCGCACAGGTCCATGTCTGGGCACAGCCGAGCTGCCGATAGGCGTCCATCATGCGCCGCGCCATCGAGCGCGCCGGCTCTTCCAGCCGCACGCGGGCGCAGCCCATCAGGTCGAGCGCGCCGACATTCAGCGTCGAGTGGACGGCGACCTTCGCACCGCCTTCGACCAGTTTCTCGGCGAAGAGCGTGCCGGAATCGCCATGGTAGAGAGCGCCGTCGACATGTGCCGAGGCAATCGGGATGAGGCGCGGCGCGCCGAGCAGCCGCGCGCTGTCGGCGACGATGCGCATGGCCATCGCCGCACCGGCGCCGTCGCGCCCGGCGGCGATCGCCTGCTCGTCTGCGCTCAGCACAAGGCTCATGCGAGATCCTTGCGCATGGTGACGGAGGTCGGCCGGTCGAAGCCGGGATGCGCGGTGCGCGCGATTTCGCGGAAGCCGAAGCGCTGGAACGTGCGCTGGTTGTCGGTCAGTTCGACGCGGGTCTGGAGTTCCAGAGCGGGAAGCCCGACGCGCCGGGTCTGGCTTTCCGCCGCCTCCACCAGCAGCCGGCCAATGCCGCCATTCTCCGCGGCAGGATCGACGGCAAGCTTGCCGAGATAGGCATGACCGTCCCGCAGTTCGACGAAGGCGCAGCCGACCAGACGGTCGTCGTCATAGGCCGCGAAGGCGATCTCCTTGCCGGCTTTGGCCTTCAGCCCGTCGAGGGTGAGGCGGTGCGCCGAGGAGGGCGGGTCGATGCGTCCGTCCATATAGGCGAAGGCGCGGTGGATGAGCGCGAGGATGTCGGCCCAGCCGGCGAAGTCAGGTTCCAGCCTCTCGATGCGCAGCCAGCCCATATGCTCAGCGCGCCCGACGATAGCGGATGGTCTCGAAGCGCGCGCCAAGCGCATCGTAGAGCAGCAGCCGACCAAGCAGGGGCTCGCCGATGCCGGCGATGAGTTTGATTGTTTCCAGGGCCTGCAGCGTGCCGACGACGCCTGTCAGCGCGCCGAGCACGCCGGCCTCGGCGCAGGACGGCACGAGGCCGGGCGGCGGCGGTTCGGGAAACAGGTCGCGGTAGGATGGATTGAGCACGCCGTCCGCGCCCGTCTCCCATGGCTTGAGCACCGTGACCGATCCGTCAAAGCGACCGACAGCGGCGTGCACGAGCGGCACCTGCTCGGCCTCGCAGGCATCCGCCACGGCGTAACGCGTGTCGAAATTGTCGGAGCCGTCCACCACCACGTGATAGCCGGCGACCAATGCTCTCGCATTCGCCTCGGTGAGGCGCTGCGCGTGCGTTTCGACGGCGACATGCGGATTGATGCGAGCGATCCCCGCGACGGCACTGTCGGTCTTTGCGGCTCCGACGCTGCTCGTGTCGTGGATCACCTGCCGCTGCAGATTGGACAGCGAAACCGCGTCATCATCAACGATGCCCAGCGTTCCAACGCCGGCGGCGGCGAGATACTGCAGCACCGGCGCTCCCAGCCCGCCGGCGCCTATGACCAGGACGCGCGCAGCCTTGAGCTTCTGCTGGCCGGCGCCGCCGATCTCCGGCAGCACGATGTGGCGCGCATAGCGCTCCAGTTCATCGGGCGAGAGGGGAGGTGGGGTATGTTGGTTCATGTCGCGATTATAGGCGGGAAGCAGGGCCGGGCACAGAGCCGAGGGAAGGGGCGTCGAGCCTAGTCGCTGCTGGCGCTGCCGTGTGACACCGAGATGAACTGCGCGCGCCCTTCCAGCGCCGAAAACAGCGCCGGCTCGGTGCCGGTCATGAAGGACTGGCAGCCGAGTTCATCAAGGATGGCAAAGAGCGCAGCGCGGCGGCCGGGATCGAGATGTGCGGCGATCTCGTCCAGCAGGAGGATCGGCGGGCTGCCGAAAATCTCGCCGCACAGCCGCGCATGCGAGATGACGATGCCGACCAGCAGCGCCTTCTGCTCGCCGGTGGAGCAAAGCTCGGCCGGCATGTCCTTCGGCCGGTGGCGGACAATCAGGTCGGAGCGGTGCGGACCGTCGAGCGTGCGGCCGGCCGCGCGGTCGCGCCAGCGCCCGTCGGCGAGCTGGCGGCGGAACGCCTCCTCGGCATCGACGGCGGCGCGCCCGACGATGAGCGTGTCGATTTCGCCCTTCAGCGCAATCACCGATTGCGGGAACGGACCGCTTCCCGGCAGTTTTGCGATCATGCCGTCGAGCAGCCGGACGGTCTCGGCGCGCGCCGCGGCGATCGCCACGCCCGTCTCGGCCATCTCCATCTCGATTGCCGAGAACCACGCATCGTCGCGTGAATCCTCGGAGAGCAGCCGGTTGCGGCCGCGCATCGCCTTTTCGTAGTCGGCGACCCGCGTGCCATGCCGCGGATCGACGGCCAGCACCAGCCGGTCGAGGAACCGGCGGCGGTCACCCGCCGGGCCGGTGAACAGCGCATCCATGGCCGGCGTCAGCCAGGTGATGCGCAGCCACTCCAGCATGGCGTCGGCGGACTTGGCCGTCGCGCCGTTGATGCGAACCTTGCGCGCGGTCGTCTCCGCATCGGCAGGCGTGCCTGTCGTGCCGGTGCCGATGTCCGCCGTGCCGAACGGTCCTTCGACGCGCGCATGCACGGCAAAGCCGTCGCCACTGCCTTCGCGTGCCACATCGCCATAGGTGGCGCGGCGCAGGCCACGGCCGGGCGACAGCATCGACACCGCCTCGAGCAAATTGGTCTTGCCGGCGCCGTTCTCGCCGGTGAGCACGACCGCGCCCGGCCGCAGGATGAGCGCCAGTGACGAATAGTTGCGGAAATCGGTGAGCGTCAGCCTGCTGATATGCACCTGCATGGCATGGCCGGGGCCGGCGCTAGACACGCATCGGCATCAGCACGTAGAGCGCATGCTCGTCGCTGGTGTCGTGGATGAGCGTCGGCGAGCCGGCATCGGCGAGCAGGAAGTTCGCCTGGCTGCCGGAAAGCTGCGCGGCGACGTCGAGCAGGTATTTCGCGTTGAAGCCGATCTCCAGCGGGTCAGCCGAATAGTCGGCGGGGATTTCCTCGGTGGCGCTGCCGGAATCCGGGTTGTTCACCGTGAGCGTCACCTGCCCGTCGCCGATCGCCAGCTTCACGGCGCGGCCGCGTTCCGACGAGATGGTCGAGACGCGATCGACCGCCTTGGCGAAGCTCTCGCGGTCGATGACGAGATGCTTGTCATTGCCGGTCGGAATGACCCGCTGGTAGTCGGGGAAGGTGCCGTCGATCAGCTTCGAGGTCAGCACCACGCTGCCGATGGTGAAGCGGATCTTGGTGTCGGAAAGCTCGACAGTCACGGCGACATCCGGCTGGTCGACCAGCTTCTGCAGCTCGTTGACCGTCTTGCGCGGGATGATGATGCCGGGCATGCCCTCGGACCCGGCAGGCGCGGCCATCTCGGCACGCGCCAGGCGGTGGCCGTCAGTGGCGACGGCGCGCAGCTTCAGCTTGCCGCCGGACTCATGCGTGTGCAGGTAGATGCCGTTCAGATAGTAGCGCGTCTCCTCGGTGGAGATGGCGAACTGGGTCTTGTCGATCAGCCCTTTGAGCGCGCTCGCGTCCAGCCGGAAGATGTGCGGGAAGGACCCTGCGGAAAGCTCCGGGAAGTCGGCCTGCGGCAGGCACTGCAGCTTGAAGTTGGAGCGGCCGGAGACGACGGCCATGGAGTTGCCGTCCTCGTCGGTGCGCAGCATGACCTCGGCGCCGTCCGGCAGCTTGCGCACGATCTCGTAGAGCAGGTGCGCGGGAACCGTCGTCGCTCCGGCCTGATCGATCTGCGCGGCGGTTGCCTCCGTGATCTCCAGATCGAGGTCCGTCGCCTTCATCTCCAGGCTGGCGCCGTTGGCGCTGAGCAGCACGTTGGAGAGGATCGGGATCGTGTTGCGGCGTTCCACGACACGGTGCACGTGGTTGAGCGACTTCAAGAGGTTGGAGCGTTCGAGCACGATGCGCATTTAACAGCCGATCTCACTTGCGGACATTGTTCGAGTTCCGGCCGCCTGTGGCTCGGCCGTAACCGGCTGCGAGGGCTCAGAATCGAGGCAAAGTGACAGCAAAAGGGGCGCGAAAGCAAGTGCGCGGCGCGCTTGCGTGGCCCGTCCGGGAGCTTGGCAGGGGAAAACCGGCCGGGCTCCCGCAAAGGGCGTCCCGAGCCGGTCATTTCAGTCCCTGAAACCGCGTCAGGCCTGATCGACGATCATGCGGCGGAGCAGGTCGATTTCCTGCGCCAGCGCCTCGTCGGAGCCGGACAGATCCTCGATCTTGCGCACCGCGTGCAGAACGGTCGTGTGGTCACGGCCGCCGAACCTGCGGCCGATCTCCGGCAGCGAGCGCGGCGTCATCACCTTCGACAGGTACATGGCGACCTGCCGGGGCTTCACGATGGTGCGCGTGCGCCGGTTGGAGAGGAGTTCCGTCTTCGACACGTTGTAGTAGCGCGCGACGATGCGCTGGATGTCCTCGATGCGCACGCGCTTGGGCTCGCCCGAGCGGTAGATGTGGCCGAGGATTTCGTCGACACGTTCGATCGTGAGCTGCGGCTCGAAGGACTGCCGGAACAGGAGCTGGTTGAACGCCCCTTCCAGTTCACGGCCGCTGCCGGTGATGGTGCGTGCGACGTGCTGCAGCATCTCTTCCGAGATATCGAGCGACTTGTCTTCCACACGCGCCGCCTCGAGCCGCGCCTTCAGCATGGAGAGGCGCATGGAGAAGTCCGGCTGCGCCATTTCCAGCGACACGCCGCCATTCAGGCGCGAGCGCACGCGTGCATCGAGCGACTCCAGGTCCGACGGCGGACGATCCGCCGCGACCACGACCTGCCGCGCGCTGTCGAGCAGCATGTTGATCAGGTGGCAGAACTCGTTCTGGATCGACTTGCCGTGCAGGAACTGCATGTCATCGATGATCAGCAGGTCGATGTCGCGCAGCTGCTCCTTGAGCACCAGCGCATTGTTGTCGCGGATCGCGGTGGCGAAGCGCCACATGAAATATTCCGCCGTCAGGTAGACCATGCGTGACTGCGGACGGCGCTTCACCGACTCCGCCGCGATCGCCTGCAGCAGATGCGTCTTGCCGAGGCCGACGGTGGCGTGGATGAACAGCGGGTTGAAGCGCATCGCCGTCGGCGAGCCTTCGGCGACCGCCCTGGCAGCGGCAAGCGCCACGCGGTTGGACGGACCCTCGACGAACGAGGCGAAGGTGTATTTCGCGTCGAGCGGCGAACCGAGCACGCCGGCCTGGCGCGGATCGGCGGGCGGCGTCGTGCCGCGCGCCGACGGGCGCTCGGCATTGCCGTTGGCAGCATGCGTCGGAGCGACGGGCGGCTGGCCCGGACGCACCGGCTTGCGCATCATCGGCTGCTCCGGGGCGGGCATGCTGCGACCGCTGCGAACCGCCGAACGCACGACGATATCGACCTTCAGCACGTCGGGCTCCTCGGCCTTCCAGAGCTGCGAGATCACGTCGACATAATGATTGTTGATCCAGGAACGCAGGAACGCGGTCGGAACCGAAAGGCGCACCACGCTCTTCGACGCTTCCTCAAGCGCGATGCGTCCGAACCAGCTTGAATAGACGTCGGCGCCGAGCTTCACGCGCAGCTGCGTCTTTACCTTCTCGAACACCGCTTCAGCATTTGCCGCCACCTTGACCTCTCCGCCGCCAATATCCCGCCGTGAGGGAACGGCCGCATGGGCCGCCCTTTCCATACCGCTATGCATTTTTCGCAGTTCCGCTTTCCTGAGTTCGCCGCTAGCCGGGGCGTCTACGCGCCGCTCGACTATTCCCCGTAGATAAGATTTGCCCCTCGCCATTCGCTGTCCGGGCGCTTGCCCGAAGCTCAAAAGACAAAACTATGCCGTCCGGCCGAAACAGCCGGTCAGTAATCACCAACGATGTACACTTAACTGCCGCCCCGATACTCTACCACTTAGGCAAAAAACCACCCAGCATACAGGCATGGCCTGTATCGCGCCGCCGCTTTATCTGGTTGGTTTTTCCGGGCCGTTGGCCCGTCCCTTATGAATTTGACACTACCCAAAAGATTGAGGATCGCAAGCGATCAGAAACCATTTGTTAGGGAGTCGGCGGGTGCGGAAAACGCTCCTCGCGCAGAGTCAATTTCATAACCCTTTTGGACTCAATGGCTTTTCAAAACGGACCTCGAAAAAGAGGCGGAAAAAAGAAAATTTTCGAGGTTCCGCCTTGACTCTTCGGAACCCCGAAAATGGCGTCGCCGCCCTTTGTGTCTCTCGAGCGACCATCCGTAAGTATATGAAAACAATGAGAAAAAAGTGCGATCTATGGAGCTGAGCCCGATCGCGTGCAAAGACGGCTATCGATTCTCCGGGATGCGCGCCGGCAAAGCAGTTTTCTTCCGCAGCGGCAGTCCAAAAACTGGCACAAGCACGCCTGCGCGACAAACGAAAAAAAGCCGGCGTACGAGATGCCGGCCTGGGCATTGCCCGGTCCTGGCAGGTTGTGTCAGGCCGTCAGCGTCTTGACGCGGTGGGCGAGACGCGAAACCTTGCGCGATGCGGTGTTCTTGTGCAGCACGCCCTTGGTGGCGGCGCGCATCAGTTCCGGCTGCGCCGCGGCGAAGGCGGCATGGGCCGCGGCCTTGTCGCCGGAAGCCAGCGCCTCTTCCACCTTGCGCACATAGGTGCGCACGCGCGAACGGCGGTTCTTGTTCACGTCAGCCCGGCGCGCGATCTTGCGCGCTGCTTTCTTGGCCGAAGTCGTGTTGGCCATAGTGCCTCTCTCTTGGCTCTTCAGATGCGCGACCGCCATTCGACAGCCGGGCACAAAAAACAACGGGCGGCCACCGGCCGCCTCAGGTGTCGCGGCTTATAGTGCAGGTGGCGCGGCGCGTCAACGCGGGAAATGACGCTCGTGTGACGCAGCTTCAGCGATTGCGGAAGACCGGCGGCCGCTTCTCGGTAAACGCCGTCATGCCTTCCTTCTGGTCGTCGAGCGCGAACATCGAATGGAACACGCGGCGCTCGAAGCGCAGGCCCTCGGCCAGCGTCGTCTCGTAGGAGCGGTTGACCGCTTCCTTGGTCATCATCACCGCAGGCAGCGAGAAGCCGGCGATCTTGTCGGCGACCTTCATCGTCTCGGCCAGCAGATCGGCCACCGGAACGACGCGCGAGGCGAGGCCGGCGCGCTCTGCCTCGGCGGCGTCCATCATGCGGCCGGTCAGGCACATGTCCATCGCCTTGGACTTGCCGACAAGGCGGGTGAGGCGCTGCGAGCCGCCCATGCCGGGCATGACGCCGAGCGTGATCTCAGGCTGCCCGAACTTGGCGTTGTCGGCGGCGATGATGAAGTCGCACATCATGGCAAGTTCGCAG
This sequence comes from Rhizobiaceae bacterium, assembly GCA_050178915.1. Lineage (GTDB taxonomy): Bacteria > Pseudomonadota > Alphaproteobacteria > Rhizobiales > Rhizobiaceae > JBFXAF01. The sequence continues at coordinate 5,569 of JBFXFO010000040.1, read as the reverse complement.
CCGCCGCCGAGCGCATAGCCCGCGACCGCCGCGATGATCGGCTTGCGCACACGGCCGAGCGCGTCCCAGCCGGCGAAGAAATCCTCCATATACATGTCGGCATAGGCCTTGGGCTGCATCTCCTTGATGTCGGCGCCCGCCGCGAAGGCCTTCTCCGATCCGGTGATGACGATGGCGCCAATCCCGGCGTCGGCCTCGAAGGCCTGCAGCGCCGCGACGACTTCGCCCATGATCTGTGTGTTGAGCGCATTCAGCGCCTTCGGGCGGTTGAGCGTGATCAGCCCGACCTTGCCGCGCGTTTCGGTGAGGATCGTCTCATAGGCCATGCCCGTCTCCTGGCGATTGGTGGCAGCTGCCGCACACATAGAAGCGGGCCTCCCGGGCGCGCAAGTTCAGCGCTGGCAGACAGGGCAGTAGAATGTCGAACGCCCGCTTTGCACGATCCGGCGAACGACCCCGTTGCAGCCGGGCCGCTGGCAGGCGTGGCCCTCGCGGCCGTAGACGGCAAAACTCTTCTGGAAGTAGCCGAGCGAGCCGTCGGCGTGCATGTAGTCGCGCAGGGAAGAGCCACCCGCCTCGACGGCTTCGGCGATGACGTCGCGCACGGCCGTCGCCAGCGCGCCGGCCCGCGCCGTCGGCCTGCCCGGCCTGCCGGCGATGGTACCCGCCGCGCGCCTCGGCGACAGGCGCGAGCGCCAGAGCGCCTCGCACACATATATATTGCCGAGCCCGGCGATAAGGCTCTGGTCGGCGAGCGCGGCCTTGAGCGGCGCCGCCTTGCCGCGGAACATGTCGGCGATCGCGGCGCCGTCGAGTGCGTTGCCGGTGGGCTCGATGCCGAGCGCGGCGATCATCGGATGCTCGCGCCAGTTGCCTTCGTCCGTCATCAGCATGAAGCCGAAACGGCGCGGGTCGTTGAAGACGATCCGCGCCTTGCCGCCGCTGCGCGGCTCCAGATGGAAAACGACGTGGTCGTGCGCGGAATCCTTCGAGCGCTCGTAATGAAAGGTGCCGGGCGAGTCCGCGCCGCCCTCATCCTCGATGCGGAACGAGCCGGACATGCCGAGGTGGCAGATCAGGACCGGACCGCCGCTGAAGTGCACGAGCAGGTATTTCGCGCGGCGATCGAGCGACTCGACCCGGCGGCCGGCCAGCCGCTTGTTGAAATTGTCGGGCAGGGGAAAGCGCAGGTCGGGCCGCCGCGCCTCCACGCTCGCGACGCGCGCGCCTTCCATCACCGGCTGCAGCCCGCGCCGGACCGTCTCGACCTCGGGCAGCTCAGGCATCGGCTTTGATCGCGGCAAGGAAGGACGTGCCGTGCCGGCCCCGTGCGAGGCCGAGATGCTCGGCGACCGTCTCGCCGATGTCTGCGAAGGTCGGCCGCACGCCGACGCTGACCGGCTTGAGGCCCGGGCCGGTGCCGGTGATGGCTACGCGCTCGCGCGTGTGGTCGGTGCCTCGCCAGGTCGGGTCGTTGCCGTGGTCGGCGGTCAGCATCAGCATGTCGCCGGGCCGGAGCTTCGCGAGCGCCTGGGGGATACGCGCGTCGAACGCCTCCAGCGCATGTGCGTAGCCGGGGACGTCGCGGCGATGCCCGAACAGCGAGTCGAAATCGACGAAGTTCGCGAAAACAAAATCGCCATCGCTGGCGTCGTCCATCGCGCCGAGCGCCTGATCGAACATGCTCATGTTGTCGGGGGCCTTCCGCACCTCGCTGATGCCCTGGTGCGCAAAGATGTCGCCGATCTTGCCGACCGCGATGACGCGTCGGCCGGCGGCGACCAGCCGGTCAAGCAGCGTCGGCTCGGGCGGCTTGACGCCGTAGTCCTTGCGGTTGGCGGTGCGCTCGAAATCAGCGGCGCCGCTGCCGATGAAAGGCCGCGCGATGACGCGGCCGATGTTGAGCGGCTCCGACAGGCGCCGCGCAATCTTGCAGACCTCGTAGAGCCGCTCGAGCCCGAAAGCCGTTTCGTGCGCCGCGATCTGGATGACCGAATCCGACGAGGTGTAGAAGATCGGCTTGCCGGTCGCGACGTGCTCCTCGCCGAGCCGTTCGATGATCTCGGTGCCCGACGCATGGCAGTCGCCGAGAATGCCGGGCAGCTTCGCTTCCCGGATAACCGCTTCGGTGAATTCGGCCGGGAAGGTCGGGATCGTGTTGGGGAAGTAGCCCCAGTCGAAGGTCACCGGAACGCCGGCAATCTCCCAGTGGCCGGAGGGCGTGTCCTTGCCGGACGACACCTCGCTGGCGGCGCCGAAGAACCCAGTCGCCGGATCTGCCGGCATGGTCGAGCCGGTCGCCAGCGCAGCGGCGTGGCCGAGCCCGAGCGCCATCATGTTGGGAAGGCTGAGCGGACCTTCGCGCAGGCCGGCCCGGTCCCCCAGGCCGCTCCGGCAGGCGGCAGCGATGTGGCCGAACGTGTCGGAGCCTTCGTCGCCAAAGCGGGCCGCATCCGGGGCACCGCCGATGCCGAAGGAATCGAGGACGAATAGGAATGCGCGCGCCATGAGCCCCTGCCGCTGACTTCGGCAGACATAGGCGTCGGGCACGGCGTTGGCAATTCGGGCACCAAAACCGCGCTGCTTCTGCCAGAATGATGAAACGATGATTCGGCGGGGCCTGTGGTGATCGGGAAGGCGGGATCGGCGCTTGTGCGCCTGCTGGCATATGGAGCGATGGCCGCTGCGCTTGTGTTGCCCGCGACTGCCTTCGCAGGCTGGCGCGAGGAGCTCGGCACGTTTCGGATCGGCATCGCGGCGCAGCCCGGGGCTGGAGAGACCGTGCAGGGCGTGTCGCGCATCAAGGATGCGTTCTCGCAGGTGCTGGCGATGCCGGTCGAGGTTTTCGTCGCGCGCGATCTCGCCGCGCTGATCGAAGCGCAGGCGGCAGCGCGCGTCGAGTATGCCGTCTATCCCGTGACGGCCTATGCGGTGGCGCAACGGCTGTGCGAATGCGTCGAGCCGATCGTTGCGCCGGTCGGCGCCGATGGGTCCACCGGCCTGCGGGCGGTGCTGGTCGGGCGTGCGGGAAAGGCGACGGCTCTCGACAGGCTCGCCGGTGTGCGCATCGCGGTGCCTCCGTCGGACGCGGTCGCAGGCAATCTGCTGGCCATGGGCGGGCTTGCCGCCGCAAGCATCAACCTGCCGGAATCCGGCGCGACGATCGTCGAGGCCAGCGGGGCATCGGCCGCCGAGGCCATGTTCGTTGACGGATCCGTCGATGCGTTGATCGGCTGGGAGCCGGCCCTGCCGGGCGCCGACGATCCTCCCGGCGGCACGCGGGCGCGCCTTGTCGCGGCGGGCATCGATCCCGCGACGCTGGTCACGCTGTGGCGCTCAGAACCGCTGCGCTACGGACCCCATGCGCTGCACACCGGCCTCGATCCGGAAGTGCGCCGGCTGCTCGTGCCGTTCCTGACGGGGATGCTGGACGTGATGCCTGACGTCTACGAACTCATGGAAACGCAGCATGGCGGCGGCTTCCGTCCGGTGACACAGGACGACTACGCTTCGGCCATCGAGATGATCGACCACGCGACGCGTGCGGGCGTTCACAACTGATCCTGGAAACTGGAATGCGGGCCGTCAGCAGTCCGTGCAGGGGATCGTCATGCTCTGGCGCGGCCGCAGATAGTAGTTTTCCTTCATCGAGATGCCGTCGAAGGCCGCGGCGAGACCGAGGCCGGCCTTCTGGTCGGCTGTCCACGTGATCACCGGCGTGTAGGTGAGCTTGCTCTCGACGCGGATGAGGAAAGAGTTGCGGATGTTGAGCTTCTCGGGAACCGTCGTGGTGCTGAGCTTGGCGGCGCCGGCGCTGAAGGCGCCGTTCACCAGCTTGCGCGACCAGACGACACGCACCTTCGGCGTGGCCTCGTCGGTCACCTCGATGGCGGTGATGATGATCTCGGGCTTCGATCGGTTGTAAGGCTGGAGCGTGCCTTCGCCGATGCGCATGATCGCGTCGATCTCGCTCTTCATGATCGACGGCTGCTGCGTCACCAGGTCGGCGACGATCGAGCCGACGCGCGCGACCTTCTTGTTGGCCTCGATGCCCTGCGAGACCTCCATCGTGACGAAATAGAGCGACAGCAGCACCGGCGCGATGAAGGCGAACTCCACCGCCGCCGCGCCGCGCCGGTCGGCGAGCAGTCTGCGGAACGGCAGGAGAATGCCGCGCATCCGTGACTCGTAACGCATCGATACCACCCCACCCATCGCCGCTAGTCGGTGAACGGTTCGTTCTGCCAGGTCGCCGTCGCGAAATGCAGGGTCTTGCCGCCCTTCAGATTGGACATCGACTTGCGCATGAAGTCGGTGATCACCGGCCAGCGGTAGAAGACGCGCAGCATGTTCTTCGACTGCGACAGACCCGGCGCCACGCTGAAGCCCGTCGTGTCGATGTCGCGATCGGCGGTGAGCTTGATGCGCACGGCGGCGGCGGCCGCGAAGGTCGGATACGACTTGAGATCGACCGACAGCCCGGGGCAGCCGGTTGCGACCATGATCTCAAGCCGGTCGCAGATCATCTTCTTGAGCTTGACCTCATTGATGTCCGCGGCCTTGATCTGTCCGGTGCGCAGCTGGCGGGCGATGTCGTCCGTCGCATTCGCCATCACTTCCTGCCCGGCGAACGACAGGCAGCTCTCGAGGATGGCGAAGACCAGCAGCGAGAAGGGAATGGCGAGCGCCGTGAACTCGATCGCGGTCGCGCCGCTTCGGTCGCGCCGCAGGCGCACGAAAAGGTTCAGCATGCGCCGTCGCATGCCTGGCGTCTTGCCCGAAGTCTGGTTGCAATTCATCGAAACAGGCCCACCGATCCCGAGTTCCGCATCGGAATGTTGTACGGGCAAGTCGTTGAGGCCGGGTTCGATCACCCGCTAAGAATGCAACGAAAGTCTTTACCGCCCGGTTACCGAACGGCGCCGGAGCTTACCGGCCCATCTCGGCTTCCGAGGTGCGCTCGGCTTCGGTCTTGAACGAGCTCTCGCAGTAGGGCGAGCACGACAACGTCTGCACGTTGGCGCGGCGGTAGACGCGGACGGAATTCGCGGTATGGCGCGTGACGACCACCTGCTCGTCGACGATCGGGCTGCCATCCGCATCGAGGATCACCAGATTGGTGACGCCAAAGCCCTTGCCGGTCAGCACGATGGTGGTGGCGTCCTGGACGGAAGCGTCGGCGATTGCCGGATTGCCGATGACGATGGTGTCTGCCGGCCGGGCGATCTTCACGATCTTGGCCTGGTTCATGACGACCTCGATGCCGCCGGTCATGGCAGCAGCCGGGAGGGTTGCGAGGAGCCCGAGCGCACCTGAGACGAGCGCGGCGGACACCGCCAGCCGGACTTTCCACGCCATGACCATCTCCCGCGTACTGATACTGTTCAACGGAAGATGAAGGATATTGGTGAAGCAACGGTTAAGTGGACCCCCGCGCACCGAGGATGACGCAGGCCGGCCGTTGACAAGGAACGTCCGCGCGCGCGTGGGGAAGCGGGTTGTTCGCGACAGATGTGGGACGGCGGAGGCTTAGTCCATGGTTAACCACGGAGGGCGGTTCGACCGCTTA
>JBFXFO010000039.1:0-26271 GCA_050178915.1 Rhizobiaceae bacterium | reverse complement strand
TGAGCCGGCAGGTACCGGCACCCGCGTCACCTGGGGCTTTCGCATGGGCCTGAACGGCATCGTCGAGCGCTGGTTCGGCCTTCTGTTCGAAGGCCGCGTCGGTCCCGATTGCGAGAAGGGTCTCGTCCGCCTCAAGCTGGCTGCCGAGAAGCCCTGACCGGCTGCCGCAGGATGGTCTTCAGCCTCTCCGGCGCCGTCTTGCGCGGGTCGCCGATGTAGATCTCGTGGTGTCTGCCGGTTTCCTCCAGCCCGTTGGCCGGCAGGAACTCCTCGTGCAGCGCCTTCAGCACCGGGCCTTCCTCATCGTAGGAGCCGACATGCATGGTCTGCACGCAGAGCCCTTCCTCCAGCCGCTCGAAGCGCAGCAATTCAAGCGCCGGCAGGGCCTTCTTCCCGCGCGCCGCATTGACCGCTCGACGGGCCATCGCCGCGCCGACAAAATCCGGCACCATGATCATCATGGTCCATGACCATTTGCCCTTTTCGCGCGTGATGAAGCTGTGCATGTCGTCGGCCCACCACAGCCCTTCGAGCGGCGGCACGACATAGTCGCGGCCGAGTTCCTTCTTGCACATGAACTTCAGCGTGTACGAGGCGGAAAAGAGCGCTTCCACCGCTTGCGCGTAAGCCGGCGCGGTGTTCGGATCGCCCGCGCCATCCACCATGAAATAGTCGAGCGACGGCACCTCGATCGTGACGAACCGCCCTTTCGGGGGGTCGTAGAGCGTCTTCAGCGCCTTGCGGAAATCGATCTTCTCCACTCTGCCCTCCACGCCACCGGCGGTTGCGATAGCCAGCCTATAGCGCGAAACGCGCGCTCTTGCCCCCGCCGCGGCGGCTGGCCATCATGCGGCCTCGAACCAACCTGGACGCAGATCATGCCGCGCCTTCTTCTGCTCATCGCCTGCCTGCTTGGCCTGTCGTTCCCGCTGGCGGCGCGCGAGCAATCCGACGCACCCGACGCTGCGATCATCGGCTTTTCGCCTGACGGGCGCTACTTCGCCTATGAGGAGTTCGCCTACGAGATCGTCAGCGATGCGCTCGTCGCGGCCATCTACGTTGTCGACCGCGAGACCAACCGGATGGCGGATGGCTTCCCCTTCGGTGTGGTGGCGCAGGAGATCGACGGCGCGCTCCCGGGCAAGGTCGGCGGCTTCAGCCCCGACCCGGCCCTGCTCGACACCAGCAACTCCGATCCGGACCTGCCGGCCCTGCGCAAGGCGCTGCGCGAAGCCGCCCGGCCGAAGCTCGACGCGCTCGGCATCGGCACGGACGGCCGCCGCCTCGCCGGCGTGGCGATGACGCAGCGCTCGCCGGCCGAGAGCCGCACCACGCCGCTGGTCTTCGTCACCACTCCGACCATTCTGGGCAGCGGCATTCCTGACCTGCAATTGTCCTACGCGCTGGACGTGAAGCAGGAGCCGGAGCCGGCCGACTGCTACAACGTCAACCCGCCGGCGCGCGACAAGCTGCTCACCTTCGATGTCATCGCCACCGAGAACTATCCCGAACTGAAGGATGTCGGCCGCGTCACGACCACGACGTCGTTCCGCATGGAGGAAGGCACCTGCGCGATGGGCCTCTGGGTTTCCGACGTGCTGCTGCCGCCCGGCGATGGCGGCACGGTTGCGGTGCTCTATCTCGCCGCTGCCTGGGCCTCGCACACCGATGTCGCCGGCTGGCACGCCGTCTTCGTCAAGCTGCCCGATGTAAGGCGCTGATCTGCTCCGGCCGTTCGCCGGCCGGTATCACCCGATCCCCTCAGCCGAAAAGCCGGTCGCCCTGCTCGTCGACCACCTGCCGGCCCTTCACGATCGCATGATTGGCCGCGTCCTCGAGCGAGGCGAAGCGGTCGGCCCGGATGAAGCGGTGCTCCTTCGTCACGCCGTCGATCTCCTTCGAGACGACGCCGCACGTCTGGAACTGCCCGCCTTCCTTGAATGGCGTGGCACGGATGGTGAAGCCTTTGTGCTGCGCCTCGGCCGCGACCTTGTCGCCGCTGCCGGAACTGCCGCCGTCGCCACCACCGCCGAAGAGCCGCTTGAGAAACGACATGGCCAGATTCCTCCCATTCCGGCCTTTCGCATAGCGCAGAAAACGCCGGCGGGCGAGCAGTCCGTCAACCGGCCGTCCCCGGCATCGGCCCGGTGTAGACCGAGGCCGGCCGCAACAGCCGGCCGGTGCGCTGCTGCTCGATCGCATGCGCAATCCAGCCAGCGGTGCGGCCGACCGCAAAGACAGGCGTGAACGCCTCGCGCGGAATGCCGAGCGCGCCAAGCAGGATGGCGGTATAGAACTCCACATTGGTGTCGAGCCGCCGGCCCGGCTTGGCGCGCGCCAGCGCCTCGCGCGCATAGGCCTCGACCTCGGCGGCAAAGCCGAGATCGGCACGGCCCGCGCCGAGCCGCCCGAGCGCCGCCTTCAGCACATCGGCGCGCGGGTCGCGCACCTTGTAGACGCGGTGGCCGAAGCCCATCAGCCGATCGCCGCGTGCGAGCGCCGTGTCGATCCATGCGGCGATGTTGTCGGCACTGCCGATCGCGTCGAGCATGTCGAGCACCGGACCCGGCGCGCCGCCATGCAGCGGCCCCGACAGCGCGCAATAGGCCGCCGTCACCGCCATGAAGAGATCGGCCTGCGTCGATGCCACCACGCGCGCCGCGAAGGTCGAGGCATTCATGCCGTGATCGCTGACCGTGACGAGGTATGCCCCCAGCGCTTCGGCCTCCGCCTCGCTCGCCGGCGCGCCGCGCAGCATGCGCAGTAGGTCGGCCGCCTGCCCGAGGCGCGCATCCGGCGCCACTGGCGCCAGCCCGTTTGCCTGCCGCACCAGCGCCGCCGCCAGCACGGGCATTGCGCCCGCAATAGTCAGTTCGTCGGCGAGCCCGTCCTGCCGCGCGATGGCGGCGACGCCGGCGCGGAAGCCCTCGGGGATCGGCAGGCCCTTCGTGGCGGGAAGCACCGCTGGCAACCGCAAGAAGGCCGCCAGCCGTGCTTCCGCCAGTTCGACCCGCAGGGTCGCCAGACCGGTCTCGCGACCGGCTGCATTCCAGAGCAGCGCCGTGGCGCCCTCGAAGCTCTTGGCCGCGGCAAGATCGCCGACGTGTCTCCCGGCGATGATCAGTTCGCCAGCCTCGCCATCCACATGCGAAAGGCGGGTGATCGCAGCGGTAACGCCGTCGAGCCCTGCGGTGGCGGTCTGGTGGATTGTCATGACCGTGTCTCCTTGCTGGCTGCAGCAGAGATGGCCCACTTTTCATATTGATCAATCTTGATTAGCATGATCAATATGAAAAATCCCGCACAGCCGCTCTACCTCACTGCTCGCCAGGCGGCAGACGAACTTTCCATCTCGGCCGCCTCGCTCTACGCCTATGTGAGCCGTGGCCTGATCCGCTCCGAACCCGGCGCCGATGCGCGGGCCCGCCGCTACCGTGCCGACGACGTGCGCGCGCTGCGCAACCGGCGCGCGCCGGGAGCAGCGCGCCCGCCGGAGGCAGAGCTGCCCGCGCTCGATTCCGCCATCTGCACCATCACCGACCAGGGCTCGATCTATCGCGGCGTCTACGCCGTGACACTCGCCGAACGTGCGCCGCTCGAACAGGCGGCGACGCTGCTTTGGGATGTCGGCGGGCCCGACCCGTTCGCTTCGACCAACCTGCCGGTCATCAGCGATGCCATGCATGCGGTCGCGTTAGCCACGCGCGGCGAGCAGCCGATCGCACGCGCCCTGGCGCTGCTGGCGCTCGCCGGCGACGCCGATCCGCGCGCCAGCAACCGCACGCGTGACGGTCGCGGCGCCATCGGCGCCCGCGCCATGCGCCTGCTCGCATCCGGCATCCTTGGCGCGGACCCCTCGGCGCTACCGCTGCACCAGCAGGTCGCCAACGCCTGGACGGGCGGCGACCGAAAGGCCGCCGAACTGTTTCGCCGCGCACTGGTGCTGCTTGCCGACCACGAGCTGAACGCCTCCACCTGGACGGTGCGCTGCGCCGTCTCGACCGGGCTCAACCTGTACGACGCGCTCGTCGCCGGCCTCGTCGCGCTGAAAGGTCCGCGCCATGGCGGCGCCGGTCCGCTCGCCGCGCACATGGTCGCCGAACTTGCCGAGGGCGACGCCCCGGCGCGCATCCGCACGCGTGTCGCGCTGGGCGACCGCATCCCCGGCTTCGGCCATGCCGTCTACCGCAACGGCGACCCGCGCGCCGACAGCCTGCTGGCGGCACTCGCCAAGGCCGGCGCCGACCGCATGCTGGCCGTCACCGCGCCCGCCATGATCACCGAAGCGACCGGGCTCCACCCCAACATCGATTTCGCGCTGGCGGTGCTGATGCGCACCTTCGCCCTGCCGGTCGGCCACGAGACGGCGCTCTTCGCCATCGCACGCTCCGCCGGCTGGGTGGCGCACGCCATCGAGCAGCTGGAATCGGAAGTGCTCATCCGCCCGCGCGCCCGCTATGTCGGCCCTGCGCCGGGCCGCGCCAGCGAACCATGAGCCAGGCGCTACCTCTGCGATCCCTGCCGCTTCACGCCGCTGTCGGCTCCGGCCTTGGAGAAGTATTCGCCGACGCTGGCGAATGACTCGCAGCGATTGCGGTCGCGGTAGTAGGTGAAGCCGATGCAGTGCGCGTCGCCTTCACAGGTCGCCTCGCACGACTCGAAGCTGCCCTCGCGCGAGACGCTGTAGGCTTTTCCGGGGAAATGCTTGCCGCGATAGCGGTCCATGATCACCGGCTCGTCCAGCCGCGCGGGCTCGCCGAACATGTGCAGCGTTCCGGATACCGACTTCGGCTCCAGCCTCAGCCCGGTGATGCCGGTCTTGAGGAAGCACCAGCGGTTCCACTTGTCGTAGTCGTAGCCGATGCACTGCTTGTTGTCCTTGCACATCGCCGCGCACTGGTTCTGGGTGACGTCCTTCTTGCGCGCCAGTTCCTTGCCTTCGAGCGCGTTGTTTTCGTAGACGGCGTAGGGCCCCGGGGAGAGGCGGAAGGCCGCGACGCTGGCCGCCGCGCGGCACAGCACCTCGACGTTGTAGGCGCCGTCGCCCTTGGCCGGATGCCGCCCGAAAGGCTCGCCGCGAACCGTGATGCGCGGCGTCGAAAACAGCGGCAGCCGCATGCAGTCGATGCCCCGGTCGGCGCAGGCATCGTTGTAAGCCATGATCGAGCGATAGCCGAGCTCCGGCAGCGCCACGCCGAAATTGAACTGGTCCGGCTCCCGGTCACGCTCGACGTAGCCGTCGTGGTACATGCCGAGATTGTGGCCGATTTCATGCGTGAACGCGCCGGCGTCGGTGGCGCAGCTCACCTCGCTGGCGGAAAAGCCGATGCCCACATTCCAGGGGGTCACGTCCCGCAGGGTGTAGCCGATCCCGCACGGGTCTCCGGAGCGCGGGCCGACGAGCAGGTGCACAAGATCGGCGCGGTGTTTCTGGCGCAGCGCACCGAGGAATGCGAACGCCGGGTCTCTCGGGTCTGCCAGCCGCTCGAGGTCTTCGCCCATGCTGGCGGAGGTGTCCTGGTCGTAGTCGATCTCCTGGGCATGGGCCAGTTCGACCATCACCGAGAAACGCCCGCCGGTGCTGTCGGCGCTCAGCGCCTCGCGCAGCTGCGACATCATCAGCTGGATCGAGGCATCGATGTCGGATGCCGACCATCGCGCCTGCGACGTATAGAGGATCATCACGCGGATCGGCCCGAACACGCGCGGCAGGCCGCCGACAGGGTTGGGCATGTCGCACATCTCGCCGGCTGCGCGCAGTTGCGGCGCCTCCCGGTCCTCGCCCGGCCGGGGGCCTTGCTGCTCGCCCTCCGACTTGAGCCGCGGTTCGGCGCCCTCCGGATACGCACCCGGCCGCACCCTCGCGACGACATGCTCGCCATTGCCGAGCGGGACGATCTTGTAGAGCCCGCTCAGGAGCTGGATCTGCCCGACCACCGCGCCGTCATTGATCACCATGGCGCAATGCTCGCCCGGCTCGGCATTCTCGACCGTGCCGCGCAACGTCACCTGGCCGCTCTCCGCCTCGCCGTCCGGCTGCGCCGGGAAGGCGCAGGTGACCGCGCCATCATCCGGCAGGGCGATGCGGATTTCGCGCGGGATCGGGCTGCTTTCCCCGAGGCTGCGCGCCGCCTCGGGCGTCAGCGCAAAGTACCCGATGACGTCCATGCGCTCCGGGTTGAGCCCGGCGACGCGCTCGTCGGGAGAGATGCGGTTGGCCGACGGTGCGAACAGGTCGAACCGCGCCACCTCCTCCTGTGCGAAGGCTGGCGCCAGCCAGCCGGCAGACGCAAGCAGCATAAGGCACGACACAAGGCGTTTCACGCGCAGCCCTCCACCCCGGCGCGTCGCCTTGCAGCATCACGCAGCGTTACATTCATACCAAGTCTGTATGTCTCTGCAACTGTGGCTGAATTTGGAGAAATGCCGCGCCGGCAGGCCGGCGCAGGCTTGGTCCGGCCGAAATGAAAAGGGCGCCTTGCGGCGCCCTCCTTCGTATCAGCTGTCGAGGAAGCTCCTGAGCTTCCTTGAGCGGCTCGGGTGCTTGAGCTTGCGCAGCGCCTTCGCCTCGATCTGGCGGATACGTTCGCGCGTCACCGAGAACTGCTGGCCGACTTCCTCCAGCGTGTGGTCGGTGTTCATGCCGATGCCGAAGCGCATGCGGAGTACACGTTCTTCACGCGGGGTGAGCGAAGCGAGCACTCGGGTTGTCGTCTCGCGCAGGTTGGCCTGGATCGCCGCGTCGATCGGCAGCACCGCGCCCTTGTCCTCGATGAAATCGCCGAGATGCGAATCCTCCTCGTCGCCGACCGGCGTCTCGAGGCTGATCGGCTCCTTGGCGATCTTCAGCACCTTGCGCACCTTTTCGAGCGGCATGGCGAGCTTTTCGGCCAGTTCCTCCGGCGTCGGCTCGCGCCCGATCTCGTGCAGCATCTGGCGCGAGGTGCGCACGATCTTGTTGATCGTCTCGATCATGTGCACCGGGATGCGGATGGTGCGCGCCTGGTCGGCGATCGAGCGGGTGATCGCCTGCCGGATCCACCACGTGGCGTAGGTCGAGAACTTGTAGCCGCGACGGTATTCGAACTTGTCCACCGCCTTCATCAGGCCGATGTTGCCTTCCTGGATCAGATCGAGGAACTGCAGGCCGCGGTTCGTGTACTTCTTGGCGATGGAGATCACGAGGCGAAGGTTGGCCTCCACCATCTCCTTCTTGGCGATTGCCGCTTCGCGCTCGCCCTTCTGCACCTGGTTCACGATCTTGCGGAACTCGAGGATCGAGATCGCCGTCTCGGTGGCCAGCGCCTGGATCTCGGCGCGGATCTCCTTGATCGTCTCCTTCTCGCTGCGCGCGAACTCCTTCCAGCCGCGCCCGCCGAGATTGGTGATGCGCTTCATCCAGTTGGGGTCGAGTTCGGAGCCCTGGTATTCCTTCAGGAACTCCTCGCGCCGCACGCCGTAGCTTTCCGAAAGGCGCAGCAGCTTGCCTTCGTTCTGAACGAGGCGCTTGTTGATGTCGTACAGCTGCTCCACCAGCGCCTCGATGCGCGCCTGGTTGAGCGAAAGCGACTTGACCGCCTTGATCAGCGCTTCCTTCAGCTCCTTGTGCCGGCGCTCCTGGCTGGGCGACAGCGTGCCGGCCGCCGCCAGCCGGTTCTCCACCTGCTGGTCCTGCAGCTTGCGCAGCTTCTTGTAGGTGTCGGCGATGGTGTCGAGGGTTTCCATCACCTGCGGCCGCAGCTCGGCTTCCATGGCCGCCAGCGACAGGTTCTGCTCGTCCTCGTCGTCTTCTTCTTCCTCGGCGCGGCCTTCGCCGCCGACATTCGTGATGTCTTCGTCCTCGTCGCGCGTATGGCGCATGCGCCCGCGCGGCTCGTCCTTCGGCTTCTCGGCTTCCTCGACGCGCTCGACCACCGGCGCCTGCTTGGCCTCGGGGCCGGCATAGGTGGCCTCGAGATCGATGATCTCGCGCAGCAGCACCTTGGCTTCGTTGAGTTCGTCGCGCCAGATGATGATCGCCTGGAAGGTGAGCGGGCTTTCGCACAGGCCCGCGATCATCGTCTCGCGGCCGGCCTCGATGCGCTTGGCGATGGCGATTTCGCCTTCGCGCGACAGCAGCTCCACCGAGCCCATCTCGCGCAGGTACATCCGCACCGGGTCGTCGGTGCGGTCGGTCGGTTCCTTCTTGGCAGGGGCGGCGACCGCCGTGCCGGTCTGCTCGGCCAGCTCGTTGGCGTCTTCCTCGGCGTCGGCGGGCGTCTCCTGCGCCTCCGACTCCTCGCCCTGCTCGTCGTCCTCGACGACGTTGATGCCCATGTCGGAGAGCATCGCCATCGTGTCCTCGATCTGCTCGGAGGTCACTTCCTCCGACGGCAGCACCGAGTTGAGCTCGTCCATCGTGACATAGCCGCGCTTCTTCGCGGCCTTGATCATCTTCTTGACGGCATCATCGGAAAGATCGAGCAACGGCCCGTCGGTTGCGGGTTCGCGTTCGGCTTCGGTTTCGTCCTTTTCCTTGGCTTTGGCCTTGGTCTTGGTCGCCATTCTTCTCGTCGTCTCCAGCGGCCCCGCCGATTGCGGGCCGGGCCGGTTCAAGCTCGTGTTGCCGTTGCAGGTGCGTTTGCCGCGTGTAGCCGACCCTGCATTAATGCACGATTAACCCTGATTAATGTGGAGCCTTGCGCCACGTCGTCCAGGTACCGTTCTTTCGTTGCGGCGGCCGTTTGCGGCCGCGGAAGCCTTTCAGAATCGTTCCTGATTCCGCCATTCCGGCCGGACGTCAAGCCGCCTGTCGCATGATTCGCACCTGAAAGGCGAATCACCCGGGCTTCTCCGCTCCATTCGGCGGCCTTGGTTCAGCTGCGTCCCACCCGTCCGGACTGCACCCCGAACCCGTCGATCAGCGCTTCATTCACCTGCAAGGTCTGCAGTTGCTTCTGTACGTCGACGAGATGCTGGTAATTGTCGTCCGTTGGATCTGTGGCAAGCGCTGCTTCGGCCGCCTTGAGTTCCCTATGTAGAGCGGAGGCGCTCACGTGCAAGTGCAGCGCCTGCGCGAAGGCTTCCCGCACGTCCGCAATCGCGGCATCTTCGAGCGCGGTCCATTGCCGCGCCCGCCGCACCAGCTCGACCGCCCGCTCCCAGATCGGCATCAGGCCGGCGTCCGCCAGCGAAGCCTGCATCGCGTCGCGTCCTTCCGCCCCGTGCGCCTCGGCGTCCAGGAGCCCGGCGAGCAGGCGCCGGAGGTCGGCGTGGCCGAGATCGAGCCGTTCCACCGCGTCGAAATTGTCCTCGATCAGCGCCGGGTGGTTGCCGAGCGTCACCGCGATCACGGCCCCGCGCAGCGGCATGTCGCCGCCCCCCCGCTTGACCAGCGCCGACCGTGCCAGGCTTTCCGACACCGCCAGCCGCGCGCCGCTCCCGGGGCGGGCAAAGGCCCCGCCCTGCGCGGGCGGCCCGTTTTTCTGGAACCCGCCCTTCTGGAAACGCTCCTGTCGCGGCGGTCTGGGCGGCGGACCGAAGAAGGCATTCACGCGGTCGCGCATCTCCTGCGCGTAGTGGCGCCGCACCGTCTCGTCGCGGATGCGCCCGACCAGCGCTTTCATCGTGTTTTCCAGTTCGGCGCGCTTCTCCGGCGTGTCGAACGTCTGGCCGGAGGTCTCGCGCAACCACAGGAGGTCGGCCAGCGGCCGCGCTTCCTTCAGCACCGTCGCGAAAGCGTCCGGGCCGTCCTGCCGCACCAGGTCGTCGGGATCCTTGCCGCCGGGCAGGAGCGCGAAGCGCGCCGTCCGGCCCGGCCCGATCTCGGGCAGGATCAGGTCGGCTGCCCGCCATGCCGCGCGCAGTCCCGCCTGGTCGCCGTCGAAACACAGCACCGGCTCGCCATGCATGCGCCAGAGCAGCGCCATCTGGTTCTCGGTGAGCGCCGTGCCGAGCGGCGCGACCGCGTTCGCGAAACCGGCCTGCGCCAGCGCGATCACGTCCATGTAGCCTTCGACGGCGATGACGGTGCCGTCCTTGCCCATCGCCTTGCGGGCACGGGCGAAATTGAACAGCACGTTGCCCTTGTGGAAGAGCTCGGTCTCCGGCGAATTCATGTATTTCGCCAGTGCGTCGGGGGCCAGCGCGCGTCCGCCAAACGCGATCATGCGACCGCGTGAATCCGGGATCGGGAACATGATGCGGTCGCGGAAATAATCGTAGGAGACCGGGATGTCCTCGCCGTGGCGCACCAGCCCGCATGCCTCGATCTGCGCCTTCTCGACCCCCTTCGCCGCCAGATGCTCTTTCAGCGCATTGCGGCTTTCCGGCGCGAAGCCCAGCCGGAACGCGCGCTGTGTCGCCGGCGTCAGGCCGCGGTCGCGCAGATAGGCGCGCGCCTTGGCGCCGGCCGGCGCCTGCAGTTGCTCCTCGAAGAACTTCGTCGCCATTTCCATGACGTCGTGCAGCGAGGCGCGTTGCTGTTCACGCCTTTCGGCCTGTGCGTCGCGCACCGGCATGGGGACGCCGGCAAGCCCGGCGATACGCTCGACCGCCTCCGGAAAGCTCAGGCCTTCGAGTTCGGTGAGGAAGCGGAAATGGTCGCCGGTGACGCCGCAGCCGAAGCAGTGGTAGCGGCCCTTCTTGTCCTCGCAGTGGAAGGACGGCGACTTCTCGCCATGGAACGGGCAGCAGGCCCAGTAGTCGCCGCGCGCCGCGTTCGTTTTCTTGCGGTCCCACGAGACGCGCGCGCCGATCACCGATGAAATCGGCACGCGGTCGCGTATCTCGTCAAGGAAGGTGGGTGCAAATCGCATCTGGACGCCGCTCGGGTCACCTCACATAGGCGTCGGCATCAGGCGAGACCATTGCTAATGTCGGTATGTCCCGCTCTTCACAGCCTTGCACAGCAGGAATTACAGATGTATATACACGTAAGGTGCACGTCGAGGGAGCCGTCATAGGACGAGCGCCGCTATGGAGGCAGTGGATCGGATTGAGTTCGCAAAATTCGATTGGGATGAGAACAAGAGGCAGCTCAGTCTGGCAAAGAGCGGCGTCGATTTCATCGATGCCTCGATGGCGTTGTTGGGCCCGCAGGCTCCATCCCCGCATGCAAGCGAGCAACGGATCAAGGCTATAGCCAATTCGAACGGCCGGATTGTCGTGGTGATATTCCTCGTTCGAGACGAAGCGACAAGGATCATTTCGGCCTGGCCGGCGGACAAAAATGAGCAAAGAGAATATCGTCACGTATACGGCGGATGAGATCCGCGACATGGTCGCGCGCGGCGTGCCCAGGTCCGATTGGACGCGCGTCGATGCGATGACCGACGCCGACATTGCGGAAGCAATGCGCGGCGATCCTGATTGGGAAGACTTTCGCGACGTCGACTGGTCGAAGGCCGTCGCGGTCTTTCCCATTCCGAAGAATGCGGTCTCGATCCGTCTCGACACCGACGTCCTCGACTTCTTCAAGGCTGGCGGCAAGGGCTATCAGACCCGCATCAACGCGGTGCTGCGCCACTACATGCAGGAAAAGCAGAAGGGGCGGAAGCCTGGCTGACCGGTCTGTTCTGCAAAATGAGAAAGGGCGGCCGAAGCCGCCCCTCCCCTCCGCAGCAACTGTAATTCCTAGCGCCCGGCGATGAGCGCGGCGATGATGCCGGAAGACACGGCGATCAGGATGTAGTCATTGTCGACGCGCACCCAGCGCTGGCCGTGGCCCGGCTTGCGCAGCCCGTGGCGCTTGTAGTCCTGGATGGCCTGCCCGCGCTTCCATTCGCTGAAGCGCTGCCCCTTCTTCCAGTGGTGCTTCTTGCCCTGCTTCCACTTCGGGCCCTTCTTCCACTCCGGCTTGTCCCAGCCGCTGTGCTTCGGCGACATTTCATGCCAGCCGGTATTGCCGTGGCGCTGGCCGTAGCGTTCACCGGCCATTGCGGCGGGAGCGGCGAGCATCGAAAGGGCGACAGTGGCGAGGATGAGACGTTTCATGGCGGTTACTCCTGTTTGGTACGCCCCGAAACTATCGTCCGCCGGATGAACTGAAACTGAATGCATGGATTACAATTTCGTAACGAAATCATTGGCTTGAGAAGCGACTTTATGAATTTTCCGTAATGTTTCGCGATGACTTTTCGTCACCTCTTCGACGCTGGTTTCAGGGCTGATCCGCCCCCTGCCCGATGGAGGAAAACTGCAGCGACGTCGACGGAAAGTGGATTGCGGCCGGCCTTTGGCCGTGATTTGTGACGCTCCCGCACGAGATCGTTTCCATGCCGCTGCCCCTGATCGCCCTTTTTGTCGCCGCCTTTGCGTTCGGCACCACCGAATTCGTCATCGCCGGCATCCTGCCGCAGGTGGCCGACGGCCTCGGCGTCAGCATCCCGTCAGCCGGTTTTCTCGTCACCGGCTACGCCGCCGGCATCGCCATCGGCGGGCCGATCCTCACAGTGCTGACGGCACGCGTCTCGCGCACCAACCTGCTGATCGCCATCGCGCTGGTGTTCACCGTCGGGCAGGTCGCCTGTGCGCTGGCGCCGGGCTTTGCGTCGATGCTCGCGTTCCGTGTCTTCATCGCCTTTGCGCATGGCGTCTATTTCGGCGTCGCCATGGTGGTGGCCACCAGCCTCGTGCCGGAGCATCAGCGCGGCCGCGCCGTCGCCATCGTGCTCGCCGGCCTCACCGTATCGAACATCCTCGGCGTTCCGGCCGGCACCGCCATCGGCAACGCCTTCGGCTGGCGCGCCACCTTCTGGGCGATGTTCATCCTCGGCGTCATCGCCACCATCGCCATGCTGGCGTTCCTGCCGCGCAAGGGCGCGGCCGCCACGGCGCGCCCTGCCGGCTTCATGAGCGAGGTGCGCGTGCTCGGCCGCCAGCAGGTCTGGTCGTCGCTCATCGTCATGCTGACGCTGATGATCAGCCAGTTCGTGCCCTACACATACATCACCCCTTTCCTCACCGAGGTCACCGGCATCGAGCCCGGCATGGTCACATGGGTGCTGCTGCTCAACGGCATTGGCTGCACGCTTGGCGTCTTTCTCGGCGGTCGGCTGGCCGACTGGCACCTGATGCCCTCGCTCATCGCGCTGCTCGTGCTGCAGGCGCTGATCATGGTGGCGATGTACTTCGCCAGCCCGCACCCCTGGGTCATGATCCCGACCATGTTCGTCTGGGGCTGCGTTGCCTTCGCCATCGGCACTCCCATCCAGACGCGCATCCTCGGCTGGACGACCGACGCGCCCAACCTCGCCTCCGCGCTCATCCCCTCCGGCTTCAACTTCGGCATCGCGCTGGCAGCGTCGATTGGCGCGTTCCTGCTCAGTTCGGACTATGGCTACCGCAGCCTGCCGGTGCTTGGCATCGGCGCCATGGTGATCGGCGCGATCGTCGCCACGCTGTCCTACGCCGCCGAGAGACGCAGCGGCGCCAAGCCGCCGATGCCGGCGGTGGCCTCTTCCTGAGCCGCTTGCTCTGGCCGTCGAACTCGCCGCAGCGGCAGGCCGTATCAGCCCGTCAACCAGCGGAACGCCTCGGCAATGGCGTCGCGGCCATCCTCGGTCACCGGCGCTCCATGCGCCAAGATGACCTTCTGTACCGGCCATGCCAGCACCTTGCCGATCGCCGCACGCGCGAGCGCCTTCTTGCGGAAGGCGATGCGGAACTTGCGCGGCACCGCCGGACGCGGCGACACCATCAGGTCCCATCTGGCGATGAAGGCGCGCCAGCCGCTGAACCAGCCCGGCGGGAACTGCTGCAGCAGGTCGGTGAACAGCACCGTCCCGCTGGCGCGATGGAAGAACACGATTTCGGTGGTGATCGCGTTGCCGCCGAACACCACCTGCTCGATCTCGCCCGCCCAGCCCGGCGCCGGCGTCTCGCCAAGCTCGGCGTCGAAGGCGATGTCCGTGCGCTTGGCCGCAAGGCCCGGCGCTGCGTGCACGACCGCGGCGGGATAGGCGCGCTTCCAGTCGGCGATGAACGTGTCGTGCAGCGTGTTCGGCGCGACCAGATAGGCGACACGGCCGAGCGCGTCGGTTGCGCTTCCCAGCTCCGGCGTCAGCGCCGTCGGCGACCAGATGAACAGTTCATCCCCGTCCAGTCGCACCACCGCCATGCGGGTCGGATAGTGGAAGCCCAGCCCCGCGACAACCTGCGGCCCGTCGGCGATCCAGATATTGGTGCCAAACGCGGTGAGCATCACGCCGGCGTCAGCCCAGCGCCCTTTTGACCACGCCGCTCGCCTTTCCGAAATCCATCTGCCCGACGAACTTGCCGCGCAGCACGGCGATCACCTTGCCCATGTCCTTGACACCGGCAGCGCCCGTTTCGGCGATCGCAGCCTGCACCGCCTGCTCGATCTCGCCATCGTCCATCTGCTTCGGCTGGAAGTCGCGGATGACGGCAATCTCGGCGCGCTCCTTGGCGGCGAGTTCCGGCCGCTTGCCGGCATCGAAGGCGGTCGCCGATTCCTCGCGCTGTTTCACCATCTTGGCGAGCACCTGCAGGATTTCGTCGTCGGACGCCGCATCCTTGCCGGTGCCCCGATTCTCGATGTCCTTCGACTGGATGGCCGAACGCACCATGCGCAGCGTCGAAAGCCGGTCGGCGTCCTTCGCCTTCATGGCATCTTTCACCGCCGCGTCGATCTTCTCGCGCATCGTCCGTCTCCTGCTTGCGTGGCAGAGCTATAGCGCTCAGCCGAATCCGGCGCAAACGCCGCGCCCTGCACGGTTGACCGGCAGGTGCGCCTCCCGTATTGACCCCATCTCAACGATCACATCGCTGACCGTGTGCCTCGCGCGACCGCCGTCGCGTGGGCGCTTCGCCACGACGGAGACTGTCATGACCGCCACCGCCCCCTGGACGACCGAAGTGCCGACCGCGCTTCTCGTGCTCGCCGACGGCACGGTCATCGAGGGGCGCGGCCTCGGAGCCACGGGCGTCGCGGTCGGCGAAGTCGTCTTCAATACGGCGCTGACCGGCTATCAGGAAATCCTCACCGACCCCTCCTATGCCGGCCAGATCGTCACCTTCACCTTTCCCCACATCGGCAATGTCGGCGCCAATGGCGAAGACATCGAGGACCTGCATCCGGCGGCCCGCGCCGGCGCCGTCGGCGCTATCTTCAAGGCCGACGTCACCGGCCCGTCCAACTACCGCTCCGGCGGCGATCTCGACGCATGGCTGAAGCGGCGCGGCGTCGTTGCCATGAGCGGCCTCGACACCCGCGCGCTCACCGTGCTGATCCGCGAGAAGGGCGCCCCCAACGCTGTGATCGCGCACGCCCCCGACGGCAAGTTCGATCTCGAAGACCTGAAGAAGCAGGCCAAGGCCTGGGGCGGCCTCGTCGGCCTCGACCTCGCCAAGGACGTGACCTCCGGCCAGTCGTCCGTCTGGAAGGAGAAGTCCTGGGTCTGGAACGAGGGCTATTCCGAGCTGGACGCGCCGAGCATGCACGTCGTCGCCATCGACTACGGCGTCAAGCGCAACATCCTGCGCCTGCTCTCCGGCCTCGGAGCCAAGGTCACCGTCGTGCCGGCGAAAACGTCGGCCGAGGAGATCCTCGCGATGCAGCCGGATGGCGTCTTCCTGTCCAACGGCCCCGGCGACCCCGAAGCGACGGGTGAATACGCCGTGCCCGTCATCAAGGACCTGCTCAAGACAGAACTGCCGATCTTCGGCATCTGCCTCGGCCACCAGATGCTGGCGCTGGCGCTCGGCGGCCGCACCACGAAGATGCATCAGGGCCATCACGGGGCCAACCACCCGGTCAAGGACTTCACCACCGGCAAGGTCGAGATCGTCTCGATGAACCACGGCTTCGCGGTCGATCGCGACGCCCTGCCGGAAGGCGTCAAGGAGACCCACATCTCGCTGTTCGACGGCTCGAATTGCGGCATCACGCTGGTCGGCCGGCCGGTCTTCTCCGTCCAGCACCACCCGGAGGCCTCTCCCGGCCCGCAGGATTCGCACTATCTCTTCCGCCGCTTCGTCAACCTGATCCGCGAGCGCAAGGGCGAGCCGGCGCTGGCCGAGCGCTAGGCACTTCCCGCAGCAATGTGAGCCGTACTGCGCCCGGAAAGGCGGCAGTGAGTCTCACACCCTCCACGCCACGAGGATCGTCCCCGTCGCGATGAGCAGGATGCCGAGCCAGTTGATGGCCGACAGCTTCTCGCCGAGGAACAGCACGGCAAACAGCGCCACCATGACGACGCTGAGCTTGTCCACCGGGGCGACCCGCGCCGCGTCGCCGATTTTCAGCGCACGGAAATAGCAGACCCACGACGCACCCGTGGCGAGGCCGGAGAGCACCAGAAAGGTCCAGCTCTTCGACGAAACCGTGGATGGCGCCTGCCAGCCGCCGGTGGCGAACAGGATGCCGGCCAGCGCCACGATCACCACGATCGTGCGCACAAAGGTGGCGAAGTCGGAGCCGACATTTTCGACGCCGACCTTGGCGAAGATCGCTGTCAGCGCCGCAAAGACCGCCGACAGCACCGCCCAGAATTGCCAGGCTTCCAGCATTCCCCGCATCGCTTCCGCTTTCGGTTTCGCGCCGCCTGCAACGATAGATGCCGCGCATGGGCCGGACAAGCGCACAGCCTTGTGTGTGCCGGTGCTTGTCTCGCCACTTTCGCGTGCCATATTGCCTTCTGGCTACACGATTTGGGGCGTCATGGCGGAAGTGCAGCGCGACAACGAACCCGATGCGGCAGGCGACGCCAGACTGCCGGTCCGGCGCGTCCTCGCGCTCATCGTGGCGCTTTTCGTGCTCTGCGGCCTCGTCCTCGCCTATACGGCCTGGCTCGGCTGGCGCGAGGCCGGTCACCGCGCCGTTGATCGGGCCACCGCCGCCTCGCAGGTCGTCGCCACCAACACGAGCTGGATCGTCGAGCTGTCGCAGCAGGCGCTGCGCCGCATCGACGAGGCGCTCGGTCCCAACCCGTCCGCCGGTCCGTCCGGCACGGTTCGCAACATCCGCGAGGCGGTCGACAGCCTGCCCGGCATCGTCAAGGCCTATGTCGTGCTGGCCGACGGCACCACGATCTACTCGACCGACCCGCAGCTGCAGCCGATCGACATCCGCGACCGCGACTATTTCGCCGAACTCGCCGCCGGCAAGACCGTCTACATCTCGTCGCTGCTGGTCAGCCGCCTCAACGGCGAGCAGATCTTCGTCGTCAGCCGTCGGCTCGAACGCAACGGCCAGTTCGTTGGCGCGGCGATTGTCTCCTTCGACGTCGTGCTGCTGCGCGACATCTGGCAATCGCTCGGCCTCGATGAGGGCTCCACCGTCAGCATGGTGCGCGACGATGGATGGCTGGTCGCGCGCTATCCCTTCGCGGCCGGTCCGCTCGACATGCGCAACTACGAGCTTTTCGTCGAGCATCTCGCCAACAACGATTTCGGCACCTACGACGCGATCTCGCCCGCCGACGGCGTCGCCCGCATCGTCGGCTATCGCCGCGTGCCCGGCACCAACCTGATCGCGGTCGCCTCCGTCAGTTCACAAGCTGCCTATGCGTCGTTCTGGCGGACCACCGGCTCGATGCTGCTTGTCGCAGCGCTCACCGCCGCCGCACTGGCCGCCGCTGCCATCTGGATCGGGCGGCTGTTGCAGCGCGACGCCCGCCGGCAGGAACTGCTGGTGCAGACGCTGGAGACCAACCGGCTGCTTTTCCGCGACATCCATCACCGCGTGAAGAACAATCTGCAGTCGGTGCAGTCGCTGATCCGCATGCAGCCCATTGCCGACGGCGTGAAGCGCGACCTGCAGGGGCGCATCGCCGCTATGACCGCCGTGCACGAACACATCTACCGTCTCGACCGCTACGCCGAAGTCAGCGCCCAGTCGCTGCTGCCGGCCATCGTCGATGCACAGGTTCGCTCCTTCGGCGTGCCGGTGAAGCTGTCCTTCGACATCGATCCCGTCGAGATCGACCGCGACCACGCCACGCCGCTGGCGCTGCTGCTCAACGAACTGGTCACCAACGCCCTGAAATATGCGTTCCGGGACGGCCGCGCCGGCGCCATCTCCGTCAGCCTCAAGAGCATCTCGGACACGCGCTGCGCCTTCACCGTCGCCGACAATGGCATTGGCTTCGACACCAGCGTCGCGTCGCAGGGCATGGGCCGGCGGCTGATCGTCGCCATGGTCTCGCAGCTGCAGGGCACGCACGCCTATGTCAGCGACGACAACGGCACGCGCTTCGAGGCGGAGATCATGGTGCGCGGCAGCGTCGAGATCCTGCCGCGCGTGAACCTGCCTACCGCCGCCTGACCATCGGCACCCGGACGGTCGCCGGCAGCGAAGGTTCGCGCGTGCAGCGCGGCCGCACCTGCACTGCTAACTTGCAATCCGCACGCGGACGATCGTGTCCTTGATCTTCGAGAACACCTCGTCGAGCTGGCTGCGCGACGGCGCGTCGAAGAAGTCGCTCTCCGAGCTGGCGCATTCCTTCAGCATCATGCCGGTCTTCACGTTCGGCTCCTCCAGCCGGATCGTGTAGACGCGGATGCCCTGCGCCTTGGCGCTGGCGCAGGCGGCAAGCGTGCGCTGGTTCATCAGTTCGTTCGTCGCCGTGGCGCCGCCCGACTCTGTTCCGACACGGCCATCCACGAGATAGCCGAAGCTCGAATAGCTGGAGCCGAGGTCGTTGCCGGCATTGCCGAACACGTTCGAGCCGTCGGTCAGCACCACCATGATCTTCTCGATGCCGACCTTCTTGGGATCCGCGCCCTCCGCGAAGGGTTCGCCCGGCGACAGCACCCGCATGCCCCACGCCACGCCTTCCATGATGTTGGTCGTGCCGTTGGCCTCGAGCGAGTTCACCTTGCTCTTCAGCGCATTGTAGTCGCTGGTCAGCGGCGAGATCGGCTGCATCTCGCAGCCATGGCCGGGGCCTTTCGGCTTGCCGGTCGCTGCCGAGTTGGCGGTGTCGATCTTGATCTTCTTGCCGTTGTTGTTGCCGGGGCCGGAATTGTCGATCAGCAGCCCCGTCACCGCGTCGAG
This sequence comes from Rhizobiaceae bacterium, assembly GCA_050178915.1. GTDB lineage: Bacteria > Pseudomonadota > Alphaproteobacteria > Rhizobiales > Rhizobiaceae > JBFXAF01. Next base: position 7,274 of record JBFXFO010000039.1, on the reverse strand, counting down.
CGTCGGATCGAGCAGGCCGCCCAGCAGCGGGTTGCCATTCGCGTCGGTGGCGACGCCATATTTGGCGAAGCGCTTCTTCTTCTCGGCCTTGTCGTTCTTCTTCGGCTTCGCGTCGGAGTTGATGTAGCTGTTCGGATAGCCTGCGTCCGGCTCGTCGATCGCGAAGGCCGGCACGAACAGCGTCTCCGCCCGCGACGGATTCGCCGGCTGGTCGCCGGTACCGTAGTCATCGCCGTTCACCTCCTGCCGCGTCTCGACACAGCCAGACCATTCCTGGCCGAGGTTCTGGTAGATCTGGAAGCGGCTGGCGCCGACGTCCAGTTCAGACTGCGGGATCGCCGAATTGCCTTTGAGGTCGAGCCAGGGCGCGCCCGTGCCGGCCACCTGCCTGCCGTCCTTGTCGAACTTCGGCCCGAACCCCTTGCCGACATTCACGAAGGTTGCGAACGGCACGACCGCGAACTTCAGCTTGTCCTCGTTCTTCACCTGCATCGCCATGGTGTCGATGAGGCCCAGCACGGCTTGCTTCATCGCCGTCAGCTTGCCGCCCTTCATCGAGCCGGTGGTGTCGAGCACCAGCGCCACCTCGTAGGAGGCATAGGCGATGTCGGCCGTCGAGGAGGCGACGACCGGCCAGTCGTGGTAGCCGAGCAGCCCGCCAAACGCCATTTCGGCCTGCGCCGTCCCCTTCACCGTGAAGGACGTGCCGTCGCGCACGACGCTGAACTTGGTCGTCTTCGTATCGAAATTCGACTGCAGGAAGCGCGCGGCGATGTCGTCCGCCTCTTGCTGCGTGATGTCCTTGCCTTCACGCGCAACGGCGAGTGCGGCGGCGTCCATCGCAGACTGCAGCTGCGACTGCCGGCGCGAGATCGTGTTGAAATCGACCACGACTGCGGCGCCCAGCACCAATGGCACGGTAAGGAGCGCGGAAATGATGGCGAAGTTGCCACCCCGGTTTCGCCAAAAAAGCCCGGCGCCCATTCGCATGGACAATCCCCCATCGCATGCCTGATGGGGTGAACCTTACCCGAAACCTCTTAAGAGCCGTTGAAATCGGCCTCTTGCGATTTTCCGCGTCTCGTTAAGAAGGCGGAAAGCACTGTTCCGGTCACAGGTCGTTGTCGACTGCCCGGTTACGGGTCGGTGTTGAAAGTATCGCAGTCGGCAATCTTCCCGGACTTGAAGCCACGCGCGAACCAGCGCTGCCGCTGCTGCGACGTGCCGTGGTTGAAGCTTTCCGGCACGACGTAGCCCTGCGTCCGCTTCTGCAGCGTGTCGTCGCCGATCTGCTGCGCCGCGTTCAGCGCCTCGTCGATGTCGCCCTCTTCGAGAAGCCCCTTCTGGTTGGTGTAGTAACCCCAGACGCCGGCGAAGCAGTCGGCCTGAAGCTCGACGCGCACCGACATGGCGTTCGCCTCCGCCTCGGTCATCTGCTGCCGCGCCTGGTTGAACTTCGGCAGGATGCCGGTGAGGTTCTGCACGTGGTGGCCGACCTCATGCGCGATGACATAGGCCTGCGCGAAATCGCCCGACGCCTGGAACTGCTGCGCCAGCTGGTCGAAAAACGTCGTGTCGAGATAGACCTTCTTGTCGCCGGGACAGTAGAACGGCCCGGTCGCCGACGAGGCGAAGCCGCAGGCCGACTGCACCTGCCCGGAGAACAGTCGCAGCGTCGGCTCCTCGTACTGCATGCCCTGCGACTGGAAGACGTCCTTCCACACGTCTTCGGTCTCGGCGAGCACCACGCCGACGAACTGTTTCATTTCGTCGCTGGCGCCGCTGGTATCCTCGGTGACCTGCTGCGGCTCGCCGCCGGTCAGCATCCCGATCGGATTCCGGCCGGTGATGAACCAGAACACCAGCAGCACGATGCCGATCAGGATGATCGAGCCGATCCCGCCGCCGCCGCGGCCGCCGACCGGAATACGAAAGCCGCCCGGTCCGCCAAGCCCGCCGCCCATGCCGCCCGGCAGGCGGAACCCGCCGCCGCCGCCCGCACCGCGACCATCCTCTACATTGCTGCTTTCGCGGCGGCCTCTCCAGCGCATGCTGCACCTCGTCAGAAAATGCCCCTTGCGGGAACGCATCCCCGCTATGCGGGTTCCGCTGACAATTAGAGCAATTCCAGCAAAAGTGTGAGCGGTTTTGCATCCGGAATCTGCGGCTGCACCCGCGCGGCGCCGAAGCCGCAAAGCGGACCGTCGTTTTCCGGAGACTGGGAAGCGCCTGCACGCGGCCGGAAACCGGCTGTTAACCATACCGGCAATAAAAATCGTACCCGACCAAGGGGATGGGTGCGATGCGTCTGTTGGGTACGGCTGCCGTTGCAGTGTGTTTTGCCGCCGCGCTCTCCGCCTGTTCGCAATCCTCGAAGAGCGACGCCTCCAAATCCTCCTACGCCCCTGAAGCTCCCGCCAGGATCGCATCCGGCGGCGGGTTGCTTTCCGCCGGCAGCCTCTCCGGCCGCACCATCCGCGTCAGCTCCATCTCCGACATCCGCCTGCGCAAGGGCGAGGTTGTGCTCACCTTCGACGACGGTCCCATTCCCGGCCGCACCGACGCGGTGCTGAGCGTGCTTCGCACCTATGGCGTGCGCGCCACCTTCCTGATGGTTGGCAGCATGGCGCGCGCCCACCCGGCCACGGCGCGCAAGGTCGCCGCCGCCGGCATGACCATCGGCACCCATACACAGGGCCACGCCAACCTGCGGCGGCTGAGCCTCGAAGCCGCGAGGGCGCAGATCAACGAGGGCCAGAGGAGCGTCGCCTCGGCGCTCATCCCGACGGGCTACCGCCCGGCGCCGTTCTTCCGCTTCCCGTATCTGTCGGACACGCCGGCGCTGCGCCGCCAGCTGGCATCGCAGAACGTCGTGGTGCTGGATGTCGACGTCGATTCGAAGGACTACTTCCCCTCCTCGCCCGGCCAGGTCAACTCGCGCACCCTGCAGCGCCTGAAGGCGCGCGGCTCCGGCATCGTCCTGTTCCACGACATCCATGCCCGCACCGCCAGGATGCTGCCAGCCTTCCTCGACGAGCTGAAAGCCAGCGGCTTCAGCGTCGTGCATCTGGTGCCCGGCCGCAGCGCGTCCGGCGACCTTCTGGTGTCCAGCTTCACCGACCCGCAGCTCACGAGCACGGCCTACGCCTACACCATGCCGGCCGGTGCCCTTTCCGCGGCGGCGGGCCGCTGATCGCAGCCATCCCTTGATTTCGGCCCGCGCGCGGGCAAGGGTCTGCCCTGACCGGGGGCTGCAGTCGGATGGCCGACTTTTTCCTGAGCTACAACGGCGCGGACGTGGCCAAGGCCGAATGGGTCGCGTGGACGTTGCGCGACGCCGGCTACGCCGTGCGCTTCGCCAAGTGGGAGCTCGGCGCCGGCTACGACATCGCCCAGTGGATGGCCGAGGCGCTGGAGGATTCCCGCGCCATGGTCTGTGTCGCCTCCCCGGACTACCTGAAGCCGGCGGCGAAATACTCGGCGCTCGAGCGTGCCGCGATGCTCTGGCGCGACGTCGAGGGACAAAAGGGCCAGCTGATCTTCATCAAGATCCGCCCATGCGATCTGCCGACCATCTTCGCCACCCGCAGCTACATCTCCATCACCGGCAAGTCGCGCGACGAAGCACGCTCCCTGCTGCTCGAAGGCATCAAGCCGCCCTCCGCGCCCGCCGCCGAGCCCGCCTTCCACGCTGAACCCGCGACACCGTCGCCCCCGAAGCCCGTGGCGGCGGCGCCGAAGCAGGAGCCCGCCTTCGATACCCCGGCGGAGAAACCTGCCGGCAAGCGCATCTCCAACATTCCGATCCAGGTGCCGGCGCATTTCCTCGGCCGCAAGGAGGACCTCGCAGCCATCGACAAGGCGTTCCGGCGCCAGAAGAACCGGCTGGCCGCCGTCGCGCTGCACGGCATCCGCGGTGTCGGCAAGACCACGCTCGCCGCCGCCTGGGCCGAGCGGCACGCAGACGACTACCGCGTCACGTGGTGGATCAGGGCGCAGACCCCGGAGGGCATGCGCGCCGATCTTGTCGGTCTCGGTGTCCGTCTCGGCTGGGTTGCCGCCGACGCGCAGGAGCAGCCGGCTCTGCCGCAGGTTCTGGAACGCCTTGGCGAAGCCGGCGACGGCATGCTGCTTGTCTACGACAACGCGCGCGACGCCGCCGCCATCGCCCCCTTCCTGCCGAAGCGCGGTGCCGCGCGCGTGCTTGTCACCTCGAACTCGCATGTCTGGCGCGGTCGCGCCGAAACCGTCGAGATCCGCCACTGGCCGAAGGATGTCGGCGCCGCCTACCTCATCGCGCGCACAGGCCGCGACGACGAGCGCGCAACGGCGGAGGCGCTGTCGGAGGCGCTCGGCGGCCTGCCGCTCGCGCACGAGCAGGCTGCCGCCTATTGCGAACGCCTGTCCGTGCCCTTCGCCGACTATCTCAGACGCTTCGAGGCGGAACCGGCGCGCCTGCTCGACGATGCCCGTCACGCGCCGGCCGAATATCACGACGGCCTCACCGTGGCGAAGACCTTCGCGCTCGCCATCGGCCAGGCCGCGAAGCTGCATGCGGCTGCCGGACCGCTTCTGGCGCATGCGGCGATCCTCGCGCCGGAGCCGATCCCGCTCTTCCTCTTCGCCGACGGCCGCGAACATCTCGACGAACCGCTCAGATCGCTGCTTGCCGGCGACGGCCTCGACGAGGCGCTGGCGGCGCTCGCCATCTTCGCGCTGGTCGAGCAGGAGAGCGTCGCCGACGAGCGCGACCCGTCCATCGTCACCCGCTGCTTCCGCCTGCACCGCCTGATCCGGCAGGTCGCGGCCGGTGGCGCCGATGTTGCCCTGCACGCCGCCGCGCTGACACGGGCGTTGAAGATGCTGTCGCAGACCAACGCCGACTCGACTTACTGGCCGAGCTGGCGTCGACTCGACCCGCATGCGCAGTTGCTGGCCGAACGGCCCGACGCTGCCGAGTCCGACCGCGAGGCCGGTCTCCTCGACCGCCTTGCCTCCTACCGCCACAACGCGCTCGCTGCCTATGGCGAGGCGCGGATCCTCTACGAGCGCGCGCTGGTCAAGGCCGAGCAGGCCTTCGGCCCGGACGACATCAACACGGCGATCGGGCTCAACAACCTCGCTTACACGCTGCATGCCGAAGGCGATCTCGAAGCTGCGGCCAAGCTGAACGAGCGCGCGTTGAAGATCATCGAGGCGGTGGAGGGACCGGCGCATCCGCGCACCGCCGCCAGCCTTGGCAATCTCGCCGCGGTGTTCATGTCGCTCGGCCGGCGCGACGAAGCGCTGCCGCTGTTCGAGCGGGCGCTCGCGGCCGCCGAGGCAGCGTTCGGACCCGATGACATCGGCGTCGCCGCGCACCTGAACAATCTCGGTCACCTGCTGCGCGAGACCGGCAACATGGAGAAGGCGAGGCCGCTGCTCGAACGTGCGCTCGCCATCCGCGAGAAGGTACGCGGTCCGACGCATGGCGACACCGCCGCGTCGCTGAACAATCTCGGCAGTCTGCTCCTGCAGATGGAGAAGTACGACGAGGCGCGGCCGCTGTTTGAACGGGCGCTGAAGATCGTCCCGCAGACGCTCGGTCCCGATCATCCGATCGCTTTTGCCACGCTGGAGAATCTGGCGGTTCTCGAGCTGCGGACCGGCAACAAGGTCGCAGCGCTCGATCATGCACAGACCTCGCTGGCGCGTCGCGAAGCGCTCTCCGGAGCCACCGATCCTGCCACCCAGCGCGTCGCCGGTTTCGTTGCGCGCGTGCTCGACGAGCTTGGCCGCGGAGCAGAGGCCGAGGCCGTACGGGCCGAATACGGTCTGGGCAAAGAAGCATGATTGGCGGCGGGGCGTGTAACGGCGTCGCCCGCCAGGCGCGCCTCAAGCTCACCTCGTAACCTGGTCCAGCCTTCGGCGCCGCCCTACCTTGGCGCTCGCCCGAACACCGACCAGTCGATGCGGTCGGTCAGCATCTGCAGGCCGAGCGTGCCGAGCCAGCTGTTGCCCATCGGATCGAGGGCCGGTGACCATGCTGCGATCGAGGCATTGTTCGGCGCCACCGCGAGGATGCCCCCGCCGACGCCCGACTTTGCCGGCAGCCCGACGCGATAGGCGAAGTCGCCCGCCCCGTCATACATGCCGCACAGCATCATCGTGGAGAGGATACGCCTCGCCCGCCGGCTCGCCGCCGGCGTCTTGCGCTCGCCGCTTTCCGGATCGTCATGCATGAGGAACCGCCCGGCCTTCGCCAGCCCGCGGCAGTCGAGCATGATCGCGCACTGGTGCTTGTAGGCGTCCATCACCGCCTCGACCTTGTGCTTCAGATTGCCGTGGTGTTTCGCCATGAACATCATCGAGCGGTTGAGGTTTCCGCCGGTGCGGTCGCTGTCCATCACCTCCGGATGCAGCTCGATCCTGTCGTCGAGCAGGCCTTCGAGGAAGTGCACCACATGCCGGTTCGGCCCCGCCCTGCCTTTCAGCCCCACCAGCATGTCGCAGACCACCAGCGCGCCCGGATTGATGAAGGGGTTGCGCGGGATGCCCTTGTCGCGCTCGAGATCGACGATCGAACTGAACGGGTCGCCGGACGGTTCGCGCCCCACCCGCTCCCACAGCCTTTCGCCGAGTGCCGCCAGCGCGATCTCCAGCGCGAACACTTTCGAGATCGACTGCAGCGGAAACGCCACGCTGGCGTTGCCTGCCGACAGCATCTCGCCCTCGCGCGTGAAGATCGCCATGCCGAAGCGGCTGAAATCACCTTTCTTCGGCGCGCTTTTCCCGCGCTTTTTTGCCGCCTCCACCGCTTCGGCGTGGATGCCGGGTGCCGCCTTGCGCACCTCCGCCACGATCCCGTCGAGCAGCTTCTGCAGCGCCTTGCCGTCCTGCGCGGCTGTCTTCATGCTTTTCTCCCCTCTGCCTCTGGCCGGCAGAATGCCTTGTTCCCGCCCGCAATCCCGTGTGGAATGCCGAGAGCTTGGGCATCATCTAGGGCGGGAAGCGGCTCGTGCATCGGTTCTTCGCGCGAATAGTTGCGATCATCATCGGACTTCTTGCGGCGCTTGCCTGCGCAACCATCCCGGCAGCGGCGCGGGACAAGCCGCTGCGCGGCGTCGCGCTGATCATCGGCAACGGCGCCTATGCCCATCTCTCGCCGCTCGCCAACCCCACCCGCGACGCCGGTGACGTCGACAGGCTCTTCGCCGACCTCGGCTTCGAGACGGCGCTCGCTTCCGACCGCGACGCCGCCGGCCTGCGTCAGGCGCTTGACGATTTCGCCGCGA
>JBFXFO010000038.1:0-27258 GCA_050178915.1 Rhizobiaceae bacterium | reverse complement strand
CCGGCCCTGCAGGCGCTCGCCGGCATCGGCGTGACGCGCCTGATCCTGACCAACGCCGCCGGCTCGGTCGATCCCGACATGCCGCCCGGGTCGGTGATGCTGCTCACCGACCACATCAATTTCTCCGGCACCAACCCGCTGTTCGGCGAGCCGAGCGACCGCCGCTTCGTCGGCCTCACGGAGGCTTACGACAAGGGTATGCGCGATGCCTTCATCCGCGCCGCGAAGGACAGCGGTACGGCACTGCACCAGGGCGTCTACATGTGGTTCTCCGGCCCGTCCTTCGAGACGCCGGCGGAAATCCGCATGGCGCGTCTGATGGGCGCCAACGCGGTCGGCATGTCGACCGTGCCGGAGGTCATCATCGCCCGCTTCCTCGGCCTGCGCGTCGCCGCCTGCTCGGTGGTCACCAACCTCGCTGCCGGGATGACCGGCGCGGAGCTGTCGCACGAGGAAACCAAGGACATGGCGCCGCAGGGCGGACGCAAGCTCGCGACCATCCTGCGCCGGATGTTCGAGCAGAGGATGCTGGATCAATAGCCGATGCGAAGGTTGACCCCCCTCTGGCCTGCCGGCCATCTCCCCCTGCCAATCTCCCCCCTTGAGGGGGAGATGGCCGGCAGGCCAGAGGGGGGTGCATTGTCCGCGCCGTCCCGCCTTTGACCATGCTCCCGCAGGAAACCATCCGCCGCAAGCGTGACGGCCAGGCGCTGTCGCCCGAGGAGATCGGCGCCTTCGTCAAGGGCATCGCCGACGGCGGCGTGAGCGAAGGCCAGATCGCCGCGCTCGGCATGGCCGTGTTCTTCAAGGGCATGAGCCGCGACGAGGCAGTGGCGCTCACGCTGGCGATGCGCGACAGCGGCGACGTGCTCGACTGGTCCGACATGCCCGGTCCGGTGACGGACAAGCACTCCACCGGAGGGGTAGGCGACAATGTCTCGCTGATGCTCGCTCCCATCGTCGCCGCCTGCGGCGCCTATGTGCCGATGATCTCCGGGCGCGGCCTCGGCCACACCGGCGGCACCCTCGACAAGATGGATTCGATCCCAGGTTATGTCAGCCAGCCGGACAATGCGCTGTTCCGCAAGGCGGTGCGCGAAACTGGCTGCGCCATCATCGGGCAGACCGCCAATCTGGCACCGGCCGACAAGCGCTTCTATGGCGTGCGCGACGTCACCGCGACGGTCGAATCCGTGCCGCTCATCACCGCCTCGATCCTGTCGAAGAAGCTCGCCGCCGGACTGCAGTCGCTGGTGCTCGACGTGAAGGTCGGCAATGGCGCGTTCATGGCGCGCTCGCGCGACGCCGCGGCGCTCGCAACCAGCCTCGTCGAGGTGGCAAACGGAGCGGGGCTCAAGACCACCGCGCTGATAACCGGCATGGACGAGCCGCTGGCCTCGGCCGCCGGCAACGCGGTCGAGGTGAGGAATGCCGTCGATTTCCTCACCGGGGCTGCGCGCGACCCGCGCCTCAAGGAAGTCACGCTGGCGCTTGCCGCCGACATGCTGGTGCATGCCGGGCTCGCCGGTTCCAACCAGGAGGGGCTGAAGCGCGCCGGCAAGGCGCTCGACGGTGGCCAGGCGGCCGAAGTCTTCGCCCGCATGGTGGCAGTGCTCGGCGGCCCGCGCGATTTCGTCGAGAAGCCGGGGAACTATCTTGCCGCCGCAAAGGTGACGTGCCCGGTGCCGGCGCCGCAGGACGGCTATGTGAGCGCCATCGAGACACGCGACATCGGCCTCGCGGTGGTGGCGCTCGGCGGCGGGCGCACGCGACCGCAGGATCCGGTCGACCACAGCGTCGGCATCACCGGCCTGTTGCCGGTCGGCGCGACAGCGACGGCAGGCGAACCGCTGGCGCTGGTGCATGCGCGCACGGCCGCGGAAGCAGACCGCGCGGTCGCGCAGGTTCTCTCGGCATATTCGGTGAGCGAGAAGAAGCAGCCGGGCAAGCGCGCCGTGATACGCCGCGTCACCGGCTGAGGGCTATTGCTGCAGCAGCAGCGAGCCATCCTGCACGACATATTTGTCGAGCCGCTTCAGGAAGCTCATGCCGACCAGCGTTCCCTTCAGCGCCGCATCGTCGAGCACGACGGCTTGCACGCCATCGACGGCAATGCGTCCGATCTGGATGCTGTCGAGCATGACCGAGGCGGCGCGCGTCGGGCCGTTGGCGGTCTCGACCTCGTATTTGTAGTCATCCGCCGTCAGCGAAATGCCGATCCGCCGGGCGGTCGAAACATTGATCGCCACCAGCGTCGCGCCGGTATCGACCAGCGCGTCGATGCGGCGGCCGTTGAGCTTGAACTCACTGCTGAAATGCCCGCGATCGTCGGCCGCGATGCGCACCTTGCGGCCGAGCAGTTGCTCGGCTCCAGCCTTGGTCTGCTCGACCTTCGGGACGGCGGCGGTGACTTGGCTGTCCGGAACCGGCGGCGCCTCCTCGCTGACCAGCAGGCTCTGGAAGAGCTCCGGATTCGACTGGTACAGGATCGGGATCGACGCCGATGTGCCGGCGCAGACGCCGAGGATGATGAGTTTGCGCAGCATGACAGAATGCCCTGAAACAGGCGCAAACCCTTAAGCCCGCTTTGTGTTCGCGCGCTTAATGCCAGCCGAAAACGCTTACGCTGGGTTAACGCCCGGTAAAGGGCTTCACTTCGTCCCGTACATGCGGTCGCCAGCGTCGCCGAGGCCGGGCACGATGTAGCCCTTCTCGTTGAGATGGCTGTCGATCGAGGCGGTGAACACCGGTACGTCGGGATGCGCCTTGGTGAAGCGCTCGATGCCCTCAGGCGCGGCAAGCAGGCAGAGGTAGCGCAGATTGGTGGCGCCGCGCCCCTTCAGCTTGTCGATCGCGGCGATCGCCGAATTGGCCGTCGCCAGCATCGGATCGACCACGATCACCAGCCGGTCGCCGAGATCGCTCGGCGCCTTGAAGAAATACTCGACCGCCTCCAGCGTGTCGTGGTCGCGGTACAGGCCGATATGCGCCACGCGCGCGGCCGGCACGAGATCGAGCAGGCCTTCGAGCAGGCCGTTGCCGGCGCGCAGAACGGAGGCGAAGACAAGCTTCTTGCCCTCGATCGTCGGTGCTTCCATCGGCTGCAGCGGTGTATCGATCGTCGTCGTCGTCAGTTGCAGGTCGCGCGTCACCTCATAGCCGAGCAGCAGCGAGATCTCGCGCAGCAGCCGGCGGAAGCCGGCCGTCGATGTCTCCTTGTTGCGCATGATGGTGAGCTTGTGCTGGACGAGCGGGTGGTTGACGACGGTCACGCCCATGGCTGGCTCCTCGGTCTCTCAGGTTCGCGGGTGCATACTTGGCGGGCACACTAATGTGTGGGCCGGCATGGCGAAACCCGGCACTTGCCGCGAAGCCGCGGTTTTAACAGGCGCGTCGTGCCAGCAGTGCGGTTTCAGCGAGCATGCGCGGCAGCACATGCCGCCGGCTCAGGCGCGTGCGACGCGTTTCTGCTCCAGCCGCGACAGCAGCGTCGCGCGCGTGCGGCGATCGACGAACGCAGCTTCGATTGCGGTGCGGGTGACTGCCGCCAGTGCCTTGTCGCCCAAGCCGAAATGCTCTGCCGCAACGTCATATTCGTGTTTCAGCGAGGTGTGGAAGTAGGGCGGATCGTCGGAGTTCAGCGTCACCTTGCAGCCAGCCGCGAGAAGCTGCGGCAGCGGATGGGCGGCGAAGCTCTCGAACACCCCGAGCGCGATGTTCGACACCGGGCACACCTCCAGCACGACGCCCTCGTCGGCGATGCGCTTGACCAGGTCGGGATTTTCGACGGCGCGAACGCCATGGCCGATGCGAGCCGGCCGGATATGGTCGAGCGCGGCCTCGACGCTTTCCCAGCCGGCCAGTTCGCCGGCATGCACGGTGATCCCGAGACCGGCCTCGCGCGCGATCTCGAACGCCCGCACGTAGTCTTCGAGGTCGCCGAAGCGCTCCTCGCCGGCTATGCCGAAGCCGGCCACCAGCGGGTGGCCGCAGCGCGCCGCGAAGCGGGCCGCCGCCTCCACCGACTCAACGCCGAAATGGCGGACGCCGGTGACGATCATGCGGCCCTCGATGCCGGTCTTGGCGCGCGCCCGCTCGATGCCCTCGCCGAGCGCTCCGACATAGGCCTCCGGCGTGAGGCCGGATTTCCGGGCATGGTCCGGCGACACGAACACTTCCGAATAGATGGCGCCATCGCGGGCGAGGGCGGACAGGTAGTGCTCGGCCAGCCGCGCGTAGTCGTCCTCGCTGCGGAACAGGTCGGCCGCGAAGTCGTAGGCTGCGAGGAACGACGTGAAGTCGTGCCAGACGAACGCCCCTTCGCGTATGAAGGGCGAGGCATCGGCGCCGTATCTCCCGGCCTGCCGCAGCACGAGGTCCGGCGCGGCGGCGCCTTCGATATGGCAGTGGAGTTCGGCTTTCGGCACCATCAGACCATCCGCTTCGCCGCCCCGAAGCGCGGCGCAAGACCGCGGTACCGAACATAGCGCCCACTCCGGCGATGGGCTATGGTCCGGCCCGTTTCGAATGGTACACAATAATGTCAGTTGATCGCACGACAGCCGCCGGCGGCATGGAATCGTCCTACGGATTCGCGGATGTCGCGCCGGGCGAGAAGCAGGCGCGCGTCAACGCCGTCTTCGACCGCGTCGCCAACCGCTACGATCTGATGAACGACCTGATCTCGGGCGGCCTGCACCGGCTGTGGAAGGACGGCATGGTCGCGTGGCTGAACCCGCCCGCGCGTGCCGGCTGGCGTGTGCTCGACGTGGCCGGCGGGACCGGCGACATCGCGTTCCGCATCATCGACGCGTCGCGCGGCGAAGCGCATGCGACCGTGCTCGACATCAATGGCGCAATGCTGGAGGTCGGGCGCGAGCGGGCCGACAAGCGCGGCCTGTCGGACAGCGTCGAGTTCGTCGAGGCGAATGCCGAGGCGCTGCCCTTTGCCGACGCCACGTTCGACGCCTACACGATCGCCTTCGGCATCCGCAATGTGCCGGACATCGCCAGGGCGCTTGCGGAAGCGCACCGCGTGCTCAAGCGTGGCGGCCGCTTCCTCTGCCTCGAATTCTCCGAGGTGGAGACGCCGATGCTCGACAAGGCCTACGAGGCCTGGTCGTTCAACGCCATTCCGGCGATCGGCAAGCTGATCGCCGGCGACGGCGAGCCTTATGCCTATCTGGTCGAGTCGATCCGCAAGTTCCCCAACCAGGCGAACTTCGCCGCCATGATCGCGAATGCCGGCTTTGCGCGCGTGACGCACCGCAACTATTCCGGTGGCATCGCCGCGCTGCATTCCGGCTGGAAGCTTTGACGGGTCGCGGCGCATGAGTTCCGTCGGCGCATTCCTGCGGCTTGCGCATGCCGGCTGGGTGCTGGTGCGCGAGGGCGTCGTCGGCGCTTTCCCGGGCAACGAGCTGACCGGCCTGCCACGCCTCGGCTGGCGCGCCGCGCGCCTGCTGACACGCAGCCGCGCGCGCCGCCACGACCGCTCGAAACGGCTGGCCGACGCGGTCGCGCGGCTGGGGCCGTCCTACGTCAAGCTCGGGCAGTTCCTCGCCACCCGCCCCGACGTGGTCGGCAGCGAGATGGCCAGCGACCTGGCGGCGCTGCAGGACCGCATGGACACGTTTCCGCGCGCGCAGGCGGTGACGGCGATCGAGGATTCGCTCGGCCGCCCGGTCGGCGAGCTTTACGCCGTGCTGGGCGAGCCGGTCGCCGCCGCCTCGATCGCGCAGGTGCACGCCGCCGAGATCGACGCGCCAACCGGCCGCCGCAAGGTGGCGGTGAAGGTCATCCGCCCCGGTGTGCGCAGGCGCTTCTATCGTGACCTCGAGAGTTTCTTCCTCGCGGCCCGGCTGCAGGAGCGCTTCATGCCGGCGGCGCGGCGGCTGCGCCCGGTCGAGGTCACGCGCACGCTCGAACAGACCACCAAGATCGAGATGGATCTGCGGCTGGAAGCCGCCGCGCTGTCCGAACTCGGCGAGAACACGCGCGACGATCCCGGCTTCCGCGTGCCCTCCGTCGACTGGGAGCGCACCGGGCGCGACGTGCTGACGCTGGAATGGATCGACGGCGTCAAGATGAACAACATCGCCGGCCTGCGTTCTGCCGGACACGACCTCAACGCCATCGCCGCGACGCTGGTGCAGTCGTTCCTGCGGCACACGCTGCGCGACGGCTTTTTCCACGCCGACATGCACCCCGGGAACCTGTTCGTCGAGGCCGACGGCACCATCGTCGCCGTGGACCTCGGCATCTCCGGGCGCCTCGGCAAGAAGGAACGGCGCTTCCTCGCCGAAATCCTGCATGGCTTCATCACGCGCGACTACCGGCGCGTGGCCGAGGTGCATTTCGAAGCCGGCTATGTACCGCGCACGCATGACGTCGCCGCCTTCGCCCAGGCCATCCGCGCCATCGGCGAGCCGATCCACGGCCAACCGGCCGAAACCATCTCCATGGCACGGCTGCTGGCGCTGCTGTTCGAGGTCACCGACCTGTTCGACATGGCCGCACGGCCTGAGCTGGTCATGCTGCAGAAGACCATGGTGGTGGTCGAGGGCGTGGCACGCACGCTCGACCCCGCCTTCAACATGTGGAAGACGGCCGAGCCGGTCGTCGGCGGCTGGATCGCATCCAATCTCGGCCCGTTCGGCCTGCTCACCGACGCCCGCGACGGCGCCTCGGCGCTGCTGTCGCTGGCCCGCCAGGCGCCCGACCTCGCCGCGCGCACCGAGCGCCTGTCGCGCGAGATCGACCTGATGGCCGAGCACGGCCTGCGCTTCGACGACGCCACCGCGCGGCGCATCGGCAAGGCGGAGGCCCGCGCCACGCGCTCCGGCCGCGTTGCGCTGTGGATCATCGCGTTGACGCTCGTCTGGATCGCGTGGCACCTCGGCTGACGCCATCAATGCAATCATTGATGGCATTGCATGCATTGCTGCAAAAGCCTATTGTGTTTCGACAGGAGGCCGCCTTGGGCAGCATGACTGTTCGAAAGATTGACGACGAGGTGATGCGGGCGCTGCGCAAGCGCGCGGCCGAGCATGGCGTGTCAATGGAGCAGGAAGCACGCGACGCGCTTCGACGCGATGTTGGCTTGGCGGCGCGCCAGCGGCGCAAGCCGACTCTCACCGAGCTTGATGCCGTCGGAGTGACCCCTGCAGGGCCGTTTGATCTCAAGAAGATCTCCGATGAGATGTGGGGAGAGGGTCTTGCGTGGCCGCCTTCGTCGTCGACACATCCGCGCTGATCAGCGTGCTTGCCAATGAAGCGGATGCGCAACAGATCAAGGTTGCGCTGAGTTCGGCGGATTCGGTTCACATCAGCGTCGGGACGGTCTTCGAAACGTCTTGTGTTGTGCGGGGCGACCGGTTCCCGGAAGGCACGAGGCGCCTGGATCGGCTTCTCCAGCTGCTGGACCTCGAATATGCCGCCTTCGATGAGGAGCAGATGACGATCGCGCGTGAGGGGTATGTCCGGTTTGGACGCGGCTCCGGGCACCGCGCCAATCTCAACATGGGCGACTGCTTCGCCTACGCGCTGGCCAAGACGCGCGCGTTGCCATTGCTGTTCAAAGGCGAGGACTTCACTCATACGGACATCGAGCCAGCCCTGAAGTTCGGAGCGCGGACCTCCCCATGACCCTTTCCGGCAAGCGCATCCTGCTCATCATCGGCGGCGGCATCGCCGCCTACAAATCGCTCGACCTGATCCGCCGGCTGCGCGAGCGCGGCGCGTCGGTTCGCTGCGTGATGACCTCGGCGGCGCAGGAGTTCGTCACGCCGCTGTCGGTCGGCGCGCTGTCGGCCGACCATGTCTTCACCGAACTGTTCGAGCGCAAGGATGAGCACGATGTCGGCCACATCTGCCTGTCGCGCGAGGCCGACCTGATCGTCGTCGCGCCGGCCACGGCCGACCTGATGGCGAAGCTTGCCAACGGGCACGCCAACGACCTTGCCTCGACCGTGCTGCTCGCGACCGACAAGCCGGTGCTGATGGCGCCGGCGATGAACCCGCGCATGTGGTCGCATCCGGCGACGCGCCGCAACGCGAAGGTGCTTGCAGCCGACGGGGTGCGGTTCGTCGGCCCCAACAGCGGCGAAATGGCGGAAGCGCGCGAGGCTGGCGAAGGCCGCATGGCCGAGCCGCTGGAGATCGTCGCGGCGATCGAGGCGCTGCTCGGCGGTGCCGGCAAGCCGCTGGCGGGGCGCAGGATCGTCATGACGTCGGGTCCGACGCACGAGCCGATCGATCCGGTGCGCTACATCGCCAACCGTTCGTCCGGCAAGCAGGGACATGCCATCGCAGCGGCGCTGGCGCGGCTCGGCGCCGACGTGCGGCTGGTGTCCGGACCTGTGTCGATCCCCGATCCGGCCGGCGTTACCACGAGCCATGTCGAGAGCGCGCGCGAGATGCAGGCGGCCGTCGAGGCGCTGCTGCCGGCCGACGCGGGCATCTTCGTTGCAGCTGTCGCCGACTGGCGCACGGAGCGGCAAGCGAAGGGCAAGATCAAGAAGCAGGCGGGCGAGGCGGCGCCGTCGCTGACAATGGTCGAGAATCCCGACATCCTTGCCGGGGTCGGCCATCACAGGAAGCGGCCTTATCTGGTTGTCGGCTTCGCCGCCGAGACAGATGACCTCGTGAAGAACGCCCAGGCGAAGCTGAAGAAGAAGGGCGCCGATGTGATCGTCGCCAACGACGTGTCGCCCGACAGCGGCATCGGCGGCACCGGCGGCGTGATGGGCGGCGACCGCAACCGCGTGCGCATCGTCTCCAAGGCCGGCGTCGAGGAATGGCCCGACCTCTCCAAGGACGAAGTGGCGGAGCGGCTGGCGGCGCTGATCGCCGAAAAGCTGCAGACGATCACCGTCTGATGGCCACGATCCCGACCGTCGAGACCGAGCGCTTTCTTCTGCGCGGTCATCGTGCGGCGGATCTCGACGCCTACGCGGCGATGTGGGGCGACCCCGTCGTCACCCGCTTCCTCGGCAGCCTGTCGATGACCCGCGAGGCGGCGTGGAGCCGCCTGCTGCGCCAGGTCGGCATGTGGCAGGTTCTCGGCATCGGCTTCTGGGCGATCGAGGAGAAGGCCACCGGCGCCTTCGTCGGCGAGTCCGGCTTTTACGACCTGAAGCGCGACCTCACGCCCAGCCTCGAAGGCACGCTCGAATGCGGCTGGGGTTTCGTCTCCGCCCTGCACGGCAAGGGTGCGGCGACGGAGGTGGTCACCGCGGTGCTGCGTTGGGCTGACGCCAACCATGCCGGCGTTCCGATCACCTGCCTGATCAACCCGGACAACGCGGCCTCACTGCGGGTCGCCGCGAAGCACGGCTTTCGCGAATTCGCCCGCACGACCTACCATGGCGAGCCGACGCTGCTGTTGCAGCGCCAGCTGGCCTGAGCTTCAGCCCGCGGGCTGCCGGGTCTTGCGCAGGTAAGGCAGGATCGTGTCGAACGAACCGAAGCGCTTCACCGCGTCCTCGTTGGAGACGGCAGCGGTGATGATCACATCCTCGCCCTGCGTCCAATTGGCCGGCGTCGCCACCTGGTGCCTGGCGGTGAGCTGGATGGAATCGATGGCGCGCAGGATCTCGCTGAAGTTGCGGCCGGTGGTCATCGGGTAGGTGAGGATCAGCTTCACCTTCTTGTCCGGGCCGATCACGTAGACCGAGCGTACCGTGGCGTTGTCGGCCGGCGTGCGGCCCTCCGACGAGTTGCCGGCGTCGTCCGGCAGCATGTCGTAGAGTTTTGCCACCTTCAGGTCCTTGTCGCCGATCAGCGGGTAGTTCACCGCATGGCCCGTCGCCTTCTGGATGTCGGCCTTCCAGCGGTCATGGTCCGCCACCGGGTCGACAGAGATGCCGATGATCTTGGCGTTGCGCTTGGCAAACTCGCCCTCCAGCCCCGCCATCGTGCCAAGCTCGGTGGTGCAGACAGGTGTGAAGTTCTTCGGGTGCGAGAACAGCACCGCCCAGCCGTCGCCGATCCATTCATGGAAGTGGATGGTGCCGTGCGTGGTCTCGGCCGTGAAGTCCGGGGCTGTCTGGTTGATGCGAAGGCCCATGGTCGTCTCCTGAAATTCTGTCGGCAGGAATATAGGGCGAGCGGCCCGCCAGACGAGGAGAGGCTGCGGCCGAATTCGCATGATCGGCGCAATCACGATCCTCATCCCGTCGAACTAGAGCAAAATTCTTCCGGCTTGCCACATTTCCGGCATTCGCGAAGAAAAATGGCTCCGCCTCTGGCCCTGTCCTCGGCCGCTGCTGGCGATGGACTTCGCCGCCGTCTCGCACCACATCAGCGGCGCGCGCGGCGACACCACTCATGCCTGCCCACGCGGTGACACGCATGGAGTTGAGCATGATCTGGGCCCTGGCATTCGGCAATTTTGCCATCGGCATCGGCGCCTTCGTGGTGGTCGCCGTGCTGTCGCCCATCGCCACCGACCTCGGCATGACCAACGCCGAAGCCGGCATGGTGATGACCGTCTACGCCTTGGCCTACGCCATCCTGTCGCCGCTGCTTGTGTCGTTCACCGGCCGAGCCAGTCGACGCACGGTGCTGATCGTGGCACTCGCCGTCTTCACGGCGTCGGCGATCCTGGCGGCGCTGTCGCAGTCGGCGACGCTGCTCTACGTTGCCCGGCTGGCGGGTGCTGCCGGCGCCGGCATATTCACGCCCATCGCGGCGAGTGTCGCCTTTTCCACCGCCGCGCCGGAAGAGCGCGGCCGTGCCTTGTCGCGCGTCTTCGCCGGCATGACGCTGTCACAGGCGCTTGGCCTGCCGGTCGGCGGCTTCCTCGGCTACACGTTCGGCTGGCAGTCCGTCTTCATCGTCGTCGCCGTGCTGTCGGTCATGTCGCTGGCGCTGGTCGTCATGCTGGTGCCGCGCAACGTCGAGGCGCCGGCCGCGTCGCTGCGCACGCTTGGTTCGGCGCTCGCCGACTGGCGCAGCATGCTGTCGGTGCTGGTGACGGCGAGCCTCACCGCCTCCGGCTATGTCGTCTACACCTACGTCGCGCCGCTGCTCGAGCAGACGATGGGCTTCGGGCGCAATGGCGTGACGACGATCCTGCTGGTCTATGGCGTCGGCGCGGTGGCAGGAAACTGGGCGGCCGGTTTCCTCACCGACCGGTTCGGGCCGTTCCGCTCGCTGCTGGCGCTGGTGGCGGTGCTGGTCATCATCACTCCGCTCTATTCGCTGCTGCCGCTGCCCGTGCCGATCCTCGTCGCGCTCGCCTTCGCCACCGCGCTCTGCGTCTGGTCCTTCATGGTGCCGCAGCAGGCGCGGCTGGTGCGCCAGACGCCGCAGCGCCAGTCGGTCGTGCTGTCGCTCAACGCGGCGGCGATCTATGTCGGCGCCTCGATCGGCTCGGCTGTCGGCAGCTATGTCGTGGCGCATCACGGGCTGGAATGGCTCGGCTACGCGAGCAGCCTGTGCTGGCTGCTGGGCCTCGTGCACCTGGTGCTCTCGGAACGGCTGGCGCCGAATCCGGATCAGCCGCTCGCCGCGCCGGCGGCGTCTTCCGCGGCCGCGCGATAGGATTTCGCCAGTCGCTCCGCGACGTCCTTCGGGCGTTCGTCGAACAGCATGCGCGCGTCGGTGAGCGCATGCCGCACCAGCGTCTTGCGCTTGCGGCGGATCAGCTTGCCGAGCGTCGCCACCTCCTTGTCGGTGCCAAGCGGTTCTTCCGCCTTGTCGATCAGATCCTGCATCACCGCGAGGTCGTTCAGGTCGCCGAGCACGCTGCCGAGCCGCTCGGCGGCGTTGCGCCTTCTGGTGCCGCCCTTCGGCCAGACATCGGCAAGCAGCGAGAGATGCGCGGCATGTGCCTTCACCTGCTTGCGCAACTCGTGGAAGTCGTCCGGTCCGCCATGCTCTTCGGCGGCCCTCAGCGCCCGGACCGATTGGCGCAGCGTCTTCTCGATGCCCCTCTCCAGCATCTGGCTGGCATCCTTCGGGCGGGAGACGGCCGCAAAACGCGCAGCGGCAGCGCCACCAGCCTCGGCCGTCGAGACCGCCTTGGCGATCACCCACTCCAGCCTGGGGTCGCCCGCCTGCGGCATGCGTTCAGCCAGTCTTGCGCGCAGTCCTGCGAGCACGCCGGTCTCGCGCGGATATTCCGCGATAAAGCGGTCGACCGTCTCGACCAGCGCGGTTGCCTCGCGCGCCGGCGCCAGGCTGCGCGACAGGTCGCGGTAGCGGGCATTCTCGCGCGCGTAGAACTCCTCGTCGCCGGAGCGCACAAGCTTCAGCAGCGCGCGCAGCTTCTTGAAGCGCTTGCGCGCTGCGTGGATGCTGCTGGAGGGCGCCACGCGCACCGCCCCCAACGCCTCGATGGCGCCCTCGATCTCGGCGGCCAGCAACCGCCGCACATCCCGCTCAAGCGGCAGGGAAGGATCGATCGTGGCGCTCATGCGATCAGCGCAGGCAGCCCGTGCATTGCCAGCGAGGAATTGTAGAACGGCGCTTCGCCGGTCACCTCGCGCCCGAGCCAGCCCGGCAGGTCGGCGTCCGCCACTTCGGCCTCCGTCTCCAGCTCGGCGACGACCAGGCCGTTCAGCGCGCCGTCGAACATGTCCACCTCGTAGGCGTGGCCCTTGTGCCGCACGATGTGCCGCCGCTTGGCGATCACCACACCCAGGGCAAACGCCTGCATCGCCACGGCTTCCTCGGGCGGGATCGGATATTCGAACTCGTCGCGCACGCGCTTGTCCCCGCCGAACTTGATGGTCAGCGTTGCCTCGCGTCCTTCGCGGATGCGCACCCGCACCGAGCGGTCGGGCGTCGCGGCGATGTAGAACTGGATGATGGCGATGCCGGGCTCGGCGAGGATGCGCCAGCGCGGATTTGCGACCAGAAACTTGCGCTCAACCTCTTTGGCCATAGAGGCTCCCTTAGCCGGCGGTCCTGTCACAAACAAGCCGATTGACTTTGATCAATCGATTGATTAAATTGTGCCATGGCCAGACTTCAGAAAGCCGCCGAGCCCGACCGCAACGGTCCCAGCGCCTCTGCTGAACAGACCCGCGCGGCATTGGTGCAGGCGGCGCTCAGGCTGTTCGGCGAGCACGGCTATGCCGGCACCTCGACACGCGACATCGCCGCCGCCGCGAAGGCCAACATCGGCTCCATCGCGTACCACTTCGGCGGCAAGGAAGGGCTGCGCGCCGCCTGCGCCGAACACATCGTCGGCGCCATCGGGGCGCTTGCGGCGCAGGCGATGGCCAGCGACGTCGAGCCCGTCCAGATGGATGCGGCCACCGCCGAGCGACACCTCGAACGCATCCTCGAGCGCATGGTCACCTTCATCGTGGCAAGCCGCGAGGCGGGCGAGATCGTGCAATTCGTCCTGCGCGAACTGGCCCAGCCAACGGCGGCGCTGGACATCATCTACAATGGCGTCTTCCTGCCGATGCACAAGCGGTTGTGCGGCATCTGGGCCGCGGCCACGGGTGAACCGGCGGAAAGCGCCGGCACGAAGCTCGCCGTGTTCACGCTGATCGGACAGGTCGTCTATTTCCGCATCGGCCGTCTCGCCGTCCTGCGCCGCATGGGCTGGCCCGAGATCGGCGCGGCGGAGGCATCCCAGCTGGTCGACGTGACGAAGGCAAATCTCCACGGCATCCTCAAATCGCGAAGAAAGGGAGAAGCCGCATGAGCGCCTTCTGCTGGATTCCGCTGGCCGCGTCGCTGTTTTCCGGCTGCGCCGAGCCAGGCCCGCTCGCTGTCGGCTATGTCGAGGGCGACTACGTGCTGGTCGCGCCGATCGAGGTGGCCGAGGTGCGCACGCTCGACGTGCGGCGTGGCGACCGCGTCGACGAGGGGGCGACGCTTGCCACGCTGGAGACCGTCGACGCGCGCATCGCCGTCGACCAGGCGCAGGCGACGCTGTCGCAGGCGCAGGCACAGCTCGCCGACCTGAAGGAAGGCAGGCGGCCGGAGGAAATCGCGGTGCTGGAGGCCTCGCTCACCTCGGCGCGCGCGCAGGATGCCGAGGCGCAGCGCGTGCTGGCGCGGCAGGGCGACCTGCTGAAGCGCGGCATCGCCACGCAGGCCGACTACGACCAGGCCAAGACGCAGGCAGACGTCTCCGCAGCCATGGTCGGGCAGGCCGAGGCCAATCTGGCGGTCGCGCGGCTGCCGGCGCGGCCGGAGACGATCAAGGCCGCCGAAGGTCAGGTGAAGCTGGCGGACGCCGCGCTGGAGCAGGCCAACTGGCGGCTGTCGAAGCGCACCATCACGGCTCCCGCCGCTGGACGCATCGACGATGTCATCCGCAACCCCGGCGACCTCGCCGGTCCCGCGGCGCCGCTGATCTCGCTGCTGCCGGACGGCTCGGTCAAGTTGCGCCTCTACGTGCCCGAACCGCAATTCGCCGGAATCGCCGTCGGCAGCGAGCTTGCTATCAGCTGCGATGGCTGCCCGGAGGGCCTCACCGCACGCGTCTCCTTCGTTTCGGCCAGTCCGGAGTTCACCCCGCCCGTCATCTACTCGCTCGAGACGCGGCAGAAGCTCGTCTACCTGGTCGAGGCGCGGCTCACCGATGACGGCCGTCTGCAGCCCGGACAGATCGTCGATGTCAGGGCGGGCGCCAGTCGTGAGTAGGCAGTCGTCAGTCGGAGCGTTCCGACCGTCGTCCGGCGACGACGCCAGCTCTCAGATCGACTGCCGATCGCCGACTGCCGGCCGCCGCTTTCGGAGGTCGCGTTCATGACCGACGCGATCGCGGTGCGGAACCTCGTCAAGCGTTTCGGCGACAAGACCGTCGTCGATCACGTGTCGATGACCGTGGCCGCGGGCGAGATCGTCGGCTTCCTCGGGCCCAACGGCTCGGGCAAGACCACCACCATCCGCATCATGTGCGGCCTGCTCACGCCCGACGAGGGCGATGGCGAGGTGCTCGGCTTCAACCTCCGCACCGAAGCGCTGAAGATCAAGCGCGAGGTCGGCTACATGACGCAGAAATTCTCCTTCTACGAGGACCTCACGATCGAGGAGAACCTGCTCTTCGTGGCGCGGCTCTACCAGCTCAAGCCGGCGTCCGAGCACGTGGCGCGTACGCTCGCCGAACTCGGCCTCACCTCGCGCCGCAAGCAGCTCGCCGGCACGCTGTCGGGCGGCTGGAAGCAGCGGCTCGCACTCGCCGCCTGCATCATGCACAAGCCGCGCCTGCTGCTGCTCGACGAGCCAACCGCCGGCGTCGACCCGAAGGCGCGGCGCGAATTCTGGGACGAGATCCACCGGCTGGCGCGCGGCGGGCTGACCGTGCTCGTCTCCACCCACTACATGGACGAAGCCGAGCGCTGCCACCGCATCAGCTACATCTCCTATGGCCGCATGCTCGCTTCGGGCACCGTCGAAGAGGTGGTGACGAGTTCCGGCCTCATCACCTTCGTGGTCGAAGGGCCGCGCCTGGACGAGGTGCAGGCGGCGCTCGCCGACCGGCCGGGCGTCGAGCAGGTGGCGCCGTTCGGCACCACGCTGCATGTCGTCGGCTCCGACAGGACGAAGCTGGAAGAAGCGCTGGCGCCGGTCGCGCAGCGTCCGGGCACCATCGTGGTGCCTGGTGAAACCAGCCTGGAGGACGTGTTCATCCAGTTCATGGGCGCGTCCAGGGACAACATGGGATGACCATGCCCGGCAAGGTCGCACCCCGTCCAACCCCCCTCTGGCCTGCCGGCCATCTCCCCCTCAAGGGGGGAGATTGGCAACTCAACGGTCGTCGCTGCTTCGGAAGCTTTGCTGGACTGGCGGAAACGAAGACGAGATTGATCTCCCCCCTTGAGGGGGAGATGGCCGGCAGGCCAGAGGGGGGTGTTGACACCCCAGCGCTTCGTGGGTTGGCACCATGAGCCGCCTCCTCTCCTTCGCCCGGCTCGGCGCGCTCCTCATGAAGGAGTTCATCCAGATGCGGCGCGACCGCATCACCTTCGCCATGATGCTCGGCGTGCCGCTGGTGCAGTTGCTGCTCTTCGGCTTCGCCATAAACAACGACCCTAAGAGCCTGCCCGCCGCGCTGGTCGCGACCTCCAACGACCACTACACGCGCGCCATGGTGTCGGCGCTGCAGATGACCGGCTACTACCGCTTCGACCATGTCGCCGGCAGCGCCGAGGAAGCCGACCGGCTGCTGGCCCGCGGCGATGTCGCGTTCGTCGTCACCATCCCCGCCGACTTCGCCCGCCGGGTGAATCGCGGCGACGCCCCGCAGATACTGATCGAGGCCGATGCAACCGACCCGTCCGTCGCCTCTGGCGCTGTCTCGACACTCTCCACCGTCGCGGCCAACGCGCTGCAGCGCGAGATGGGCACGGAGGCGAAGGCGGCCGCGCAGGCGGCGAGCCAGCTGCAGGTGATCGTCCACCGCCGCTACAATCCCGAGGGCATCTCGCAATACAACATCGTGCCCGGCCTGCTCGGCGTCATCCTGCAGATGACCATGGTGATGATGACATCCATGGCGCTGACGCGCGAGACCGAGCGCGGCACGATGGAAAACCTGCTCGCCATGCCGGCCTCGCCGGTGGAGATCATGCTGGGCAAGATCCTGCCCTATCTGGTGGTCGGCGCGGTGCAGGTGACGGTCGTTCTGGCGGCGGCGAAGCTGCTGTTCGGCGTGCCCTTCGTCGGCTCGATGTCGCTCCTGCTCAGCTGCATCCTGATGTTCGTGCTGGCGCTGGTGCTGCTCGGCTACACCATCTCGACCGTGGCGCGCACGCAGATGCAGGCGATGCAGCTGACGTTCTTCTTCTTCCTGCCGTCCATCCTGCTGTCGGGCTTCATGTTCCCCTATCGCGGCATGCCGGAATGGGCGCAGACCTTCGGCGAGATCCTGCCGCTGACGCATTTCCTGCGCATCATCCGCGCCGTCATGCTGAAGGGCGCCGACTTCGCCACCATTGCCAGCGAGGCCGCCTGGCTGGTGCTGTTCATCGTGCTCTTCGCCGGCCTCGCGCTGCTGCGCTTCCGCCGCACGCTGGATTGAAGCGCGTCAGCCGGCCATCCGCATGCGCACATTAGGTCAGGTTGCAGTCCTGGTTGACGCGATCGAGGAATTTTCGCTGCCTTCCGCCGTCGGCGGGTCAGTTGCCCGCCGCGGCCATGGTGTTTTTCAGCCTCGCCATCCCGTCGAGCCACCGATCGTAGTCATCGGTTTTGCGCTTGACATACCGCGCAACATCGCCGTGCGGGAGTATCAGAAAGCGATCGGCGGCAAGCGCATCCACAGTGAACGCGGCGACATCGTCCGCCGTCATCACGCCATCCGCCGACTGCGGGCCTTCGGGCAGGCCGCGCAGCATCGGCGTGTCGACGCCCTGCGGGCACAGTGCGAAGACGCGGATGCCGTCATCGCGATGCGTCATCGCGAGGTTCTCGGCAAAGCCGATGGCGGCGTGCTTGGTCGTCGAGTAGACGGCGCTGCCCACCTGGCTCAGCAGGCCCGCGGCTGAAATGGTCTGCAGGAAAGCGCCGCCCCCGCGCGCCTTCATCAGGGGCACCAGCGCCCGCGCCGCATGCACATGCGCCATCACGTTGATCGCCCACGCGCGGTTCCATGTCGCCTCCGGCGCCCAGGCGGCGTTGGCGAAGCTGGTGTCGAAGCCGGTGGCGACGCCGGCGTTGGAGCAGAACAGTCCGATCGGGCCGGCTTCGGCTTCCGCCCGCGCGATCAGCCCTTCGATCTGTTCCCGTTCCGAGACGTCGCAGGGGATCGCGATGCCGCCGATTGTGTCGGCCACGGCGCGCGCGCCGGCGGCATCGATGTCCGACACGACGACCTTGCGCGCGCCGGCGCGCGCGAAAGCTTCGCAGAGCGCCTTGCCGATGCCGCTTGCGCCGCCGGTGACGACGATGACCTGATCCTTGACGTTCATGCTCCGAGCACTCCTCCGATGGTGACGCCGCCATCGGCGACGATGGTCTGGCCGGTTACGAAGGAACCGGCGGCGGAGGCGAGGAAGATCGCCACGCCGGCAATCTCGTCCGGTTCGCCGATGCGCCCGAGCGGCGTCAGCGCCTCATAGCCCTTGCGCAGGGTCTGGTCCTCCCACAGCGCGCGCGCGAAATCGGTCTTGACGAGCCCGGGCGCGATGCAGTTGACGCGCACATTGTCCTTGCCGAACTCGACCGCGAGGTTGCGCGCCAGCTGCATGTCGGCGGCCTTCGAGATGTTGTAGGCGCCGATCGCCGCCGACCCCGACAGGCCGCCGATCGACGAGACGATCACGATCGAGCCGGTGCGGCGCTCGCGCATCTGCGGCGCCACCATGGAGATCAGCCAGTGGCTGGCCAGCACGTTGTTGTCGAAGATTTTTCGGAACTGCTCGTCGCTGATGCCGGCCATCGGCCCGTAATAGGGGTTGGTCGCAGCGTTGCAGACGAGAATGTCGGCGCCGCCCCAGCGCTCGTTCACCGTCGCGACCAGCCGCTCTAGGCTTGCGCGGTCTGAAATGTTCGCCGGGATGGCGAGCGCGCGTTCCTCGCCATGGCGCTGGTTGATGGAGTCGGCGACCGCCACGCAGGCGTCGGCCTTGCGCGACGAAATGGTGACGCGCGCGCCGGCCTCCGCCATGCGCTCGGCGATGGCGCGCCCGATGCCGCGCGACGAACCGGTGATGATGGCGCGGGCGCCGGACAGGTCGAACAGGCCGCTCATGCTTCCTCCTCTGCTCAGATGCTGCGCGCGAGCGCCACCGCCACTTCGGCGATGGGACGCGCCTTGGCGCCGACCTCGGCCGCGTCGGCGTTCGCTGCCGTGCCGTCGAGCGCCCGCCGGGCGATGCCCTGGACGATCGAGGCGATGCGGAACATCGACAGCACAAGATAGAACTCCCACTGCGCCGGGCGCTCGAAGCCGGTGCGTTCCAGATAGCGGTCGAGATAGGTCTGCTCGTCGGGGATGCCGGTGGCGGCGAAATCCGTGCCGGCAAGCCCGCGGAAGAGCTCCGGCGCCAGCCGCCACGTCATCACGTGATAGGCGAAGTCGGCGATCGGGTCGCCGAGCGTCGACAGCTCCCAGTCGAGCACCGCGGCGATGCGCGGCGCGTCGGGCCGGATCAGCACGTTGTCGAGCCGGTAGTCGCCATGCACCAGCCGCAGGCGCCCGGGTGGCGGCAGGTTCTTCGGCAGCCAGTCGATCAGCCAGTCCATCGCCGGATTGGGCGTGGTTTCCGAGGCGCGGTATTGCTTCGTCCAGCGCGCCACCTGCCGTTCGGCATAGTTGCCCGGCCGCCCGAAATCAGCGAGCCCGATGGCGACGGGGTCTGCCAAATGGATCTTTGCAATCGTGGCATTCATGGAATCGAAGATCGCCGAGCGGTCCTCGCTCGACTGCTCCGGCAGCCGCGGATCCCAGAAGACGCGGCCTGGCACGAGATCCATCACGTAGAAGACGGTGCCGATGGCGCTGTCATCGTCGCAGAAGGCACGCACACGTGGCACCGCGACGTCGGTCTGCCCGAGCGCGGCAAGCACGCGGTACTCGCGGTCGACCGCGTGCGTGCTTGGCAGCGTGGGGCCGCTCGGCTTGCTGCGCAGCACGAGATCGTGCGTTGGGGAGAACAGGCGGAAGGTCGGGTTCGACTGCCCGCCGGCGATGCGCTCCAGCCGGATCGGCCCGGCGAAGCCTTCGACCTTGCCGCCGAGCCAGCGCGACAGGCGTTCCTCGTCCGGGCGCCGGTCCCGTGCGTCCGTTGCGATGGATGCCATGCACGCCTTCCTCACAGCCTTGCAGCGTCCCGACTAGCGACCTGACGCAGCGAAAGTCAACGATAATCGTCTGACGATCTCGTCAGACTGAAGGAGCCGGAGAGTGCGGTGTCTGCATAACGCCATTGATCTGTCGTGCGCAATGACGGAAGCTGTATTCCATGCGTAGCGTGGCGTCGGAAGTGCGAGAGCCGGAATACCGCCCTTCGAAGGCAGCCCCCGGCGTTGCACGCGTACCGCCGCACGCGCATGCCGTCGTCGACCCCAATGGACTGGTGGCCGAGGCTGTCGATGGGGCAGGGCGGCGGCTTCTCGCCGACAATCCGGCGCTCACCCATTTTGCAACGGCGTTGCTCGCGACCGACCGCGACGCTGTGCGCTTCCTCCATCTCGCAACATCCGGCGACTGGCTGGCGGTTTCGGTACGGGCCGACCGCGACCACGCCGCGCACCCTCGCTCGCATGTGGATGTAGAGGGGATCGACTTGCCCTTCGCGCTCACCCCGCGCGAACTCGACGTGCTGACGCTGCTCGCCGCCGGTCTCACCAATGACGAGATCGCCGGCCGTCTGTGCGCCAGCCCGCGCACCGTCGCCAAGCATGTCGAGAACCTGCTTGAGAAGATGCAGCTGAACAGCCGTTCGGCGGCAGCCGCCCTCGCTGTCGACAAGGGCTGGCTGCGCCTGCCGGCGCCCGGCGGCGTTGCACTCGGGGCGCTTGCCATCGGCGACGTCGAGCGGGCCTTGACGGCGCCGCCGCCGCGCCCCCGCCGCGCGCCGACGACGAAGCGTGCCATCATCATCGGCGCGCCGCGCATGACCTTCGGCCTCGGCCGCGAGGATGCCGAGGAGATGTATCGCGGCGCGAGCCTCGCGGTCTCCGAGATCAATGCCGCGGGCGGCGTCGCCGGGCGGCGGCTCGAACTGCTGACCGCGGAGTGCGACGTCACCGACCCGCAGTCGATCAGCCGCGCGTATCGCAGCTTCCTCGACGCCGAGGTCGATGCCGTGTCCGTTGGCTATTCCGGCGCCGAGGCCGAAATGCAGGACGCCTTCGCCGACTACGGCTGCCCGTATCTGCATGCCAGCACGAGCGAGACGCTGGTGCGGCGCGTGCGCGAGGAGCCGTCGCGCTACTCCAACATCTTCCAGGTCTGTCCGAGCGACATCCACTACGGCCCGAACCTCTCCAATTTCCTCGACGGCATTGAGCAGCGCGGCGAGTGGAAGCCGCACAACAAGCGTGCGCTGGCCATCACCACCGGCTGGATGGAGATGAACCTCGGCGTGCCGGAGCTGGATTTCATGCTGGCGCGCAAAGGCTGGCGCCTCGACGCCATGCACGGCATCGCGCCGGGCAACACCGACTGGAGCGCGGTGCTCGACCGGGTGCATCGCCTCGACCCGGCAGTGATCTTCCTCGGCTTCGCCTTCCCGACCGCCAGCATCAGCTTCCAGCGACAATTCGCGCAGGCGCCGACGCGCTCGCTCATCTACACGATGTACAGCCCGTCGATCCCTGTCTACCAGCAGGAACTCGGACCGCTTGCCGACGGAGTCATCTGGGCGACGACGACCGGGCTCTACTCCGACGAGATCGCCGCCCGCTTCGCGGGCCGCTACCACTCGACCTATGGCGTGGCGCCTGGCCGCTCGCACGCCGGCATCGCCTACGACCGCGTGCGTCTGCTGGCCAATGCCTGGAGCCGCGTCGGCAACCCGCGCGCCTTCGCGCGCGTCGCGACCGACCTGCGCAATTCGGTGCATCGCGGCGTCAACGGGTCCTACTATCTCGGCAATGCCGGGCAATCGACGCTCGCCTATGGCAATCAGACGCAGGACATGTCGATCAGCCAGGCGCACCTGATCTTCCAGATCCAGGGCTCGGCGCAGCGCATCCTGTCGCCCAGCCCCTATGCTGACGGGCGTTTCCAGCTGCCCTGGTGGTTCCAGCAGCGTCAGTAGATTTGGGCAGGCGCGTACGTATTTCTGCGTATTGAGGGTGTTGTCATACTTCTTACTATCCCGGCCGTGGCTAGTGACCGGCGGCGCGCCCGCCGGCGCGCCTCGGCATTGCGCGGCAGCACGCCGCGACAAAGGGAGAAGAAGAAATGGGCACATTCAGGGGAATTCTCTGCGCCGGCGCGCTTGCGCTGGTCGGATCGCTGGCCATTGCCGCACCGGCTATGGCGGAAGACGCATGCACGCCGAGGGACATCGACATCGGCGACGGCAAGACCATCAAGGGCGGCTGCGACAAGCTGAAGATCGCCATCGCGATCGCGGCCTCGAACAACGTCTACCTGCAGGCCAACATCCAGGCTGCCAAGGATGCCGCCGCGAAGAACGGCGCCGACATCGAGATCTTCGACGGCAACTGGAGCCCGGTCACCTCGTTCAACCAGGTCGAGAACATCATCGCCGGCGGCCAGTTCAACGCGCTGGTCACCGGCGCCTATGACGGCAACCAGTACTGCAAGCAGCTGACGCAGGACGCTGCCGCCAAGAACATCCTCGTCGTGCTGGCGAACTCGCCGGGCTGCGACCGCTCCACCAATGAGGGCGGGGAACTCTGGGCTCCCGGCACGCTCGCCTTCGTCGGCGGCTCGCAGGGTCGTGGCCCGTACCGCGACTGGTTCATGAAGATCGCCGAGGAGAACCCGGGCCCGCAGAAGGTTGCGGTCATCACCGGTCCTGAGTCGATCGCCAACACCATCAACACCGACCTCGCCGTCGCCGACGTGAAGGCGAAGTATCCGGAGTTCGAGATCGTCGGCGTCGTGCGCACCGACTACACCGTTCTGCAGGGCAACGAGAAGTTCGCCCCGCTGCTGCAGGCCAACCCGGACCTGACGCTCGTCATCTCCAACTATTCGGACATGACGCGCGGCGCGGTGCAGGCGATCAAGGCCGCCGGCCGCGACGATGTGAAGGTCTACGACTTCGGCGGCAACAAGTGGGCCTTCGAGGCGGTGCGCCGCGGCGAGATCAACTCGACGCTGACCATGACCCCGTACGCCGAATACTACAAGGCGGTCGAGGCTCTGGCGGCTGCCTGGCGCGGCGAGAAGGTCGAGCGTTACCTGCCGCTCGAGTCGGTGATGATCACCAAGGAGAACGTCGACCAGAACGAGCCGGAATTCTAGGCTCTGGGTTTGGGGGCTGGTTCCGTGAACTCGCAGCTTGCCGATCCGGCCTCCCGCGGCGCCCCAACGGGCGCCGCCATCGACGCGCGCGGCGTCGAGAAGCGCTATGGCGGCACGATGGCGCTGAAGGGCGTCAGCGTGCGCATCGACCAGGGCACCATCCACGCCCTTGTCGGCGAGAACGGCGCCGGCAAATCCACCTTCCTCGGCGTGATCGCCGGACGCGTCGTTCCGTCGGCGGGCGAGGTGGACATCTACGGTGCGCCGCATGTCTTCGGCCAGCCGCGCCACACGCGCCAGCTCGGCATCGCCTCCATCTATCAGGAACTGACCATCGTTCCGGCGCTGACGGCACGCGCCAATGTCTTCCTCGGACGCACCATCGCGCATAGCGGCCTGCTCGCCGAGCGGGCGATGAGCGAGCGCTACGATGCGCTGTGCAAGATGCTCGGCGTCACCATTCCCGGCGATGCGCTGGCCGGGCAGCTGTCGGTCGCCGACCAGCAGATGCTGGAGATCATGCGCGGCGTGCAGTCGCAGGCGCGCCTCATCCTTTTCGACGAGCCGACCACGGCGCTCGCCCCGCCGGAGCGCGACTCGCTCTTCCGCATCATGCGTCAGCTGCGCGCCGAGGGCCGCACCATGATGATCGTCAGCCACAACCTCGACGAGGTGCTCGACATCGCCGACATGGTGACGGTGTTCCGTGACGGCCGCGTCATCGAAACCGCGCCGCGCGCTCGCTGGACCAAGGCCGAACTGGTGCGCGCCATGATCGGCCACGACCTCGAGGAGCCGAAGCGTGGCGAGCGCCGCGCTGCCGGCGCGCCGCTTTTGGAGGCGCGCGACATCAGCAAGGCGGGCGCCATCGAGGGCATCTCCTTCAAGCTCAACGCCGGCGAAATCCTCGGCATTGGCGGCCTCGTCGGCTCCGGCCGCACCTCGCTGCTGCGCTGCCTCGCCGGGCTGGAGCCGCTGAGCGAAGGCTCGCTCAGCATCGGCGGCAAGGATGTGCGCTGGCCGCGTACGCCGCGCGATGCGCTGGCGATCGGCATCGCGCTGGTGCCGGAGGATCGCAAGACGCAGGGGCTGATCCTCAGCCTGCCGGCGATCGAGAACATCGCGCTGACCGCCTTCCGGCAGGTGTCGCGCCTCGGCTTGATCTCGCAGCGCGTCATGCGCCGCAAGGCGGAGGACGTCGTCGGCAAGTTCGGTTTTGCGCCGCAGCGCCTCGACACGATCATGCGTGATCTGTCGGGTGGCAACCAGCAGAAGATCCTGCTGTCGAAATGGTACTACCGCCGCCCGCGCGTGCTGCTGGTGGACGAGCCGACGCGTGGCATCGACGTCGGCGCCAAGGAAGAAATCCTGCGCACGCTGCGCGCGCTTGCCGATGAAGGCCTTTCGATCATCGTCGTCTCCTCCGAGCTGGAGGAGGTGGTCGCGATCAGCGATCGCGTGATCGTGCTTTCGGAGGGCCGCAAGGTGGCAGAACTGGACGGGGTGACGAGGCCCATCGACGTGAACGGGATCCTCGCGGCGGCATTTGGGGTGGCGCAATGACGACTGCATCGAACCACGCAACGCAGAACCGGGCGCTCGCGCTGCTGCGCAAGTCCCTGGTCCAGTACGGCATGGTCTGGGCGCTGATCATCCTGCTGATCGTCGCGACGATCCTCTATCCGCGCTTCTTCGACATCACCAACATCAAGAACATCCTCAGCCAGAACGCCTCGGTCGGCATCGTCGCGGTGGGCATGACCTTCGTCATCATCGGTGGCGGCTTCGACCTTTCGGTCGGCGCCATCTTCGCGCTCGGCGCGGTGCTGTTCGCCAGCTTCGCCGACTCGGCCGGGCTGTGGCCGGCAGCCGGCATCGTGCTCGTGGTTGCCGTCGTGTGCGGCGTCATCAACGGGCTGATCGTGACCAGGATGAAGGTCAATCCGTTCATTGCCACGCTGGGCAGCGGCTCGATCTTCGGCGGCTGCGCCTACATCTTCTCCAAGTCGGCGCCGCAGACGCCCGACAATTTCGACTTCCAGAACCTCGGTGTCGGCCGCATGCTCGACTGGCCGATCCCGATCTGGCTGCTGGTACTGGCCTTCGCGCTCGGCGCCTTCGTGCTCATCAAGTCGGTCTATGGCCGCTCGATCTATGCCATCGGCGGCAATTCGGAAGCGGCGCGCCTGTCCGGCATGCGCGTCGACCTGCTGCGCGGCAGCACCTATGTCATCAGCGCCGTGTGCTCGGGCATCGGCGGCATGATCCTCGCCTCGCGCCTCGGCGTCGGGCAGGCCGACATGGGCGCCAACGTCTCGCTCGATGCCATCGCCATTGTCGTCATCGGCGGCACCTCGCTGATGGGTGGCGAGGGTGCGATGTGGCGCACGGCGGTCGGGCTGCTCATCCTGGCGACGCTCTCCAACGTCTTCGACTCGCTCGCCATCAGCGCCAACTACCAGCTGCTGACCAAGGGCGCGATCGTGATCCTCGCGGTGGCACTCGACGTGTTCACGCGATCCCGCCGCATCTAGCCACATCGCCTTAACGAAAAACCGCATTGGGAGACTGACATGACGACCAAGGATGTGCACGTCGCGCTGACCTTCGACTACGACGCCTATTCCGTGTGGATAGGCAGCATCGGAGCGACCTCGCCCAGCATGATCTCGCGCGGCGAGCTCTGCCCCATCGGCGTGCGCCGCATCCTTCCGCTGCTCAAGGAGCACGGCATCAAGGGCACGTTCTTCACGCCCGGCCACACCGTCCTGGCCTTCCCCAAGACGATCGAGGACATCGCCGCCGATGGCCATGAGCTCGGCCATCACGGCTGGGTGCACGAGAACCCCGTCACGACCACGCCCGACCAGGAGCGCTGGATCATGGACAAGGGCCTCGAAGCCTACCAGAAGGTCGTCGGCATCCGCCCGGTCGGCTACCGCTCCCCGGCCTGGGACAACAGCCCGCACACCATTCCGCTCCTGCTCGAATACGGCTTCAAGTACGAGAGCAGCCTGATGGGCAACGAGTACGACGCGTACTGGTGCCGCATCGGCGACGAGTGGTCCAAGACCGAGCCGTGGAAGTTCGGCAAGCCGGTCGATCTGGTCGAGATCCCGGTCTCGTGGATGCTCGACGACTTCCCGCATTTCGAAGTGATCCTCGGCTCCAACCCCGGCTACACCAGCCCGCGCGCCGTGCTGCAGATGTGGATCGACGAGTTCGACTATCTCTACGAGAAGATCGGCAAGGGCGTCTTCAACCTCACCATGCACCCGCAGACCATCGGCCGCGGCGCCCGCATGGTCATCCTCGAGAAGCTCATCGAGCACATCAAGGGCAAGGAAGGCGTCAAGTTCGGCACGCTCGCCGAGTACGCGGAGAAGTGGCGCAAGGGCAAGACGCCGTCGCTGCCCGCCGACGCCGCGGCCTGACCGCCGGAGGCGACCATGCGTGAGGAACGGATCGAAATCGCCGGCCTGAGCGGGCCGGCGTCCATCAGCATCGATGAATGGGGCATCGCGCATGTGCGCGCCGGCTCGTTCGACGACATGTTTTTCGCGCAGGGCTTCAACGCGGCGCGCGACCGGCTGTGGCAGCTCGACCTCTGGCGCAAGCGCGGCCTCGGCCTGCTCGCCGCCGATTTCGGTCCGGGCTACCTCGAGCAGGATCGCGCCGCGCGCCTGTTCCTCTATCGCGGCGACATGGCGACGGAGTGGGCAAGCTACAGCGATGATTCCGAGGCGATCTGCCAGAGCTTCGTCGCGGGCATCAACGCCTATGTCGCGCTGTGCACCCGCGAACCGGCGCGCCTGCCGCCCGAATTTGCCGAGATGGGCGTGACGCCGGCTGTCTGGCAGGCCGAGGACGTGGTGCGCATCCGCAGCCATTCGCTGATGCGCAACGCCATGTCGGAGGTGGTGCGCTCCATCGTGCTGGCCAGCCAGGACCCGGCGATCGACGAACTGCGGCAGAAGCTGCAGCCGCCGCATGACCCGCTGGCGGGACGCGGCAAGCCCGAGCCGCTGCCGCTCGACTGCCTCGACGTCTTCAAGCTGGCGGTCGCACCGGTGACCTTCAGCGAAGAGCGGCTTGCGGCGTCGGCAAATGACGCGGCGCGCTGGCGCAAGGTGACGCCGCTCGGCGACGTGCTGCGCGACGCAACCGGGCAGGGCTCCAACAACTGGGTGGTTGCGGGTTCGCGCACCACCACCGGTCGGCCGATCGTCGCCAACGACCCGCACCGTGCCCATGCGGTGCCGTCGCTGCGCTACATCGTCCACATCTCCTGCCCCGAGTTCAACGGCATCGGCGCCGGCGAGCCGGCGCTGCCCGGCATCTCGATCGGCCACAACGGCACCTCCGCCTTCGGCCTGACGCTGTTCTTCGGGCACGAC